>NZ_CP032382.1:6051414-6364267 GCF_003589925.1 Chryseolinea soli | reverse complement strand
TCAGAGCGTTGTTCCCCAAATCGTGCTGCTTCAGCAAAAGCTCCCGGAAGCTCTGCGACAGGTTGGCCGTATCGATCACGCCAAGGTTGAGCGGGATCAGTGAATATAATCGCTTCCGGTTCGCACTTTGCCAGGTATAGGTACCGTTGACGGAGATCACTGTACGCCGGTATTCCGGGCGGTCGGTATAGGCATAACCGGCTGTGAATTTGGTCTTGGGGTTGTATTGCGCAAACTTATAGCGCTGGCGTTCCTTAAAAGGCCAGATAAATTGGGGAAAGGTGAGCGAGGCATTGAGGCCGGCCTCTGTGCTTTTGTACACGTTCTCGCTGCTGGTCGCCGACGCCACACCTTCAAAACCGAAGCGCCCGTTCAGGTCGAAGGTTTCCATGCCGTGAAAAACGTTGCGCTTTTTAAAGGAGATATTATAAAACGGCCCGGGGAAACCTTGCGTCACACTCACCCCGGCCTCGTTGGTCCACTCGTAGCGCGAGAGCGGGCTGGCGAAGATGTTGGCGATAAATTTTCCGCCGGCCGTGTCGTAGTTGATGTTCACAAACTTGAACGCTTCCACGTTGCCCAGTTGTTGCTGCGTCCTTAGGGTCTTGGTGCGGCTGTAGTCTTCGCCAGGTTGCAGGAACACGCGCTGGCTGAGGATCTTCAGGTTGTATTGGTTCTTGTAGTATTTGTATTGAATGTCGCGGTAGGAACGGGTCTGGCGTTGCTGGTCTGGGGCGTTCACTCCCACGTCGGTGGTAAAGGTCACCTGGTCGATGTTGAATTTTTTATGATAGCCGCGCTTGGCCGGATCTTTAATGGAGATGACCACGGCGATCTTCCGCTCCGGTGTGCGGAAAGTGGTGTCGATGTCGAAGTCGATGTACTGGCGGTTGAAGTCATAGTAGCCGTAATCCTTCATGAGCAGGTCCAACCGCTCGCGCTCCTTGGTAAAGTTGTCTTGGTCGTAGCGTGTGTTCTTGACGATAAAGCTGTTACGGACATTGTCGTTCACGATGTGCAGCACGGCGGTGTCGGCCACGTCATAGAAGATGGAGTCAACAAAGTAAGGTTGCCCGGGATCGATTTTGTAGTTCACCGTCACGAGCTTGCCGGTGTTGCCTACGTGTTCGGTTACTTTGTTTTTAAAATACCCTTTGCCAAAAAGATACTCCTGGAAGCGTTCGCGGGTCATCGCCGCCTTGGCACTGTCGAACACCGAGATGGGCTCGCCCCACTGCATCCAGACGTTGCCGTTCTCGATAAAGCCGTTGAGCTTGTCGACCTTCTTCAGCTTTTTGAATTGATAGTTGTTGATCTTGCGCTGCGACGTGGTGGAAGCGATCTTATCGTCGTATTTCTTTTCAACGGCCTCTTTCCGGCGGATGTACTTCTCCTGGTGGTAGCGGCGTTCACCAAAATAGTAGATGCTCACCAGGGGGGTGACGGGGGTCCCGAGGATCTTACGGTTGGGGCGTTGGATGTATAAATTCCGGAGGTCTTCCTGGTTGATGGTGCCCGGCGCCTGGATCGTTTGGCGGAACAACAGTTTTTCGTTTTCTTTCAGGTGCTTTATGCCCAAGCATCCTGAAAGGGATGCGGAAAGCCAAAGCGCCAAGACTATATATTTGAACTTCGATGTCGTCAAGGGGTGGAAAATGCTATCAAAAGCTAAAATCAAGTTTGTTAAATCTTTGCAAATAAAGAAATACCGCAAACAGGAACAATGTTTTCTGGTGGAAGGAGCAAAGAGTGTTCGCGAATTGTTGGCCTCCGATTTCGAGGTGACACTGCTGTTGGGCACGGAAGAATTTCTCTCCAGCCATCGGCCCACCGGGCGAATGGAGGTGATCGAGGTGAAGCCTTCGGAGTTGGAAGGCCTGGGCGAATTTCAAACGAATGATGCCGCGCTGGCCGTGGCCCGGCAAAAGCCCAACCAGCCCTTTCCCCTGGCTGCCAACGAATTTGCCCTGGTTCTGGACGATCTGCGCGACCCGGGCAACCTGGGCACCATCATCCGCACGGCCGATTGGTATGGCATCGCCAAGATCATCGCTTCCGAAGAAACGGCCGATGTTTACGCACCCAAAGTGATCAGCGCCACCATGGGTTCCTTCACCCGGGTGTCGGTCTTCTACACCGATCTCGCTACCTATTTAAAAGATACTGCGCACCGCGTCTTTGGTACCTACCTCGATGGAAAGGACGTGCACACGGTCGACTTCGGAGCGGGTGGTCTCATCGTGATCGGCAACGAGTCAAAAGGCATTGCCCCACCGTTGGAGCGATACATCACCGACAAGATCACCATTCCCCGCTTTGGGCTGGCGGAGTCATTGAATGCGGGGATTGCCACAGCCGTGGTGTGCGACAACGTGCGCAGGCCGCGCGTGAGCCGCTAAACCCGCGAACGTTCAGACCGGGGTCCTCTTTCAGAATACATTTTTGGTTAACACTTTCATCACATCGTTCTTATAATTCCGGCCGATGGGGATGGTGTGTTTGCCAATCTCCACGCCAACCGCCGAATAGGCGTCGATCTTGTCGATGTTGATGATGAACGAGCGGTGGATGCGCAGGAACTGATGACGGGGCAGACTCTCTTCAAGGTAGCCGATCTTTTGTTGCGTGATGATCTCCTTATCGGCCGTTTTCACTTTGACGTAGTCTTTGATGCTTTCGATATAGAGCACGTCGGCCATGCGTGTCTTGATCATTTTCTTGTCTACTTTAAAATAGACGTGATCGTCGGTGAGGGCGTCTGTTTTGGGGATAAGGGGCAGCGCGGTGGGTTGGTGCATGAATTTCGCTACCGCTTTCAGAAAGCGATCGAAGGGGATGGGCTTCAGCAGATAATCCACGACTTCCAATTCAAAACCTTCGATGGCATAGTCGCGATAGGCGGTGGTGAAGATCACCCGGGGAGGATCTTTCAAGGTTCTCAGGAACTCGATGCCGGAAAGTTTTGGCATCTGAATGTCCAGGAAGATGAGGTCCACCGTGTTTTGTTGCAGGAACGTGAAGGCGGCAATGGCATTGCGAAAGGTGCCGGCCAGTTCCAGTTGCTCCACTTTGGCTACGTACGATTCGATGATCTCTATCGCCAGGGGCTCGTCGTCTACTATTATGCACTTCGCGGACATAGTATTCGGGTTTATTGCTGAATCGTGAGAATGACCAGGAAAGTTTCCTCGCCGTTTATAATTTTCAGTTCATGAAGCCCCGGGTACAGCAGGTCGAGCCTCCGTCGCACATTCTGGATGCCGATGCCGGGCTTGCGCGCCACGCCGTTGAGGGCCGCTTTGTTGTTCTCCACTTTAATGACCGTGACCGTCGGTTGAATGTCGACGCTGATCTTCACCCAGGCGTGTTGCAATTCCTCATTCGCCCCGTGTTTAAAGCTGTTCTCCACAAACGGCAACAAAATGAGCGGCGCGATCTTGCGGTCGTTCACCTCGCCGTTGACCCGCACATCGATATCCAGTTTGTCGCCATGCCGCATCTTTTCGATGTGAATGTAATTGTGAATGAACTTGAGCTCCTTCGTGAGCAACACATGCTCGCTGGTGCATTCGTAGAGCATATAGTTGATCAACTCCGAAAGCTTCAGCACCGTGTCGGGTGCCTTGTCTGATTTCTTCAGCGTGAGCGCATAGAGATTGTTGAGGGTGTTGAACAAAAAATGCGGATGGATCTGGGTCTTCAAAAATTTTAGTTCTGCTTCCAGCTTCTCTTTGGTCAGTACCTGTTGTGCCTGCTGGTTGGCATACCAATATTTCAGCAGCTTGATGGCCACAGCAAAAAAAGTGACCGGATAGATCGACGCCACCATCTTCACGATCTTGGCAAAATAGAAGAATGGATCGTTGAGAGCCTCGGGATAATAATAGGGATAGTCAAAATTGAATGCGACGTACCGCTGCACGATCCCCGCGAGGAAAGAGGAGGGGACAAGCCACATGAAGAACAGACCATATTTCCCGGGCAACAAGTAGCGAGGCAACAGAAAATACAACGTGAAATAAGTGAAGATGATCTTTACGGGCAGATACTCCAGTTCCTCAATGAAATTCTGTTTGTACGTGTCGGCAAAGCTTCCGTACAACACAGCATAGAAAACCACATGACAAACCCAGAATAAAAGGTGTTGTAAAATGCGGTTCTGCAGCAGCCAATCGAGTCTCCGTTTTAGCAAGGCGTGTGCTTTAAAGTATAGATCCCCTGTCCTTGGGACGCGGGATCGTGACGGTAAAAATACGGTAAACAAAGGGGATGTACTTCGACAATACCCGAAGGACGGCCTCTCCCGGACCAACTTCGCTCATCACCCCCCGAATGACTCAGAACCCATCGGCGGTGTCATCGCCGCGGTGGTCGGCGCCGCCTTCCAGTTTGCCGTTGGGGAGCACCAGGATGGCATCCACGCGGCCAATTCCACCGCGTCGCCGGAAGGCATGGCCCATCTTTACCAGGGTAAGACTGTCATCCGAAAGCATGGCATTGTGTTCCATGGCGATGGTGTCGGGGAGCCACTGGCTGTGGAAGCGCTTGGCGTCCACGGCCTCCTGCATGGTCATGCGATGGTCGAGCACGTCGACAATGATTTGAAAAACGGAGGTGATGATGGTGGTACCTCCGGGTGTGCCGACGACCATGAAGAGTTTTCCATCTTTTTCGACGATCGTCGGTGTCATGGAACTGAGCATGCGTTTGCCGGGCTCGATCTTGTTGGCTTCACCGCCGATCGCGCCATACATGTTGGGAACGCCGGGTTTGATGCTGAAGTCATCCATTTCATCGTTCAGCAGGAAGCCTGCACCGCTCACCACCACTTTGGACCCATAGCTGTCGTTGAGCGTGGTCGTCACGGAAACGGCGTTGCCCTGGGCATCGACGATGGAGAGGTGGGTGGTCTGCTCGGATTCTATGGTGGAGATCATGCCTTCCTTGATGTTGCCGCTGGGCGTGGCATGTTCGGGGTCATAGTCGCGCATCCGCTGGTCGATGTAGAGTTTGTCGGTGAGCCGGGCCACGGGCACGTTGTAGAAATCCGGGTCACCCAAGTATACCGAGCGATCGGCATAGGCGCGTCGTTCCGCTTCGGTCATCAGGTGGATCGTCTTGGCGGTGTTGTGTCCCCAGTCGTTGATCGGGTAGGGCTCTACCGATTTGAGGAGTTGCAACAATGCCACCCCACCGCTGGACGGCGGTGGCATGGAGATGATCTTGTAGTCCTTATAGGTGCCGGTAAGGGGTGTTCGCCAGATGGCTTTGTAGCCCTTCAGATCGTCGTGCGTGATGAGGCCGCCACCGCGTTTCATTTCAGCCACGATGCTGTCGGCGGTTGGGCCTTCGTAGAAGCCGGCTGCACCGAGGTCGCGGATGCGCTCCAGGGTATGGCCGAGGTCGGTCAGGAAAAGGCTGTCGCCAGCCTGCCAGTTGTCCTTCAGAAAAAACAATGGCGGCACGACATTGTTTTCTTTAAGATCCTGTTGAATACCATGGAGGCCGTCGGCTTCTTTTTCCGTCAGGGCGAAGCCGTTCAGGGCAAGGGCGATAGCGGGTTCAACGAGTTCTTTCCACGGCAGCTTGCCGTATTTGGCATGCGCGGCGATGAGTCCGGCAACCGTTCCGGGCACACCGTGCGAGCGGTGGCCCTTCGAGCTGAGGCCATCGATGATGTTGCCGCTCTCGTCCAAGTACATGGTGGTGGCCGCCGAGGCCGGCGCCATTTCGCGGTAGTCGAGTGCGGCCAGTGTGCCGTCGTGTTCGCGCAACAACAGGAAGCCGCCACCGCCGAGGTTGCCCGCCGACGGATAGACCACGGCCAGCGCGAGTTGGGTGGCGATGGCCGCGTCAACGGCATGGCCCCCCTTGCGCAAAATAGCAGCGCCGATTTGGGCCGCCAAGGGATGGGCACAGACCACCATAGCCGAGTCGGTGATGCGTCCGTTGATGCTTTCCTTTCGCATTGCCGGTTTACAGGCAACTAGTGTTATGGCAAGTAAAAGCGGAAATACGCGATTCATCATTGGGGCTATTGGTTTAGTCGTTATAAAAGTATTAATTCCAGAGAAACTTTATAAAAAACTTATTAAGCATAGTACATGAGCCTGCGAAAAGAAAAGGCCGCTCGATTGAAGGTGCACGTGCTTGACCACACCTTGAGATTAATAGGCAGAAAATCATTTGACGATTTGTATGTGGAGGATATTTGCGCGAAGGTGAAGATCTCAAAAGTTACCTTGTTCAAATACTTTCCCCAAAAGGAAGACATTCTCTTATATTACTTCCGCGTATGGTGCCTCACCCGTTCGGTGGAGCTGGCCCAGAAACCCAAAGAAGGATTGGTGGGGATCTATTACCTCTTCGATAAATTAAGCGAAGGCTGCGAAGAACACCCCGGTCTTTGGCTCAGCCTGATGGGATACCTGTCGGATTTCAAACGCCCACCCAAACCCTTTCCCGTGAAGCCGGAAGAAAAGAAGCTGCTTTTCCCGGAGATCACCAATATCACCTCCGTCGAGATCATGTCGACCGACCAGATGTTCGAAAAATTTACGCTGGAGGCGATTTTCCGGAAGGAGATCACCAAATTTATTCACACCCGCGAGATCACCAACCTCATCATGTCCGTATTCATCGGCGGTATCGTCATGGGGCACCTGGGGCAACAGAGTCCGCTAAAGCTCTTTTTTAGAAAGAATGTGGACCTTCTGATGAAGGGAATTGCGTGATTTTTAACTCCTTGCTCGCCGCTTTAAGGAAGCCGAGGCTTACCCGCCGAAGCTTTAAGGAAGGCGAGGCTTGCCCGCCGAAGCTTTAAGGAAGGCGAGGCTTGCCCGTCGAAGCTTTAGCGAAGGCGAGGGCTTGCCCGCCGAAGCTTTAGCGAAGGAGGGCTAACTTTTCATTTTTATGGTCTTCGTGCGCTTGGTATGGCGGTCCTTTTTGCGGTCGTACCAACGGTGGTGATATTTGGGCTTTACCACCGAAACGGTTGAATTGGACTTGGGGCTGCAGGCGGACATACAAAGGGTGAGCGTGACGAAAAAAAATAGGAATAGTCTTCTCATGGATTCCAAATCGCCTAAAAATACCACTTTTTGCATTACGGGTGCGATAACTCTTTTGAGAAACGGTTCATTAATTTTTGCCGTATAACTACCTTTGATATAACCTACTACTCAACTATATGAAGCAGATCTTGTCTAGTCTGTGTGTTTTCATATGGGCCATCACCCTTGTGCAGGCCCAGGACTCCAAAGAATTTGATGCCGGCGTGGCCCAATTCCGCAACAAGGAGTACCAGGAGGTGATCGACAAATTTTCCGCCCTGCTCGCAAAGCCGTCCCATGATAAACGCTTTGACGAGGACCTCTATTTCTATCGCGGCCAATCTTATTTCCACGTCAACAAATACAGCGAATCGCTGAGTGACCTGGACCATTGCCTCACGCTCAATCCCTATAATAAAGGCGTAATTTATTGGTATAAAGCCCGCTGCTCCGACAAACTCGGCAAAACAACCGAGGCCACATCGCTCTACAAAGAGGCCCTCGACGCAGCCCAAAACAACAAAAAGACCACCGCCCGCATCCTGGCCGACCGCGCCCAATTCCTGGCCCGCAATGGCGACAAGGCCGGTGCCGACCACGACCTGGCCCAGGCCAAGCAGCTGGATCCTTCCAATCCCGAAGTAGCCGGCACTACCCTTGCCAGCGCCTCGGCCTCCACCCCGGCCACGAACCGTGCCGCCGGCGAGGAGCGCAAAACGCAGGTGATCATGAAGAGTAATCCACAAAACAAAAAGACGGAGACGCCCGCGGTAAAAGATCAACAGCAGACTACACAACCCGTGTCGCAGCCGGCTTCTCAGCCCGCGGCCAACGCGGAAGTGGTGTCGGCCATCGCGGCAACCTATAGAGATGAAAAACGCTACGCGCTGGTGATCGGCAACAGCAACTACAATAAAGATATCGGCATCCTCAAAAATCCTGTGAACGATGCCACCGACGTGGCAACGGAATTGAGACGATCAAATTTTGAAGTGCAATTGTTGACCAACGCCACCTATGTGCAATTGCGTGAAGCGATGCGCAAGTTTCACGAAAAGCTCACTAACGGGCCGCGCGATCAAACGGTGGGCCTGTTCTACTATGCCGGCCACGGCGTGCAATACCAGGACGAAAACTACCTGGTGCCGATCGACGCCGATGTGAAATTTGAAGACGACATCGCGCGCATGTGCTTTCCCGTGCAACGCATGGTGCTGGCCAACATGGAGCGTTCCAATTCGCGCATGAACATCGTGATCCTGGACGCCTGCCGCAACAATCCGTTCCCCGCTACTTCGCGGTCTATCGGGTCGGGCTTGGGCGAAATGAAACGGGCCCGTGGATCATTCATTGCCTATGCCACGGCACCGGGCTCCGTAGCCTCCGATGGCAACGGCCGCAACGGTCTCTACACGCAGGAGCTGCTGAAAGCCCTGAAGAAACCGAGCCTCACCATCGAACAAGTGTTTAAAGACGTGCGCATGAATGTACTCCGCCTGTCGGGCGACAAGCAGTACACCTGGGACAGTTCGAACATCATTGGAGAATTTTATTTCAAGCTGCAATAGGCCGGCGACTTGGAGCCTGACGGTGTATTGCGGCGAGTTGGTATAGTTGCTTTAATCAAAACCCCTCTGTATGAAGAATACTCTAAGCTTGGTGTGCACATGCCTGTTGACCGCGTGTGTTCTTACTCTTTCGGCCCAGGATGAAGGTGCCATCGTTAAACGTGAACGGATCGATAAAAGCAAGGGCCTGTTTTTAGGGATTGGGCCTTCCTTCACCTTCGGAAAAAACATCGGTGATTACAGCGTTGGCTATAATATCGAACTGGGATTTTTGAAGCGACTAAATCGAGTGCTCTCCATCGGTCCCTCCGTGTCGTACCAAAGTTTTCAATATGACCCTACGGTCACGAATCCAAAAGATATCACGGGCGATGCCCTGTATAAAGGATCCGGAGACCCGAACGATTGGCGTACCAAGTATGCGTTCCCGTCCCTGACTTACGGCTATGGTTATCTGCTCAATCTGGAAGGCGGAGACCTGAGCCTTACCTCCTTGGCGGTGAATGTAAAAGTGAATTTCATTCCGGTAAAAGACAATACAAAGATCTCCGTCTACGGTTTTGTGAAACCCTTTGTCAGCATATCCTCGCGGAAAGCCGTGCACGGTTCCGACGCGCGATACACCTATGAAACCTTTGAAGACGACAACAACACCGCGACCACGGCGGACGATATCTTATACTATAATCAGGGCGATAATACTTATTATGCCGATGGCTATACCAGCAAATGGGGCCCGGAAAAATATGATGCTTTAAAATCGGAAACGAAAGTGACCGGCGGAGTCTTTCTTGGCCCAGGCGTTGAAGTGATGCCCACGAAATCCTTTTCGTTCTTTCTACAGGCCGCGATTGGCTATACATTCCCAGTGTCGTATGTCAGCACGCAAGCGTATAACAAAACGGTGACGGACTACGCAAAAGACGAGTTTCCGATTGTTAAAAAGGGATTTCCATCGCTGAACATACAAGTAGGAGCCTCTTATAATTTCTAAGCAGAGAACAATTTGACACGTGACGTGAGATGAAAACCGGGAAGCTTACCACTATTTTGTTTCTAACGCTGGGGCTATGGCAATCTGCCGCGGCGCAATTCAAGCTCTATGAGAAAGGCCACGACAGCTACACGTCGGGCCAATATGCGGAGGCCATCAAAAACTTTTCAGAATACCTCGGCAAAGCCACCCGCGACAAGTCGATGGACGGCGAGGTGTTTTACCTGCGGGCGCTTTCCTATTACAAGACCAACGATTTCAAAAACGCCGTCGCCGATTTTGAAGAAGCCGTTCTGCTCGACCATCCCAACAAAGGCAACATCTATTGGTTTGTGGCCAAAAGCTATGACAAAACCGGCGACACCAAAGAAGCGGTAGGGGCCTACACCAGTGCGCTCCGGGAGTTGGATGCTAATGCCGAAGCAAAAGCGAAGCTTCTCTACGAACGGAGCCAGCTGTACACCAAGCTCGGGCAGATCGCGTTGGCGGTTGCCGATCTCAAGAGCGGTGCCACCCTGCAACCCAACAACGCCGACATCCGGCGCGACCTCGAAAAACTGGACAAGCAAAACGTGGCCGGCCGGAATACAGCGGTCGCAGGGCCCCCCGTCAATCAACCGGCTAATACCCCCGAGACGAAGAAAGACACCGGGGTAAAAAAGGACGAGTCCGTTAAAAAAGATCCCGTCGTGGCCAAAAAGGACGAGCCGGCCCACACGACGGCAAAGCAGGACGCTGTGCCGTCAACCACAACCCCGGTGACCCAAGACAAGGTGGTAGCGGCGGCGGTACCCGTGGTGGCAACGCCTTCTGTTGCTGATTTTTATAAGGATGAAAAACGCTATGCCCTCGTGATCGGCAACAGCAACTACCCCAAGAGCATCGGTGTTTTGAAGAATCCCGTGAACGATGCAACCGATTTCGCCAAGGAATTGCAGAACTCCAACTTCGAGGTGCAACTGCTCACCAATGCCACCTATGGACAAATGCGTGCCGCCATGCTCCGTTTCAAAGAGAAGGTGGACGCCGGCGAACGCGACAAGACCGTGTCGCTGTTCTACTACGCCGGACACGGTTTGCAGCGCGATGACGAGAACTACCTGGTGCCCATCGATGCCATGATCGAGTTCGAGGACGACATTGCGCGCTATTGCTTTCCCGTGCAGCGCATGGTGCTGGCCAACATGGAGCGCTCCAATTCCCGCATGAACATCGTGATCCTGGACGCCTGCCGCAACAACCCGTTCCCCGCCCTGAGCCGGTCCCTGGGCGAGCAGGGCCTCATGGAGATGCGCCGCGCCCGCGGGTCGTTCATCGCCTATGCCACCGCTCCGGGCTCTATTGCGTCAGACGGGCCGGGGCGCAATGGGCTGTATACCCAGGAACTCCTTAAAGCCATGCGCAAGCCCGGGCTAACCATCGAGCAGGTTTTCAAGGAGGTGCGCCAAAGTGTGCTCCGGCTTTCGGCCAACAAGCAAAACACGTGGGATAGCTCCAACATTATCGGTGAATTCTATTTTAAATTCCCCGAGACGCGATAAGCCGCTCATGGATTTTTTGCAAAGCCACAAAAAATGGTCTTACCTTTACCGTAATCCTACCGGAAGATGGCGATCCGGGTACCTGAACCCCTCGGCACATAAATAGCTTCAACGCATATGAAAACATTTGAAACACTCTCCCAGGCCATCAACGCCTTGAAAGGGGCGGGGTATACCAATGATTTCAACCTTCACCCGGAATGGATCGAATGCGCACCCCTGAATGTCAAGTTCCGGCCCGAAGAGTTTCATGTGGACGAAGTACATCGCTTTGAAGGCATGACCAACCCTGACGACAGCGCTGTGCTGTATGCCGTCTCGTCTACTTCCGGAACCAAAGGCCTGCTGGTGGATGCCTATGGTGCCTATGCCGAATCCATTAGCACCGATATGATAAAGAAGCTGCAGATCGACCGGAGCACCTATCAAGGCTAAAAAAAACGAAAAACGGCAGCCTTACGACTACCGTTTTCCTTGGGCTTTAATAATTCAGAGCGAATCAGAACAACGGTTTACTTTAATACGTTTTATTGAGAGTTACAAAGGCGTTTTATTTTTCTGTACATCTAACCGCATCGGTTGAAAAAGGTTATATTTTTTTAGCAAAGTTTCCCAAAACTTGTGGTAGCGGAAAACAAACCGTTTTAGCGGTGCATCAAAACAATTTCGAATTCAAATCATGATGGAAGACCTAGTATTGGATCTCAACAAAAAATTCTCACTCGAGGAATACACCCGGCTGAAACGTTCCCAAACCACGGTGTATAAAAATAATCTGAAGCAAACGATCGGCAACCTCAAGGGGCGTCATACGCTCAAAGTTCTCGACGACGATTATCTTTTCTCGTTGGCTGCCTCCCGGGCAAACTACTCGATGATGCAGATGGTCAATGAATACCGGGAACTCATCTTCAAACAAAACAACACAAAAGACGACCAGAAGCAAACCTCGTTGCTGCAACAAAAAAAGCTTGAGCTTCGTCGTAAAATGCTGGAGGCCTTGTTTGGAGCGTATGTTCTCTTTTACGGTGTCGATAAGAGCACCATCGCGTTAAATCCGGAGATCCTCAATGCCATCATTGGCAACTAGGGATTACGGGATTTTCTTCAGAAAGACATCGATGTATTCCGCGATCTGTTCATGAAACTCCTCCAGGGCGAAATGCCCCGTGTTCAAAAAATGGACTTCTGCCTCCGGTAGATCGCGCAAATAGGCCAGCGCGCCTTTGTCTGTAAAGAATGGATCATTTTTTCCCCAGGTAATCAGCGCCGGCGGTTGGCGTTCCCGCAAATATTGATGCCAGGCCGGATATTGTTTGATATTGTTCCGGTAGTCGTATAACAAATCCAACTGGATCGCCGCATTCCCCGGCCGGTCCAGGAAATACTGATCGTGATGATAGGCATCCGGGCTGATCTTCGAAGGATCTTCCACCCCGTGCAGGTATTGAAATTTTGTGCCCTCCAACGTAAGGGCACCACGCATCGCATTTTCGGTTTCCGCATTCCGGTTGGCCCAGAAGCGTTTGCCGTCGTCGATCGCCGGCCCCAGGCCTTCTTCATAGGCATTTCCGTTTTGAAGGATCAGGGCCCGGACCAGTTCCGGCCGCCGTACGGCGATGCGATAGCCCACGGGTGCTCCATAGTCTTGCATGTACAACGCAAAGCGGGTAAGCTTCAAGGCATCGATGAATTTTTCCATGACCGCCGACAGGTTGTCGAACGTGTAGGCAAAGCGTTCACGGGCTGGCATGTCGCTGTTTCCAAAGCCGGGATAGTCGGGGGCGATGATATGATAGCGGTCGCCCAGGTCGCGGATCAGGTCACGATACATGTGTGAGGACGAAGGAAAGCCGTGCAATAACAATAGGGTAGGGTGGTTGGGATCTCCGGCTTCGCGGTAAAAAATAGAGATCCCGTCAATGACAATGGTTTTATAACGAAGGGTTGACATATTTAAAGGGGGATAGGAAGCGCTTTGGCTTTCCAAAGCGCTTTGGTGTTGAACAGAAACAGATAGTCTTAGTATGCCGCAGTGAACCGCTGACGAACGAACCGGTTGTTCTCCAATTCGTCGAGGATCACTACACTGAGGTCTTCCACCGAAAGACGGCTCTCGCCTTTGGCATCGAAGACAGGTTGGTTGGTGTTGGTCCGGTATTTTCCCGTGCGGCCGTCTTTGATGCCGGGGTGCATGAGGATGGCGGGGCTGAGGAAGGTCCAGTCGAGCTGATCTTCTTTCCGGATGATGTTCAGGTAATCCCGGGCGGCCTGGGCACCGGCTTTGTATTCGGCAGGGAACTCCGGGGTATCTACCAATTGCAGTCCTGGCGCCACTTCCAGGCTACCCGCTCCGCCAATGGTCAACAACCGTTTCACACCCGATTTTTTCACGCCGCGCTGAATGGCTTGCGAGCCCTCCAGGAATTCGTTGTAAATGTTCGGATTGCCCCATCCCGGATTGTAGGCACCCACTACGGCATCGTGACCTTTTACGAGGGCTGCCACCTCGTCGTCTTGGAGAATATCACCCTTTTTTACGGTGAGACGGGGATGCACGGTAGTGATCTTTTCGGGATGACGAACAATGGCCGTCACCGAGTGTCCGCGCTGCAAGGCTTCTGCCAGCACGTGTGAACCAACAAATCCGGAAGCGCCGATCAATGCAATTTTCATAAAGTTGAGTTTTAATTGTGGAAATTTGTTTATTGTAATAATTATTGTTACAGTTTTGTTTAAAAAAAATCAAGCAAACTGCTTGGTGAAATCGGCCAGGGTAGTCTTGCCCAATTTTTTTATGACCGCGTCTTCTGCGTCGGCATAAAGCGCATCGAGGTGTTTGTTGATCTGTTTGCCCACCAGACAGGATGGATTGGGCAAGTTCTTGGCGGTCCCCAGTAAAGGGGCCTGTCGTACGGCCTGGTACACATCCGAAAGCCGGATCTGGCGGGCGGGCTTGGCCAAGGCATAGCCACCGGCTTTTCCTTCCTTGCTTTCCACCAACCCATGCTGTTTCAGGTTGCTGATCTCCTTGCGCACCAACACCGGGTTGATGTTGATGCTTCCGGCGATATAATCCGACGTCAAAAGCTCGTTCGAAAGCATCTCCAGCAGGGTCAGGATGTGGAGGGATATCGAAAAGCGGCCGTTGTTCATTCTGTAATGTTATTTATTACAGTACAAGGTAGGGCTTTATTTGGTTCCGGGGTGTTGAAATATTTTAGTATATTTTTTTTCCTGACTCCAGGAAGTTGTGCTTCGGGGCACTAGGAAAGCCGCCATTCGTGACTGGAATCGTAAAAAGGAATTTTTCTTGGAAAAAAATCTACTGATAGTCAGTCAGTTAATCGTCTTCTGATGGCTGCAAGTGGAAAATTGAGAAAATTAAATCTACTTTTACGTGTGATAGGTAATGCCAAGTCAAGTGTGGGAGTGAAACATCTGCCATAAATGTAGTGTAACCTGCATCGCTCCTTGGGGCTATCTTTTCTAAAGACATTTATACGTAGGGCTGAATCAAAAAATTCAGCCCTTTTTTTATGCAAATTTTTTTAGACGAGAGCGGCGACCTTGGGTGGACTTTCGATAGGCCGAACAACTCAGGAGGTTCCAGCAGATTCATCACCATTGCAGGCATCGTGATCGACGAGGCAGAAATAAAATACATCAAGCGCCAGATCGCTCATCTGTATGCTAAATACAGTCTGACACCCAAGCAGGAAAAGAAAGGCGCCAATTTCTCTGAAGAAGATGCTACCTACATCATTCGAAACCTGAACGCCATTTATAACAAGGCCAGGTCATTCAAGATTATCGCTATCACCGCCAGAAAGGAGAAAGTCTATCTCCCTCTTCGAAAAGACAGAAACATTTTCTACAACTATATGCTTGGCGTGCTGCTGCCGGATACCTTGAAGCATTATAAAACCATCGAGCTGATCCTCGACAGGAGGACCATCAAGGTGAACAGTGGAAACAGCTTCAACGATTACATCAAAACCAAATGTTGGGGCGACCTGAATTTGGATGTCGATATTCGGTGCTCGTATGATTCGAGCGACAAAAATCAAGGGATCTGGCTGGCCGATTGGTTGGCGAACTTTGTATGGAGACATCATGAGCACGGCAGATCGGAAGCGTATCGTGAACTTTCGAAACTGATGGGGACCCACTTTTTTGAAAAATCGCTGTTCTTCGAGAAGCACTCCGGACAACCAGCATGAATACGCATTTGAAACTTGAACGGCTTTCAGTATCGCCCCACTCCAAATGGAGACGCGAGACCAATAAAGCAATGTTGGCTGACTCAAACCTCAATCCTTCAACTGCTCCACGATCTGCTCGCAGATTTTATGCGTGAACAAGAAATCGGGTGTAGAAATTGGATGCGATGAGCCTGATTTCAAAGCCTGCAAAAAATGATCAACAACCTGATCAAAGCCCCGCTTCCGCAACGTAGGTTCCCAATCGTCGCGCACAATGTGCGTCTCGTTCCTGTCGCGATATACGGTGACATCCGTCAAGTTAACGACAACCCGCTTCTCGTCCGGACTAGCGACCTCCAAACGTTCTTCCACGGTGCCACTGTCGCGATTCATAATACCGATCGCCGTCGTGCCGTCGGCAGCAATGAACTGGACGACGACGTGATTCAGAAGCCCGTCTTTCTTTTTGCCATTGACGATCATTTTTTCGATCGGGTGGGGGAACAAGTAGAGCAGTGTGTCGACGACGTGAATAAAATCATCAAAAATAAACGTCCGGACCTCGCCGGGTAAATAGCTCCGGTTTTTTTGCAGGACCATGAGATTTGCAGACGGGAGTGCGCCCGCATATTGATACGCGGGCGCAAACCTCCGGTTGAACCCGACGTGAAGCTGGAGATTGTTTTTTGTGGCCAGCCCCGTCAGTTTTTCCGCGGAAGCGTAATGGTAGGTAAGGGGCTTGTCCACATAAACATGAATGTTGTTAAACAGGAGCTGCTCCACAATCGCCTCGTGCGATGCTGTTGCCGTATGCACGAACACACCTGTAACGCCACTTTGAATAAGCGACTCCACCGTGCGATGCAAATGATTGAACCGGTATTGCGCACCAATTTTTTTTAGCTGCGCTTCGTTCCGGGTGCAGAGATGAACTTCGACATCCCGGGTGCTGATCACCGGGAGATAGGCCTTTAGCGCAATGTCGCCCAGACCGACTATTCCTATTTTTAACATGGCTATGGAGCGGTTCGCTGTTTGGATAACCGCGCATAGAGCAGTTTTGCCTTGTCGATGCGCAAAGCATTTTCCTGTTCCATTTCTGCGGGATGAAGCGTTCCTTTATTCAAAGCAATAAACCGTCGGTTCAGATCGCCGGACTGATCGATCAGGCCTTTCAGTTTTTTCAAAACCTCCGGAAGATCTTTTTGACTGAACGACACGGCGTTCGCTTGCTTTTCGATGCGCTGGTAGTCCAGGTACAGCACCCGTATGTCGGCCATCAATCGGTAATGCTCAAACTCATCTTTGTTTTTTGAAGGCTGAAGTTCGCGAAGCCACTGGGCTGCCATCGTGGCGCTGTCCAACACATTTTGAATCGATAAGGTCATCGGTGCCGCCACTTCTCCTTGTTGGATTTCATAGGGAGCCGTTCGCAGTGCTTTCCAGAATTGAAGCGACTGCTCCTTCGTAAAACCATAGGTCTCACTTCCATATTTCTGAATGAAAGCCGGAATGTCCAGCGGTGCCGTTGATTTCAGGCTTTCGGTATAGGCTGCCAGCAACATCGGGAAACCGGTTAGCGGGTAGACATGGCGGATGGCATACAGGTCGATGATGTCGTTGCTGGACTCAAAGACCGACGAATAGATCCCGGACGTCGACCAGGAGGTCATCACAATGCCGGTGTAGCCCAGCTTGCGGGAGGCCGGAACAAAATCGCGGATGTTTTTGAAATGTTTTTCCCACTGTGTCAGGAAGTAGTTGTCGGGATGGCTGCGCAGGGAGGGGGCACCCCAGATCTCAAAACCACTCTCCATGAGTTTTTGGTGGTCGCCGAAGCGGTTCATTTCCCATCCGTAGTTCCAATCGATGAACAGTGTTTCCGGGGGAAGCGACTTTAAGGCCTCAGGATATTTCAAGGCGATGTCGGCCCAGAGCACCGGGCGTTTGCCCAGCCGGATCACCAGCTCGGCCAGCATTTTGATATGATCGATATAGAGCTTGGATTTTCCTTCCTTCTCGGCTTTCAAACGGCATTGATCGCAGTGGCCCAGCAAATAGGTTTCGTCGCCCCCGATATGAAAATACTTGGAGGGATGGGTGGAGGCCAGTTCGGTAAACAGATCGTTGAACAGCGCGCGGTTCAATTCTTCCTTCAGCGGACAGACCTGCGAATAGTCTTTCTGATCTTCGCGAAGATCTTTGTAGCGCGGGTGCCGCAGGATATATTCTACATGCCCAAAGCTTTGCTGCAGCGGGATCACATCTATTCCCAACCCCTTGCAATAGCGTATAAAGTCCGTCACTTCTTCTTTGCTATAGGCATACCGGTTGGCGATCAGCGGATGCTTTTCAAAAGGGTACGTTCCTTCCCATTCCATGACCAGCGTATTGATGCCGCTGCGACTCAGCCGCAAGGCTAGATCTTTCAATGCCTCGGGCGACATTACCTGGATGCGCAGGTCCAGGTGGAAACCTTTTACAATAAAATCTTTGGCTTTGGTGGGTTGAGCCGACCCATGGGAGAGGCAGGCAAAGAGGAGGAAGGCGGATAAAATTTTTCTCATGGTCATTTGTCTTTTTTATCGGTCGCTATGAATGTCGCCGCAGTTGGAATTTGTTCACGGACCGTTTATGAAGCGGGGTGGAACCGCTGCTGGCGAATGTAATAATTTACGATACAAAATCAGCGAAGGATTATCTGAGCGACAATGATGGGAAGGCTGAAAATGAAAAAAGCCAGCTGCGTGTGCGTGTGTTTCTCCGGTGCAGCTAGAATGGACTCCTTTTATCCGATGCGCTGCGGTCCACCAGGAAACGGATAGCCTCTTCCTGTGTATCGAACGCCTGAAAGCTTCTTCCGAACAAGATATTGTACCCTTGAAGGATGATCTTCTTGGTCGTCGACAGCCCGACAAACGCAACCTTCTCGAGCAACGGCATAACCGCCCCGGATTCCTTTTCGGCATGACGCATGAATGTTGGGGTAACGTAGGTGCTGTCGTTGAAGACCGCCATCACCAGTACGGGTTTGGAACGGGTCTGGATCAATTCCCTGAATTTCGTAGCGAGCTGCATCATCTGGGCCTCTTTACTTCCCGTATAGTCAACAACGAAGATCTCATCGGCATCCTGGTGAAGGGTGTAAATGTGCGGCATGGGATAGGTCAAAATCCAGGCGAAAGATAACGACTATCCTATGCTTCGAAAAAATGCGCGGAGCACTTTATCATCTTCATTGATGATCGGTTGGCATATTCATGCCGAAGAGCTATCGGTGTAAGCCACTCATGTAAAAGTACATTATAACCATTGGGTTGTGTAATTGTTAATTTTGGGATGGGTGTATCTGGCGGTGCCGGGTGGATTCGCAGGCAAGGGTTGAGCCCACCAAATGCCGGCGATCATCAGCATGGTTTCTGCAAGGCCGCAAGGCTTCATTAGTTTGATGATTTTTGATTGGATGCCAACGCGTTACCCCGGAAATTCATGTAACTTGTAGATGATCTATGCGATCTTTAAAGACCCTGCTCTTTTTCGTTTTCATCGGTCTGAGTGTACTGACCTGTTCAGACCGAAAGGAATATACCGCCACCGGTAAAGTTCACGTCATGCGTGAAGGCGAGCACTATACATTGATCCGCGATCAGGTGCCTTTTGTCATCAAGGGCGTTGCTGGATTCACCCATCTGAAAGAGCTCCGGGATGCCGGCGGCAACACCATCCGGACCTGGGACACCACGAACCTTCAAAACATCCTCGACAGCGCACAGCATTATCACATCGCGGTGGTGGCGGGCCTCCCTTTGTACAACTCAAATCACGTAAAGGAATATTACAGCGACAGCCAGGCCGTGAACAAGCTCCACCAAAAAATGGAGGCGATTGTCAACCGTTACAAAAATCATCCGGCCTTGCTCATGTGGTGCCTGGGAAATGAACTGCACTATTTCTACGAGCCCCAGGATGATTTCTTTACGGCCTACAACAACCTCCTGAAAATGATCCACCGAAAGGACCCCGACCATCCGGTAACCACGGCGCTTCTGGGCTTCGGAAGAAAAAATATCTACCACGTTCGCACTAAAGTTCCTGATTTGGACATCATTTCAATAAACACCTATGGCAGAATTTCGTCCTTAAAAGAAGATCTCGATCATTTCAGCTGGTTTTGGGATGGTCCCTTCGTGGTAGGCGAATGGGGGATCAATGGCTATTGGGAAAGCGACAGCACAGCCTGGGGTGCACCGATTGAAGATACCAGCACCAAAAAAGCCGAGCGTTATAAATCGATCTATACGACGCTTATGCCTTATGACAATCCGCGTTACCTGGGATCGCTGGTATTCTACTGGGGATTTCAGCACGAGAAAACACCGACGTGGTTCAGCATGTTTTCGGACGACGGAGCGAAGTCGGCATCTATTGGCTCGCTGACCACCCTATGGAACGGCCCGACGGTGCTTCATCCAGGGCCACCGTTGAATTACATGCTCGTCGATCAAAAAGGCGCGCACGACAATCTCATTTTCCAGCCGAATACGGTTCACCAAGCAGAGATCCTATTGACACAACCGGCGGAAGGCCTGCGGCTGCGATGGGAAGTGCGTCCGGAAGACTGGTATAAGGAACAATTTGACGACTCAAACAAGAACAAGATACCTCCCCCCGCATTGGATTCGTTGTTATCCCAGGTAGATGGGCTCAACGCGACCTTTCGCGTACCGAAAACCGAAGGCCCCTATCGTATCTATTGCTGGATCTATGACGCCTATGGAAATTTTGCGTCGGCCAACACACCTTTTTATGTTGTGAAATGAAGAAGCATACGCCTGTAAAAGCCCCTTCGCGGTTGGAACGACTGATGTTGCAGGTGATGATCATCTTTGGTTTGCTGAGCATGTTGTACTTTGTCTACAATCTCTTGCAGCCGGAATACATCGGGCACCGTGTTTTTTACTGGCTGCTGATCCTTGCCATCGCCTTCAACTGTCTGAAAGTTTTGCACGAGTGGTACCATTACTTTCATATCCGTGTGCCGGACAGGCCCGACACACAACAACGGTTCACGGTCGATATCCTGACCACATTCTGCCCGGGCGAGCCCTACGAGATGATCGAAGAAACCCTGCGCGCCATCCAGGCGATCCGTTATCCCCACACGACCTATTTGGGCGATGAGGGCAATGACCCCTATATCAAAGAATTATGTGACGCACTCGGCGTAGTGCACGTCACCCGGAACACACGGGAAGATGCGAAAGCTGGGAATATCAATAATATCCTGAAGCAGGCAACGGGCGAGCTCTGCGTGGTGCTCGATCCGGATCATGTGCCGGTGCCGGAATTTCTGGATAGCGTGGTCCCGTATTTTATCGACCCGCAGATTGGCTATGTCCAGGTGGTGCAGGCCTACAGCAATCTTGATGAGTCTCTCGTGGCGAAAGGTGCAGCGCAGCAGACCTTTCAGTTCTATGGTCCCATGATGATGACCATGAACCAATATGGAACCGTGATGGCCATCGGGGCCAACTGCACCTTCCGGAGAAGTGCGCTGGACTCCATTGGCGGTCACGCCGCGGGGCTGGCCGAAGACATGCACACCGCGATGCAGTTGCACGCCAGGGGATGGCGATCGGTCTATGTTCCGGAAGTACTGACCCGAGGCTTGGTTCCCTCGACCTTGTCGGCCTACTACAAACAGCAACTGAAGTGGGCGCGCGGAACGTTTGAATTGCTGTTCACCACTTATCCAAGGTTGTTCACAAAATTCACCTGGCGCCAACGCCTGCACTACGGGATATTGCCCTTTCACTATTTTTCGGGAGTAATCTTTCTGATCAACTTTATCGTGCCGGTGGTGTCGCTCACGCTGGGCATTATTCCGCTGAAGGTGGACCTGGTCACCTTTGCCATCGTCGGGTTTCCTTTTGTGGTCTCGGTCCTGATGATCCGGCAATATGTGCAGCGCTGGGTCATGGAGGAAGAGGAGCGAGGCTTTCATGTGGTGGGCGGTATTCTGTTGATCGGCACGTGGTGGATCTATATGGTGGGGCTGGTCTATACGATCGTGCGGAAAAAAGTTCCCTATATTCCTACCCCCAAGGAAACCACCGAACGCGACAGTTGGTCGATATCCATTCCCAATATTATCGTGGGGGTGTTGTCGCTGCTCGCGATCGTCTATGGACTTTACATCGACTGGAACCCATACTCTATTTTTATGGCGGGTGTCACCAGCCTCAACGTATTGTTCATGACGTTTATGGTGATGGCCTCGCGACAGCCCGTGGCACTCCGGTACCATCCTTCGGAGGCGGTCAGGAAAATGGCGGGATATTTACATTACGGCAAGCGGCTGTTCTGGCTGTTCCGGCATCAGCTTTACTTCGCCATGCGCGGGCTTGCACTCCCGGCTGTTCTGGCGGCGATGGCGTTCACCGGATATGTCGTGCATCGCGGGCAGCAGATACCGGATGTGCCTTTTGTCTATTTTCCACCGGAGAAAATTTTTTACAACGGAATTTTCCAACCGGTAAAAGATGACGGGCTGACTTCGCTCAATGATGTTGCCGCTTTTGAAAAATCGGCGGGCACTCATTTTGACCTGCTTTCCTTTTATATTCCGTGGGGTGTCGATACCAATTCTTTTCCCGATGCCGCGGCTATGCAGGCTGTGTACGATCGCGGGTCGATACCCTTCATCACCTGGGAGCCGTGGGTAAGTCATTTTCCCCAAGCAGAAGATCACCGTGATTTGAGCAGGGAGCACAAGGCCCTGGCGAACATCAGCAAAGGTCTGTTTGATGACTATATTCTGAAATTCGCGTTGCAGTTGAAATCGTTTCATGAGCCGGTGTTCCTCCGGTTTGCGCATGAGTTTGATAACCCGGCCTATCCCTGGTCGGGAACCGGACAGAATACGCCGGCCGAATTTAGGCAGGCCTGGATTCACGTATTCAATCTCTTTCAATGGGCAGGCGCCACCAACGTCATCTGGGTGTGGAGTCCATGGAAAGCCGAAAACGCCACGGCATTCTTTCCGGGCACGGCGTATGTCGATTGGCTTTCGATCACCGGCCTGGATTATTCATTACCCGGAAATTCCGCCATCCCCTTCGATTCGATCTATGCTCCCTTCCATGCCCTCGAACTATTTCGCTCCGGCGTTCCGGTGATGGTGGCGGAGATGGGAACGCTGAATCGCCAGGAGCAGGAAAAATGGTTCAGAGATGCACGCAGTTCTATCGACACCGTTTTTAACGAGATCGAAGGCTGCATTCTATTCAATTCGGCATTCGACGACAACGTGGTTCCCGGCGTAACGGCAGGGCTACACAAGCTCGACTGGAGCATTCCTCACCCTGTGGCAAACCTAATCCGTGCCAGGCATCCCCGTGTCATGGACATGCCTCCACAAATGTTGTGGGAAGCAAAGCAAACGCATCCAACGGACACGGCATGGCTGCGTTCCCTACACGGAATGAATTTTTCAAAAGGAAAAAACTGGTTTAAGAATTTCCACGCCCTCACCAGAAAGGAATTGCGTCACGACATCGGGGAGATGAAGGCACTCGGGGTCACGACGATCAAGCGTTACGGACCCGGTGTCTATGACAAAAATATACTGAGCGTCGCCGCTGAGGCGGGAATGAAGATCCACTATAACTTCTGGATTGATGACCAGTTGTATGTATTGACCAACAGCAAGCAGTTGAATAATTGCCAAACCGAAATTCTTGCCGCCGTTGAGCGCTATAAAAATGACCCAAACATCATTGCCTGGAATCTCGACAATCTTTTGTGGAAACGCCAGAAAGAACGCTACCCCAAACCTGAACTTTTCTTTCATCAATCGGCCTACATGCATTGGCTGAATAACTTAGTTCATTCCATCAAGAAAATCGATCCCTACCGCCCCGTGACACTCGATCTGCCTTTTTCCGAAACGATCAAACATGATCTCACATTGCTTCAGGCAAATGTTCACGGCGTAGACGCTTTCGGCGTGGTCATTCGCGAAGAGGATACCGGGATCGACATATTGAAAAATATTGATGGGCCATTGTTCCTGAGTGCAGCGCCCGTGTCGGCCTTGCGCCAACTCGAAAGCAGGTTCAATGGCGGGTACATCGCCGAGTGGCAGGATTTGCAAGAGAGAAACATCGTCACACTCGACGGCCTGGTCGATCATTGGGGGCGACCGAAACCGGAATACTTTCAGCTACGCCAGCTTTGGGCGCCGACCGGAGCCAGACCCGAGGCGGACACGTTACAAATTAAAATTCTCCGCCCCGCGATCGCGACGATCCCAACCCAACAACTTACGTATCACGCGATCATCAAAGCCGGAACAATTTGGAAAACTCCCGACGCCACAACCCCGGCACTCAACTTTGAATGGTACCTTCTCAAATTGGATGCATTTGGCAACGGTGTTTATCTCGAGAAACTAGGCACCGGACCCCAGATTACACTCGAGATTCCAGAGGATCCCCTTACATACCGTCTCTACCTGATCGGGGAGAAGGACGGAGAAGTGTATACAGCGATCGGCACTTTGAATACACCGTGGTTCGAAATCAGGAGCCAGAATCCAGGAGCCAGGAGCCAGAATTCGAAATTTTGAATTCAGGAACTTAGGAGGCATGATAACGCATGATTGCAATTGGCTATTTCGCCACGCGGTCAGGCGAGTGCTTACTTCCAATTTGACACCAACTCTAGATCTAACCCATGGCTCTTGGCTCCTGGCTCCTGGATTCTGGCTCCTGACTCCCGGCTTCTGGCTCCCTTGAAACTTTTTCGCCGTCCGCGTCATCCTAAGCCTCGAAGCTTCAACTTTAACCACCCTCCCTATGCTCAAGAACTACTTTACCATCGGCTGGCGCAGCATCATCAGAACCAAAGGATATTCTTTTATCAACATCTGTGGTCTGGCCATTGGCATGGCCGTTGCCCTCCTGATTGGGCTGTGGGTTTTTGATGAATTGAATTATGACAGGTCGTTTAAAAACTATGATCGCCTCGGGCAGGTTTATCATCATATGACGTTCGGCGAGGAGACCCTGACGCTCAATGATGTTCCCGCGCCGATCGGTGAGGCCTTAAAAAGCAATTTTGCCGAATTTGAAGAAGTGGCCATGGCCTCCTGGCCCCGGGAACATATTGTTGCTTATAATGAAACGAAATTGTCGAAGAGCGGCCTTTTTGTGGAGCCTCAGTTTGTCAGCATGTTTTCTATTCAGATAGCGCAGGGCACGTCGGCGTTGAACGACGTTCACTCCGTCATGGTCTCCAAAACACTGGCTGGTTCGTTGTTTGGTGATTCGCCGGTTGGTAAAATGATAAAATTCGATAACCGGGACCTGCTCACGGTTACCGGTGTATTTGAAGATTTTCCAGCGAACTCATCCTTTGCAGACATCAAGATGTTGTTGCCGATGGCGTATTACTTCAGCGCCAGCGAAGCCAACCGAAAGACCCAGAATAGCTGGGAAAGCTATACGTTTCAGTGTTTCGTGCTCTTGAAAAATGAAGGGCTGTTCGATCAGGTTGAACCCAAAATAAAACATGTCCTCTATGATAAAGCCTCGAACGATGGGAAAGCCGTCAAACCCGAAGGCATTATATTTCTCATGAAGAAATGGCATCTCTATAGTGAATTTAAAGATGGCATTAACAAGGGTGGGCAAATCAAGTTTGTGTGGATGTTTGGCATTATTGGAGTTTTTGTCCTGCTTTTGGCGTGTATAAATTTTACAAACCTCAGCACCGCCCGCAGCGAGAAACGCTCAAAGGAAGTAGGCGTTCGAAAAGTAATGGGGTCTGCGCGCAACCAATTAGTGGCCCAGTTCCTGAGCGAGTCGCTGCTGATGGTGACGATTGGTTTTTTATTGGCGCTGGTCATGGCAGCTGTTTCTTTACCCTGGTTCAATGTCTTGGCCGATAAAAAGATGACCATGCCATGGACGGATCTGAAGTTTGTTTTGGTATCCCTGACATTCATCGTCGTCACGGGTTTTCTGGCTGGCAGCTACCCGGCATTGTATTTATCGTCTTTCAATCCGGTCAGGGTTTTGAAAGGTGCATTCAAAGCAAGCCGTTTTGCAGCCTTGCCGCGAAAGATCATGGTCATCTTTCAATTCACGACTTCTATTGTGCTCATCATTAGTACCATGATCGTCTTCCGTCAAATTCAACACGCAAAAGACAGACCGGTGGGCTTTGACCGGGAGGGCATTCTCCACATCGCCATCCGAACGGAAGATTTGGCAAAAGCGAATTACAACTCCTTGCGTCACGAACTTCTGTCGTCGGGGGCTGTTGAAAATATGGCGATATCCGACTTCCCCATCACGGGCGCGATGAGCGCCGACGCATCCCTGACCTGGGAGGGGAAAGATCCGGCGCTGCGGCCTTTGGTGGCCATGAACAGTTGCAGCCATGACTTTCCAAAAACAAATGGTTTTCAATTTGTTGAGGGGCGTGATTTTTCGCGGGAGTTCAGCTCGGATTCTGCCGCGGTGATCATAAACGAACTGGCCGCGAAACTGATCTCTGAGAAAAATATCATAGGCAAAAAGCTGAGCTTCTTCGGAAAGGAGCGGGAGATCATCGGCGTGATAAAAGATCAGGTCCGTTGGACCCCGTTTGCAAAGCAGTCACCACACCTGTACTATGTCAGTTATACGAGCGTGGGCTATTTAACGATCCGTTTGAATCCACAGGCAAGGCCGCACGATGCCTTGGAAAAGATCGAGTCTGTCATAAAGAAGTTCGACGCTGGAGCCCCGTTTGAATACAAATTTCTGGACGATGATTACGCGCGGCAGTTTAGTGGCGAGGAACGCATTGGTAAGTTGGCTACCATATTTTCCATCCTGACAATTTTTATCAGTTGCATGGGGATTTTTGGCTTGGCCGCATTTGCCGCCAGCCAGCGCACGAAAGAAATTGGCATCCGCAAAGTGCTGGGAGCCTCGGTATTTAATTTATGGAAAATGCTTTCCAGCGATTTTGTGCGTCTGGTCCTGGCAGCCATTTTATTGGGTGCGCCCTTGGCCTATTATTTGGCCACCCAATGGCTGGAACAATATGAATATCGCGTCGAAATATCATGGGTGACTTTCGTTGCCACAGGATTGCTTGTCCTGGCCATTACGTTGCTCACCGTTAGCCATCAGGCGCTCAAGGCCGCGTGGATGAATCCTACAAAAAGTTTAAGAACGGAATAAGGTGGGAACAGATTCCTGCTAAGGTACCCGTTGATCTCTGGTTACTTTCAGGTAACTACTTGATCTTCAAAATTGATCCCAGTACATTGAGCCGGTATCGTCGGCATACGTCAAATTAAATCACGGGAATGGAACTGGAGAAAAAAGTAGTACTTATCGGTGGGAGCCATGGCATGGGACTTGGCACAGCCAAAATTGCATCGGCGGCAGGTGCTGAGGTTATCCTTGTCGGCCGCAGCAAAGAACAACTGCTGTCGGTAAAAGAAACCTTGGGGCCAAAAACACGCGCGGTCGTTGGTGACCTGACCTTGCCGGATACGTATCCCACGTGGCTGGAAGAGATCGGCAAGTTCGATCACCTGTTCATATCCGCTTCACCCGGAGGAGAAACCAGCTTCAAATCAGAATACCCCACCATAGAGAGTTCCTATCTGTATGGCAAGTTCTGGCACACGTTTAAATTTTTGCAGCAAGCCACCCAGTATATCAACCCGGGCGGTTCGATTACGCTGATGTCCGGTGGATACGCCGTCAGGCCGCACCCAGACTATACGTTGGTCACCGTGGCCTTCGCCGCCACGGAGGGGCTTGCCAGGGCGTTGGCCGTCAGCCTGGCACCAATAAGAGTCAATGCTATTCGTCCAACCTGGATCGACAAAGAGGGCGATCATACGGCGACAACCAAAAGTCTTACGGGGTTTATGGGCACGAATCGCGATGTGGGTCACGCCGTCATTTTTCTCATGACCAATCCCTACATGACCGGGCAGGTAATAGACGTGGATGGAGGTACAGGAATCCTGTAAAAATAAATCGATCCTCTTTGCGCTTCTGCCATAGCGCTTGGTTTTTGGGTAACTTGCAGCATGGACAGGATCAGCTATTTACAGACTTTACAGGAGCAAAAGAAATCCCGGAGGTTTGATCATTTTTTGTCGATGGTGCATCAGGTCGGCAATTGCCCGGTCAGATTAACCAATAACGTGATAGGGGGAAAGTGGAAACCGGTGATCTTTAATCTCATTGTCCATGATGTGAACCGGTTTGGAGAAATCGCGCACCTGGTTGAGGGGTTGAGTAAAAAAGTATTGACCACACAGCTGAGGGAGATGGAGGCCGATGGTATTTTACAACGCACGGTGTACGACCAGCGCCAGAAAAAAGTCGAATACAGCCTGACGGAAAAAGGAAAAACCTTCATACCCGTTATCGAAGCCATGTGCACCTGGGGTTTGAGTACCGGGGGTGATGTTAAAACGCCCTAAAACCTTTGCTCCGGTGATCATCCAGATAAGTCGTTGAAATAACCCTGTTTCGATTTTTTATAAGAGCGGCATATTTCGTCAGTGAAATGTCGCAAACCTTCCATTGGAAATGACGCGAGTGTCTCGATTAATCACTTATTAATTCCTTATTAATCGGACCGCAATACCTTTGAGATCGTCAAGTGATTTTCTTGAGTGAATTCTTAAATGGAAAATAATGAAAGCAAACGTTAGGAGGGAAGGAGTACGTCGATGCCGACAAGTAGTTGTGCTGGCTTTGTCTGTCCTGGTTTTTATCTCGGCAGGATCAAACCCTCCGCGAAGATCCTATTACTTTGATGAGAAAGGCATTTCCAGAGAAGTCCTGGAAAATTATCTCGACAAATCCATCACCATGGCATTTTTCCTGGTGCCCGAAAAGCCAGAGGGCAAACGGACCTACCCGTATCATGAAGACGACGTGCGAATGATCCGGAACATCGGAGCCAAATTTATTGGCCGGGCTATTTACCGGTGGGGAGAAGAAAGCCTCTTGAACGATCCGAATTTTTGGAAGAAGGCGAAGACCATCATCGACACCTTGCACCGGACAGACCCCGAGATCATTTTCCAAGGATGCCTGTTCGAAATCATAACCGAAGATGTCGATAAAGTAAAAATACCTGCCTGGGTTTTTAAAGATCACAACCTGCCGGTCGACGATCGTAACTTCTCCTATCGATCCATGCTCAACACCGGAGGCAAAGGAGTTGATCACTGGAGAAAAGGAAGCAGCGTACCAGACATCAGCCGCCCGGAGACCCAACTGTGGTTCTACTATCTGGCCGCGTCCTACATCAACATTGGCTGTGAGGCCTTTCACCTGGGACAGGTTGAACTGATGGGCATGAACGACCCGGACCGGAAAGCGTGGGCCACCTTACTTTCCGATATACGACGCTATGCAACAAAACACGCCCGGCGCCATTGGGTGCTGCTCGATGCCCATGTGCCCAAAGGTGATATGATCAAGGATGGTGTCAGCCTCATCGATTTCAATTCCTTTCCACTACGGATAAAAGCTATCCCGGCAAAACCGTATGAAGGAAAACTGGAAGCAGGCCACCTGGATGCCCTCTACCACAAAAGCAAAGGCTGTATTTCGCCAAGCGGATGGGAAAGCAAGAGCCTCCCGTACCTGGTGGAGTTCGACAATTTTGGAAGAAGCGACAAAACCAACGTAGCCGACACCACCTCGCATTTTATCTGGGGATGGGATGAGATCTCCTGGTTTTCGCTACAACCCGAGGCCTATAGAAATCAATGGCTGGTCTATGCTCACCAATGGATAAAACAAAATGATCCCAATGGCCACCTGGAGATGCCCGGCTGCCGGATGATCTCTTGTCCGAATGAGACCTTTGGTAGCTATAGGGCAAATCTAAAAAGTAAATCCTGCCCGGTGGGCTACTCGCAAGAGGAAACCATAAAAGATCTTTGGGCGTCGGATTAGGATGGAGTAATTTTTTTCGCGGCGGGTGTCGGCTCTTCGTCCGGCTCACCTTGGATCTCATTCTTGTAAAGAACCTTAGCGTCATCCACCACCTCCGAACATGATCGCCCGGAATCGGGCAAGCTACTTTCTAGCGATCCTTGTTTTTCGCCTCGTTTACGCCAGAAAATTCTGGCACTATTCTTATCTCAGCATGCTGCAGGCACCCGTCTGTGATCTCAAAGCGATCCCCTAACTAAACGACAACGCCATGTTCAAAAGTTATATCAAAGCCGGCTGGAGAAGCATCCTCAAAAGCAAAGTTTATTCCGTCATCAACATCGGAGGGCTTGCTGCAGGTATGGCGGTCGCGATGCTGATTGGGTTGTGGGTGTACGATGAGTTGTCCTTCAATCACTACCATAGTCAATACCCGCGCGTCGCACAGGTTTACCAGTTCGTGACCTTCGATGGCAAAAAAGCACCTTATACAGTAATGCCCAGCCCCATGGCAGACGAACTCCGGGAGCATTATCCCGACTTTGAAAAAGTCGCGATGGCCTATTTCTCCATGCCCACCGTGGCCTACGAAGACAATAAATTCGCCAAGCAAGGCATCTATGCCGAGCCGGACTTCACCGGCATGATGAGTGTGAAAGTGGTCGAGGGAAATGATTCGAAGGACATGAATTCCATTTTGCTCTCGGCATCCTATGCGCAGATGCTCTTCGGCAACGAAAGCGCCATCAACAAGATCCTGACCATCGACAACAAGCTCACCGTTACCGTCGCCGGTGTCTACGAAGACATTCCCCGCAACAGCGACTTCTGGAACGTAAATTTCATTGCCCCCTGGAGCCTGTTTGTCACCAATGATTTTGCTGCAAAGTCAAATGTGGGAAACTGGGAGAACAATAATTACCAGGTCTACGCACAACTAAAAGAAGGAGCCGACTTCGCTGTCGTGTCGGGATTGATCAAAGACATCCGGATGAAGAAGGATAGCAAGATCCCCTACAAACCCGAGTTCTTCCTGCACCCGATGAGCCAATGGCATTTGCATAGCACCTGGCAAGACGGCAAGCTGGTGGGTGGCCGCATCGAATCCGTGAAGGTCTTTTCTCTGATCGGCGTGTTCATCGTTGTGTTGGCCTGCATCAACTTTATGAACCTCAGCACGGCGCGGTCGGAAAAGCGCGCGAAGGAAATCGGCATTCGCAAGACGCTCGGTTCGTTCAGAACTCAACTCATCACGCAGCTTTTCAGCGAGACCTTCCTGGTGGTCGGTCTTGCCTTTGGCCTGTCATTGGTCCTGGTGCAATTGACGCTTCCGACTTTTAACACCATCGCCGACAAAGACATCACGATACTTTGGTCGAATCCCCTTTTATGGTTGTCGGCATTGTCGTTCTGTTTGATCACTGGTTTCTTTGCCGGCAGTTACCCGGCGTTGTACTTGTCCTCTTTTCGACCGGCTAAAATCTTACGCGGAACATCCCGCGCCGGCAAGTTTGCCGTCATTCCCAGAAAAGTGTTGGTCGTCACGCAATTCTCCGTATCGATCATTCTCATTGTATCGACCATGATCGTCTACAACCAGATCCAACACTCCAAGACACGGCCTTCGGGATATAACCGTGAAAGACTCATCACCATTCAATCCAACACCACCACCTTGCACGACCACTTCGATGCCCTGCGCCATGACCTGCTGCAGACCGGTGCCATCGAGGAAGTTGCCGAATCATCGACCGCCGTCACCGGCTACGGCGGCCTGACGACATCCCTCACGTGGCAAGGCAAGGATCCCGAATACCATCCACTTTTTGGCACGATCGGCATAGGCCCCGAGTTTGGCAAAGTGATGGGCTACGAAATCATTGCTGGCCGTGATATGATGCGGCAAGTGGCCGATATAAAATCAATTATCATCAACCAGACCGCCGCTCAGCTGATGGGATTCAAAGACCCGGTAGGACAGGGCATCACGTTGTATGGAGACAATCTGACCGTGATCGGCGTGGTGAAAGACATGCTCATGGAATCGCCCTTCGAAATGGTAAAGCCCACCATCTACTATGCCAGTCCATTTCCGATGGGCTTCATCACCGTAAAACTAGCCGCCAACCAAAGCATGAGCGAATCGCTGAAGAAAGTTGAGCCTGTGTTTCAGAAATATGATCCCTCCGTACCCTTCGATTTCGAATTTGTCGACGAAGCCTACGCGAAAAAATTTGCCAGCGAAGAAAGGATGGCATCCCTGGCCGGCATCTTCGCCTCCCTGGCCATCTTTATCTCCTGTCTTGGCCTCTTTGGACTGGCGTCGTTTGTGGCGGAGCAACGCACAAAGGAAATCGCCGTGAGAAAAATAATGGGCGCGTCCGTACCCCAGTTGTGGCAACTCCTCTCGAAGGACTTTGTCGTGCTGGTTATTATCTCCTGTGGGTTGGCCGTGCCCGTTTCTTTTCACTATATGAACAAGTGGTTGGCCCAATACGACTACCGGGTCGCGATCTCCTGGGTCACTTTTGCGCAGGCCGGGCTCGCGGCGTTGCTGATCACGTTGGCGACCATCAGCTATCAAACCTTGAAAGCGGCCGTGACGAATCCGGTGAATTCGTTGAAGTCGGAGTAAAACTTGTGACGCGTCGCAGGTGAGCATTCCGTCCCGGAAACGAACATGCAAGGCTCAGCATCGAACAAGCCAACACCTTGAATGGGTTGATTTTGTCATTTCGCAGGTTGGCACGATATTCAAGCGTTGACCGGGAATAGCGACCAATCCAACCTATGTTCAAAGCCATCCTCTCCACCGCCTGGCGACACCTTGCCAAAAACAAAGTGTCGGCATTCCTGAATGTGACCGGCCTCACGATCGGACTTGCCACCTGTCTTGTCATCGCCATCTGGGCCGAACGCGAATTGACGTTCGATAATTTCCATCCCAACGCCGACGCAAAGTTCCGCATCTGGAATACGTTTAAGAGCGAAGCCGAAACGTTCTCCCAGGCACCTTCGGGTGTGGCCTTGGGGGCGCAGTTGCCCAAAGAAATCGCCGACATCGCCAGCGCTTGCCGCGTGTTCAGGGCGAACTATAAAATCCGCTACAACAAGGAAGTGAACTTCGAGCAAGAAGGCATCTTTGCCGATTCCACCTTCTTCTCGTTCTTCGGCTTTCCCATCATCGCCGGCTCGACGCACCAACTTCTTCGTACACCCGACCAGGTGGTGTTCACGCGCGCGAAGGCCATAGCCTATTTCGGAAGTGTTGAAAATGCCGTGGATAAAACCGTGCTAATGGACGACGAACCCTACACGGTGGCGGCTGTCGTGGAAGATCCGCCGGTAAACTCACACATTCAATTCGACTTCGTGGTTCCCTACGTGACCTTGCATGCCTATGCCCTCAAGAACTGGAAAGACGATATCGACAACCAGTGGGTAGGAGGATGGCCTCACACCTACATCGAGATCCATGATCCGTCGAAGTGGAAGGCGGTAGAAAACAAGGTCAATGAAGTGGTGGCCGAACATTCAAAAAAAGAGTGGGCCGACAACAAAATGTCATACCAATATTTTCTCCAGCCTATTACAGACATCCACCTCCGTTCCCATCATCGCTATGACTCGGCCAACAATGGCGACCTGATGACGGTGCGCGTATTCATTGCAGTAGCCATCCTGGTGTTGCTGCTCGCCTGTTTCAACTACATCAACCTCACCACCGCCACGTCGGTGAACCGCGCGAAAGAGATCTCGCTGCGCAAGGTGGCCGGGGCAAGCAAAGGGAACCTGATGCGTCAGTTCTTTCTCGAAACGTTTGTTACTACGCTGTTGGCGGTAGTGCTGGGTGTCGCGTTGGCACAGATGGTGTTGCCGTACTTTTCGTGGTGGATGGGCCAACCGTACCAGTTGCCGTTTGATGTCACCAATCTATTAGCATTGGCTGCCTTTGTACTGATCGTCACGTTGCTGTCGGGCATCTATCCGGCCATTGTGCTGTCGTCGTTTCAACCCATGGCGGCATTGCGCGGAAAGTTTTTTAGCAGCGAGGGCGGACAAACCTTCCGCAAGGCCCTGGTTATTGTGCAGTTCGTCATCTCTACGGTGTTGCTGATTTCCATTCTCACCGTGAACCGCCAAATGCAATTCATCGCCAGCAAACCCCTGGGCTATGAAGGCCATGGCGTGATCACCGTCGATTTCAACGGCGACGATGCCGTGAAGAAGAAATATCAAACCTTGCGCGATGCACTGCTTTCGGTACCCTACATCGAGCAAACCAGTCTGCACAACTCTAATGTGGTAGGAGGCCTGGGCAACGGCTGGATCAACACCCGCGACAACAACGACAAAGAAGTGACCACGAGCATCTACCGGATGAACGTGGACCCCGATTACTTCGACACCTACAAAATGAACTTCGTAGCAGGCCGCGCCTTCTTGCGCGCCACGGCCGACTCGGCAAAGGCCGTCATCGTCAATGAAGCCACCGTCCGCAACCTCGGTTGGGGCACGGCCGACAACGCCCTTGGCAAACCCTTTGGCGGCGGTGACGACATCCGCTACGTCGTTGGTGTTGTCCAGGACTTTCACTTCGAAGACCTCCACATGTCCGTGCAGCCCTTACTGATCGGCTACGCCAAGACCGGCGGCAGCATGTCGCTCCGTGTGAAGACGGCGCATATCCAGGACGCTATCAAACACCTGGAAACGGTGTGGGCCAAGATGGTAGCGGACGTGCCGCTGCACTACGCATTTGTGGACGACTCGCTTGAACAGCAATATGCAACTGAGCGCAAGATGCAGACAGTGTTTTATGTTTTTGCCGGGCTGTCGTTTTTCATTGCGTGCCTCGGATTGTTCGGACTCTCCACGTTCATGATCCGCCAGCGCTTGCAAGAGATCAGCATTCGTAAAGTGTTGGGTGCACCGGTGGCAGGAATTGTGGTGTTGTTGACAAAAGATTTTTCAAAGCTCGTGCTGGTGTCGGTGCTTATTGCCGGGCCAGTGGGATGGATGTTGATGAGGGAGTGGTTGGAGACGTTTACGTATCATACGGATGTGGGATGGATCGTGCTGGCGGTTGCGCTGGTGATACCGTTGTTGATTTCGGTGCTGACCATAAGTGCGCAGGCGATTAAGGCGGCGTTGGTGAATCCAGCGAAAATATTGAGGGCGGAGTAGAATACGTGAAGCTTTCTATCCAGCCAACTACTTTGATTTGGTAGATTCACTACTTCATGAAAAAAGCAGGCTACTAGACCTGCTTTTTTTGTTGGGCTAAAAATACGCGAATCAAGACAACGGTTTACCTTAAAATTAGTGCCGGTAATAGCTGAAAATAAAAAAGGAGTTATTTTCATAACTCCTTGATAATCAGTAAGATGTGCGGTCCGGACGGGACTCGAACCCGCGACCTCCTGCGTGACAGGCAGGCATTCTAACCAGCTGAACTACCGGACCATTTTGATGTTTTTGTGTGGGTGTGTCCTTTAAGGGAGTGCAAAGATAGCTTTGGGTTTCTTTTCTCCAAAATTTCAACGAAAAATTTTAAAGGAAGTTCATTCAAGGGTTTTATCCCCAAGCGCCCGCCCGGCGTAATAAGCCCTGGTTTCATCCCGAAAAAGAGCCTCGACCAGACGGTCGGAGCGCTCCCAAGAGGGGTGGAGTGGCGCCAAGATAGCGTGTCACAACGGTAGCCTTAGGGGCCGGTGATGAAGCATGGAAACGGAATAAACTCGGCGTCGGGCGCTAGCGACTTTGCTGTTTTGGCCAAAAATATCCACCCGATTTATGTTGAGAGATCATCAATTGTATGTTATGTCTGTTCGTTGTAGCATAATATTTTGATAATACGATTTTGTTTTCGTTGTCTGAAATTCGAAGGACTTTCGCGAATGGTTGGAACAGGTCCCCCGAACTGCGGCGTCTCAGAGCGCCCTTGAAAACCCTGTTTCGTCCGTAAATCGCTATGGATCAAGAACTCAAAACGGTAAGACGCAAGCTGAACAATGCCCTGGAGCCGGTGAAGGTCATGATGATGCATCAGAAGCGGAAGATGGAGCGGAAGGATTGGCTTTCGTTCGTGGAGCGTACCAAGACGAGCGTGCTCAATCACCCCTATGAATATGTCAACAACGAGCTGGGTTCGGAGAACGACCTGGCGCCGCTGGTGATGAAGATCTTCGACGACTTTTTGTCGGCAAACCCGTAGCGCTACGATATGAATAGGGGATCGTCCTCCTGTCGAAAATCTCCATATTTTTTACGCATGGGTCACCCGGGGCTGACAAATTGTTTCTTACATTTCCGCGATACTCCAGACGCTTGAATGAACCGGATTCTCTTTGTTCTTCTCTTCTTCATCCCCCATGTTTTACAGGCTCAGCATACGGCATCGCCGTACGTCGTGCTCGTCTCTTTCGATGGGTTCCGCTACGATTATGTAAGCCGTTTTCACCTTCCGAATTTTGAAAAGTTTATCCGCGAGGGCACGGCCGCCGAAGGGATGATCCCGTCCTTTCCCAGCAAGACCTTTCCCAATCACTATACCCTCGTCACCGGGCTCTACCCGGGGCATCACGGCCTGGTAGACAACCAGTTCTATGATCCCCAGTTGAAAATAAAGTATTCCATCAGCAACAAGACCGTCGTGCAAAACCCGGCCTTCTATGGAGGCACGCCGCTGTGGGTATTAGCCAAGCAACAGGGTGTACGATCGGCGTCGTGCTTTTGGGTGGGCTCGGAGACCGATATCCAGGGCGTAAAACCTGACTATTATTTCAGCTACGACGAGGCCTTCTCCAACGACAAGCGTGTCCAGCAAACCCTCGAATGGCTCAAGCTCCCCGAACAGGAGCGACCCCATTTCATCACCCTCTATTTCTCCCTCGTCGACACCGAAGGCCACGACACCGGTCCCAATTCCGACGCTCTGAAGCGCACGGCGCTAAAAGCCGACAGCCTGTTGGGCACCCTCATGCACGGCGTCGATGAGTTGAAGCTCCCCGTGGACATGGTCATCGTATCGGACCATGGCATGTTGGAGCTAAAAGAAGAGGAACAAACCTATGTCACCCTCGGCAAGCTCTTCAACATCGGCGACAAGTCGGTGGTGATCGCCAATGGAGGCACCCAGGCGCACCTGTACACGGCCAAGCCCGACTCGCTCTATGATGTGTTGAAAAAACAAGAGGAAAACTACAAGATCTATAAACGCCAGATGCTGCCGAAGGCGTGGCACTATGATCATCCCCGCGCCGGCGATCTGCTGTTGGTGGTAGAGCCCGGACACTACATTCGCGTGGCACGCGACCCTAGCCAGAAATGGAATCCCTATTTCGGGGTACATGGTTTCGATCCATCAGTGGTCAAAGAAATGCGAGGGATATTTTATGCCCGCGGACCTCACATAAAGAAGGGCAAGACCATCGCGCCGTTTGAGAACATTCATGTGTATCCCTTCATTGCAAAGTTGTTGGGGCTGAAAGTGACGTCGCTTATTGATGGGAAGGGGGAAGTGTTGAAGGAGGTCTATCGGAAATAGTAGCCAGTAGTCAGTAGCCAGTAACCAGTACTCAGTAGTCACTCTTCACACGTCCTCCGGATTTGTCAGGTCAGGGAGAGCACTTCGCCGTCGGTGGGGATGGTGCATCGTTTGGTGAGTTTTTTTTCTTCGAGGATCTTTCGGAGGTCGGTGCGTTTCAGGAGGCAGTGGTTGACAGTGTCCATGTGGACGGCAATCACTTTTGCAGAGGGTAACGCGCTACATACGGTGACGACGTCGTCACCACTCATCGTGATCGGACCGCCTTGAAGAAATTGTGCAGCGCCGGCGTTGACGACGACGAAATGGGGTGTGTGTTTTTTCAGGGCGTCGGCTACTTCGTCGCACCAAATCGTATCGCCGGCGACATAGAGGCGTTGGCCGTTTTGTTCGATCACAAAGCCGGATACTTTTCCCATCTTTTGGCCGATCTCGCCGGTGCCATGTTGGCCGCCCGTGCGATGGATCCGGAGTCCTTTGAATTCGATGGTGTCTTCTACGGGCAGGAGGTTTGTGAACCCTGCAGCGGTCAGCGCGTCTTTGTCGGACGGCTGGCTGATGAGGGGAATGTCTTTGGCCAGGAGTTCTTTGGCGCGGGCGTCCCAGTGGTCGCGATGGGTGTGGGTAACGATCACGGCGTCGATCTTGGCCAATTGTTTTTTGAGGGAAGCTTCGTCGATCGGGAGGTCTACCATGGGAATGCGATGGGTGGTAGAGGCATTCGCTACAGGATCCATGGCATCTTTGGGACTGAGCATCGGATCGATCAGGAGCGTTACACCCTCGGCTTCCAGCAGGAAGGTGGCGTGTCGGAGAAAATGAATTTTCATAGGAGATTTTTTGGCCCATGCTGGGGACGGCACTGCGAGGATCCCCGAAAGAGCAGAGGCACTTTGTAGAAAGGTTCGTCTGTTCATAGTGATAAAAAACTAGGATTTAAACTCGCGAACCTGGTCGAGGGTTTCGTCATGCGACCCCACGTTGGGTGGAATTTTTGGTGTGGTCGATGGAGTGCATTTCCGATCGATAATGTCGACGCATCATGCACGATTGAATACACCAACAAAGGCCACGGGTGGAATATACGAGCGATCGCGAAAACAGGCGCGCTGGTTTTCCTTTTCGACACGGGATGCTGAATGAAGGTGTTGGTGGGACACCAACAACAGCACATCAACAAACTAGAATGAGTAAAGCTTACTTCTTGCGCTTCAAAACTTTCTCCACGGCAGCGACGATGTTCTCGGGGCCGAGGCCGTATTTCTTAAGAAGCTGAGTAGGGGTTCCGCTTTCGCCGAAGGAGTCGTTCACGGCTACCATTTCGAGCGGCGTGGGATTGGTGCGGGCAAGCACTTGGGCGATGCTGTCGCCGAGGCCGCCGTTCATTTGGTGCTCTTCGCAGGTCACGACGCAGCGTGTCTTCTCTACAGAGGCCAGTACGGCTTCTACGTCGAGTGGCTTGATCGTGTGGATGTTGATGAGCTCCACGCTGATGCCTTTGGCGGCCAGTACGGCTTCGGCTTCGATGGCGTTCCACACCAGGTGGCCGCAGGCAAAAATAGTCACGTCCTTGCCTTCGATCATCTTGTCGGCTTTGCCGATGGTGAAGGGGCGGTCCGCCGTGAAGATGGGCCAGCTGGGGCGGCCAAAGCGGAGGTAGGTCGGGCCCACGTGGCTGCCCAGGGCGATCGTGGCGGCCTTGGTTTGAGCATAATCGCAGGGTACGATCACGGTCATGCCAGGCAGCATTTTCATCATGCCGATGTCTTCCAGGATCTGGTGCGTGGCACCGTCCTCACCGAGGGTCAAACCCGCGTGGGAGGCGCAAATCTTAACATTTTTACCTGAGTAAGCGATTGATTGACGGATTTGGTCGTATACGCGGCCGGTCGAAAAGTTGGCAAACGTGCCGGTGAAGGGGATCTTTCCGCTGATGCTCATGCCGGCGGCGAGGCCCATCATGTTGGCTTCCGCGATGCCCACTTGGTAGAATCTTTCGGGGAAATCTTTCTTGAACGCATCCATCTTCAGCGAGCCGGTCAGGTCGGCGCAGAGGGCAACGACTTTGTTGTTGTTTTGTCCCAATTCATGCAGGCCCACGCCAAAGCCGGAGCGGGTATCTTTCTTTTCGGTGAAGGTGAACTTGGTCATGCGGTAGGAATGCGTTTAAAAGTAAATCAATGGGTTTAAAGCTCTCGGTTGAGCGTTGCGAAAGTCGCAAAAGTTTTGGACTCTTCCCACAGGGTTTTTCACAAATAATCACCCTAAAGCAAGGGCGTCAGCAACCGGCAAACCGACTCCGTGACGCGACGGACGATATGGCGGCTTCCCCAGATGTGATAGTTCAGCTCGCGCGAATATTGAAGGTCGTCTTCGAAGGCATCGTCCAGCGCCTTGCACAGGGCTTCGTCATAGGCCAGGGCGGCCAGTTCGAAGTTGATGTAGAAGCTGCGAGTGTCCATGTTCACCGTGCCCACGATGGCCAGTTGGTTGTCGACGGTGATGCTCTTAGCATGGACAAATCCTCTTTCGTAGAGAAAAACCCTCACACCTGCACGCAGCAGCGGCGTCAGGTACGAGAAGGAGGCGTGTTGCACAATGTAAGAGTCCGTTTTACCAGGCAGCATCAACTCCACTTCCACGCCGTTGCCCACGGCCATGAGCAAGGCGGTCGTGAGTTGATCGGAGGGGATGAAATAGGGAGTAGTGATGCGTATGATCTTGGATGCCCGGTTAATGGCGGTCAATATCGCTTCCATGCAATACGGCCGGGGCGAGTCGGGGCCGCTGGCTACCAATGTGGCAGGGGAGCGGCCTTTGGCGGGGCCGGTGTTTTCGAAATAGGGCGGCTTCAAGTCGAAGTTCTTCTTTGCTGTGAAATGCCAGCTCAGCAAAAACTGGAACTGCAACAGGTTCACCATCGGGCCTTCTACCTTAAGGTGCGTATCGCGCCAGAAGAGTTCATGCTTCCCATTGTTCAGGTAGCGGTCGTCCATGTTGATGCCCCCGACAAAACCCACCTTGCCATCCACGACAATGATCTTGCGGTGGTTCCGGTAGTTGGCCTGGGCCGCGAAGGGAAACGTGACGGGCATGAACCGGTACACGTCGATGCCGGCGCGCTTCAGGCGGCGCACCATCCGTTTGTTGTTTTTGGAACCCATGTCGTCGATGACCAGGCGAACTTCAACCCCTTGCTTCGCTTTGCGCATGAGGATGTCTACCACTTTGCGGCCCACATCGTCATAGGTAAAAATGTAATACTCGATGTGGATGTGATGTTCGGCTTCTTCCAACGCGGCATACACGCTGGGGAATTTTTGTTCGCCGTTGATGAGCAGTTCGAAGTGATTGTTCTCGGTGAGCACGGTCTGGTGCAGGTTGAAGACCAGGCGTGAAGCGGCTACAAGTCCTCCGAATTTTTCCTCCGCGCGTTCGAACCTCCTCTCAAACTCGTGCAGGTTTGTATTCCAGAATCGCTCCATCAACGGCATCGCGCCGGCACCCTTCAGGTTGAAGATGCGTTGCTTCCGCAGATCCCTTCCGAAAAAATAATACACGACCAAGCCCAGGCCAGGCAGGAAGACAAGCAGCATGATGTAGGCCACGGACTTGATGGGATTCCGATTGTCCAGCAAAATGGAAATGATGACGCCGATGTAGGCCAGGAGCAGGGGAAGCCAGTACCAGGTCTTAAACAGACCAAAGGTCCACTCCCAAAATTCAATAACAGGACTCATCACAGGGTGAAGATAGTGGCATTTCAACAACGAAAGCCAGCATCTTGTTAATGATTTGTTAAACACCGGCCATTACGCGAGTGGCGATCAACCCCGACCGGGGCCGTTGCGTAAAAACGTTTAAACATTCGTTTGATCATGGCCAAAGAAGGCATTCAACAAACATCCCAAACCAACCGCAAGCTGTGGTGGTGGTTCATCATCGCCTTGATCCTCGCCGTGCTGCCCTGGTTCGTGGTGGGTGCACTCGAATAACGCCTCACTTGAATACGTTCACCGACACCGTCTCTCCCGAACGCACACTGAATTTTTTAAATCCCGTATACTTGCTTCCCGTGGTTTGCTTCACCCGGAAAACGATCTTGTATTGACCGGGCAACAGCGTCAATGAAAACTGTGGCTTGAGCTCGTTGAGGTTGCATACCCACTGTTGTGTTCCGTCATCGGCGAGGGTGTACAGACTGCCATAGCCCGTAGCCGTAGTGTTAAAGTTCACGACGCCGGGCGCAGGCAACAAGATGTTTTCCGTCTTGTTGGGTTGAATGTCGATGGTAAAAATGCGCCGTGGCAACGTAAGGGTTTCCACTTCATATTTTCCCGTGAGGTAGCGGAAGGTCTCGTTGGTTTGTTGCGTGTTGATGATCTCGACCTTGCCCTTTTCACGCACGATGGATTGCAAGTTATTGTCTCTCCGCCCTTCTTGTTTGATGAGCAGGTTTCCCTGCGGTGCGGGGATGCGGATCACGTTGTGTTTGCCCGGCTCGAGCGCGAGGTTCCGCTTCACCACGGCCGGGAGGGTATTCACCACCAGGTCATAGTCTACGATGGGATCGATCTGCACCGTGTCGGGCCGGCCTTGCCGGTCGAGGTAGTGCACAAAGTCATACATGGGCGAGCCGGTTTGTGCATTCACAAACGATACGTTCACGTTGGTCTCCAGCGCCTTGCCACTGGCGTCCAGCAGTTCTACGCTCACCGTTGTCTTGGCGAAGCTCGTTTCGATGGCTTCGTTCAGCACGTTGCTGAATTTTCCCGGCGTGTCGGCATCGATGTAGCGTCCGGCGCACTCCAGCGTTTTCTCCGAGCGCAGTCCCAACCCAATAATATAAGGTCTTAAGAACACGCCGCGCTTTTGCATAGCCCGCGACATGGCACACAAGTCACCGCCACACGACTCGATGCCGTCGGTGATCAGGATCACGATATTCCGATAGCCGGGACCTGCGGGAAAATCGTTGGCCGATTGCTCCAGCGAGTAGGTGATGGGGGTAACGCCTTTCGGCTTGATCTCTTTCAGTTTGTCGATGATGAGGGGCGCGCTTTTTGAACTGAACGGAACTTCCAGCCACGTGTCCTTACAGTTCTTGATTTCCTGCGGCGAACGGTGGCCATACACGCGCAAGGCCAGTTCCAGTTTGGTGTTCTTCCCCAACGAATCCACGATGTGGGTGAGGATGGACTTGGCCACGCTCCAGCGGGTTTGGTTGGGGCGTTCCCATTGGTCCAGCATGCTTCCGGAGGCGTCGAGCAAAAAGAGAATACGGGTTTTCTCGGGGAGTTTCTGCACCACTTTGGTTTGGGCGGAAACGCTTTGCGCGACGGCGACGAGGAGGATGAGGAGCGAAATGCGGAGCAACGATTTGAGGGGCTTCAATTCCATGGGGTTAAGGTAAGGATATGCCGTGACGGTTGGATTGGGATGGTCGTAAAAGTATAACGCCTCTGCGCCTTGGGATATTTCACCGCAAAGGCGCAGAGGCGCAAAGGAGAACGCGGCGGTCTAGTAGTCGCCGAGGGTTTGCTCCAGTTGGGCAAGGGCTTTGGCGAGTTCTTCGTCGTTGGGGGCCACGCCGTGCCATTTGTGGGAGCCTACCATGTAGTCGACGCCGAAGCCCATTTCGGTTTTCATGAGGTTGAGTACGGGCTTGCCTTTTTTGGCTTGCGTCTTGGCGTACTCCAGGGTCTTCACGATCTCTTCCATGTTGTTGCCGTTGCTGTCGATCACTTCCCAGCCAAAGGATTCCCATTTGGCTTTGAGGTCCAGCAGGTTGAGGATCTTATTCACCGGGCCATCAATTTGCTGGCCGTTGTAGTCGATGGAGGCTATGACGTTGTCCATTTTGTTGTGGGCCGCATACATGGCTGCTTCCCATACCTGGCCTTCCTGCAATTCGCCGTCGCCCATGAGGACGAAGACGAAGCGATCGTCGTTGCTCAATTTCTTGGCTTGGGCTGCACCCAAGGCTACGGAGAGACCCTGTCCCAGGGAGCCGGAAGCAATGCGGATACCGGGCAAGTGTTCGTGGGTGGCGGGATGGCCTTGCAATCTGGAATCCAGCTTGCGGAAGGTAGCCAGCTCTTTGATGTCGAAGTAGCCGGAGCGTGCCAGCGTGGAGTACCACACGGGTGAGATGTGGCCGTTGGAAAGGAAGAAAAGGTCCTCACCGTTGCCGGCCATGTTGAATTTAGGATCGTGTTTGAGGATGTGAAAATACAAAGCCACGAAAAAGTCCGTGCAGCCCAACGAACCGCCGGGGTGACCTGACTGGCAGGCGTGCACCATGCGAACAATATCTCTGCGGACTTGGGAAGCAATTCTTTTCAGCTGTGGGATGTCGGGTTGGCTCATGGGTTTTTCACATGTTTTGGCTGCGAATATACCGCACCCGATAACCCGCACCAAATGGCGGAAGAAGAATACTTTGTAAATTTTAGAGCCCGGTTTCGATGGCATTATAAGCCTTGCCGATGTTCGCGAACACAAGCGATGACTTGTCGCAAACAACGGGAAATCAGTTGTTTAATGACGGTGAAAAAGGCAACGGAAACGTTTTCCTTATTTCTTCTTTGCTGCGGTCTTTTTTGCCGGTGAAGCCTTCTTCGCAGCGGCCGCTTTTTTAGCAGGGGCAGCTTTCTTTGCCACAGCTTTTTTGGCCGGCGCGGGCGATGCCGGCGTGCCGTTGGTTTTCAGGATCTGGCTGGTGTGATTTTTTGTATCGACCTTTTCGATGAGGTCTTCAATGACGCCGGCTTCGTTGATGATGAACGTGACGCGGGCAGTGCCCATATACTTGCGGCCATACATGGATTTTTCGACCCAGGTGCCATACGCATCGTGCACGGTCTTATCCGGATCGGCCAGCAGGCGGAAAGGCAGTTTTTCCTTGGCGATAAATTTCTGGTGCATCTTTTCGCTGTCGGTGCTCACGCCCAGCACTTCGTAGCCTCGCTTCAGCAACACATTGTAGTTGTCGCGCAGGTCGCAGGCTTCCGCCGTGCAGCCGGGGGTCATGTCTTTGGGATAGAAATAGAGCACCAGTTTTTTGCCCTTGAAGTCGGAAAGTTTTACGTCTTTGCCATCCTGGTCTTTTGCCGAGAAGGCGGGGGCTTTGTCACCGATCTTTAATGTCATAAGGTTTAGAGGATTTTGTGTCTGTAGGTAGAGGTGTTTCCGGCATTGTCCGTTACCTGCAGCTCAAGCATTCCCCTCAACGGCACCTTGTTGTCAAGGCGTTCCGACCAGATGGTCGATGACTTGGCGTCGTAGTCCATCAACAGCCATTGCCCATTGATATGGGCTTCAAATTTATCGATCCCCGAAAGGGTGTCTTTGATCTTGAAACGCGCACCCTGGCCATTGACCGACACCACCCGGATCGCGGGCGCCTCGGTGTCTTTCAAAATAGTGAATTCACCAAACTCGCGGGTGCTAAAATTCATCCGGCCATTCACCCATTCGCCACCCAAGTAGGTATAGGATTTTCCGGCGGTGCGATACACAGAGACATTCTTCTGGTTGGGATATTCGCGTTGTGTTTTTAGCGACACGTTGATGCTCTTGTTCAAGGGCACGGTGCGCGTGCCGATGGTGAACAACTCATGGCCCGAACTGTCTTTCGAGTAGTCGGTGTTCAGGTAGAGCGTGTCATAGAGTGCGTTCAGGGGAAATTCGATGTCGAACAGGTCGCCATAATATTTGTATTCCGTGGACGACGGAATGCTGGCGTTGACCTTTGGCGCGATCATCTTCTGGCACACACCGATGGAGTCGGGGAGGCCTTTGCGCAAGTCAAACAGGTAGACTGCGCGGTTGGCATTGAAGTAGGCCGGTTCCAGTACCTGTACATTGCCCTTTGTATATACGTTAGCTTTGTTGCCCGATTCAGCGCAAGGCTTGGCCACCACCAGCATAGTATTTTCGGTGATGTCATACGCCAACTCTGTGGAGGGGTAGCTTTCCAGGGAAATTACATTTTGGGTGAGCGGCGAAGGCCTCAAGCGGAAGCTCACCTTGCTGGCGTTACCATCGCTGTCTTTCATGCGGATAACGACACTGGATTCTTTCAAAGAATCAACTTTGATCATGCCGCGCCCGGGTGATGCGCCATAATATTGGAGATCGTTGCCGTCGTCAATATAGAGTTTATAAAAGCGCGTGCCTTTGTTGCGCATGGTCTTGAAGTCCATGAGCGTGTAGATGGCCCGTGGCTCGGCTACGTTCACCTTGTCGATGGCCTGGCTGAAAACGAGCTGGCTGTCGACGCTCATCTCAATATAATTCACGCCGCCAAAGAACGGGCTTTGGTTGGCCAGTTTGTCTTTGGCCACCATTTCCACGCCAATGTTGCCATGGGCCAGGATGGGGGAGGCAATGACATAGTTGTTGCCCACGCGCTGAGCATAAAACTCAAAGCGGCCAAAACGGTCGTTGATGCGGGAGTTGATGTCGAGGGTGCGCAGGGCGATCTTTTCGGCGGCCGGGGGAAACTTGTCTACCAGTTCGGCAAAGTCGGCCACCTTCAAGGGATCCACGGCAAAATTCTGCGGATCGCGAATATCGAAATGCAAGTGCGGGCCGCTGGAGCCCCCGGAATTTCCGGAGAGGGCGATGGTATCGCCTTGCTTCACAAGGAACTGATCCTCGGTAAAGGAGAGGTCGATCTCGCCGGTCTTTTGGGCATATTGTTCCTTCCGGACATGCTCGGCCACGGGACCGAGGAATTTGTCCAAGTGGGCATACAAGGTGGTGTAGCCGTCGGGGTGGGTGATGTAGATCACGTTACCATAGCCGGTCGAGGTCACCGAGATGCGGGAAATGTAGCCACTTTTGGAGGCCCGAACCGGCAAGCCGATCCGGTTGTCGGTGCGGATGTCGATGCCGGAGTGGAAGTGTGTACTTCGGAGTTCACCCATCGTGCCGGCCAGCGAACCGGGCTGACCCGGATAAATGGGATAGAGATAGCGCTCGCCATCGGCCGGGAATTTTTCAACCGGCTTGCTGAATTGGGCAGAGGCAAAAAATGGTGTGGTCGCTAAAAGTATTGCAGCGACGCTACCTGACTTCAAATTCCAAAAGTTTTTCATCTTCCATGTAAGCTGTTAACACATTCCCAACCTTGACAGGGCCAACACCTTTTGGCGTGCCCGTAAAAATCAAATCGCCAGTCCGCAGCGTAAAAAATCTAGATAAGTACGAAATTATATAATCAAAACTAAAAAGCATAAGGCTTGTGTTCCCTTGTTGCTTTATTTCTCCATCGACCTTCAAACTGAAGTTGATGTTCTTCAGGTCTTTGAACTCAGAGACGGGCTTGAAGGTGTTTGCCAGCGGTGCGGACCCGTTAAAACCTTTGGCAATGTCCCAAGGCAGCCCTTTCTCTTTTGCTTTCTGCTGCAAATCCCGTGCTGTGAAATCGATTCCAAGACCGATGGCATCGTAGTATTTTTGGGCAAATTTCTCCTCAATGTTCTTGCCTTCTTTACTCACCCGTAGCACCAATTCCACTTCGTGGTGAATGTCCTTGGAAAAGTCGGGGTAATAAAAGGGGGCGTTGTCGCGCAAAATGGCGGTGTCGGGTTTGGTAAAGATAACGGGCTCGTCGGGCCTTTCATTGTTCAGTTCCTTGATGTGCTCTGCGTAATTTCTGCCGATGGCGAAGATTCTCATGGGTTACGATTTGGTTAAGGCTGGGTTATCAATCTGGGCTTAGCGCGTTTCGTGTGATGGCATGATGTGTGTACAAACTACTCCGCTCACCGGGCGAAAATGAACTGGATTCCAGCAAATCTATGAAACAATCCTCGCCCGGATTTGTATTTTTACCCAAAAATAAGTCATATGCTAAAGAAGCTATTCATCTTTTCTATTACCGGTTTGGTTATCTATGCCTGTGCCTCCGTGGCCGTGACGGGCCGTAAGCAACTTAGCCTCGTTTCCAATGCAGAAGTCATCCCGATGTCCTCACAGCAGTATGCCGAAGTGATCAAAAAAGGACCTCTCTCCACCAACCAGGAGCAAACCCAAATGGTGAAAAAGGTCGGTGCTAAAATAGAAAAAGCCGTGGAAGAGTACATGGCCAGCAAAGGCCTCTCCTCCGAACTTTCGGGCTTTGCCTGGGAATTTAACCTCATCGACGACCCCAAGACGGTGAACGCCTGGTGTATGCCCGGTGGCAAGGTGGCCTTCTACACGGGCATCATGCCGGTTTGCAAGGACGAAACCGGTATCGCCATTGTGATGGGGCACGAAGTGGCCCACGCCATTGCCAACCACGGCCGCGAACGCATGAGCCAGCAGATGGTGGCCCAATACGGCCTGGCAACCCTCGGCGAGTTATTAGGGCAGAACCCCACGGGCGGTCAGCAGTTGCTGATGCAAGCCGTTGGCGCCGGCACCAACCTGGGGATCTTGAAGTTTAGCCGCGAACAGGAATCCGAAGCCGACCACATCGGCCTCATCTTCATGACCATGGCCGGCTACGATCCTAACCAGGCCCCCATTTTTTGGGAACGCATGGCCTCCATGGGCGGCGGTTCCGAGCCCATGGAATTCCTTTCCACTCACCCCTCGCATGCTACCCGCATCCAGGATTTGAAAGGCTGGATCCCCGAAGCCTTGACTTACCGAAAGTAGAAACCGTTCCGTCATGACCCCCCCTGTAAGAAAATCAATCATGCCAAGGTCAGTAGCCATCGCGCTGCTGACCCTGGCATCATTTTATAGTGTAGCCCAAACCGACGATGACGCCCGGCGAGAGATCAACGAGCATCGTCAAAAACAGGAAAAAGAATTCCGCGACCCCGATGCGTCACCCCTGGAGAAACGCGACCGGAAGCATTTCAAAGGGCTCAAGTACTATCCCATCGATCTTAGCTATCGGGTGAAGGCCACGTTCGTGAAAACGGAAAACCCCGTGCTCTTCAAAATGCAAACCACCACGACGCGCCAGCCCGAATACCTGAAGTATGGCGAAGTGCACTTTGAACTGCAGGGAAAAGAATATGTTTTAGAAGTGTATCAAAACCCCGCGTTGTCTCAGCGCGAGGAGTTTGCCGACTACCTGTTCATCCCCTTCACCGACCAGACCAACGGCGAGGAGACCTACGATGTGGGCCGGTATATCGATTTCAAAATACCAAAGTCGGAGGAGGTGGTCGTGGACTTCAACTTATGCTACAATCCTTCGTGCAGCTATAGCCCCAGGTTTTCGTGTCCCATCCCGCCGGCAGCCAACAATCTGCCGTTGGAAGTGAGGGCGGGAGAGAAGCGGTTCAAAGAAAGCGCACACTGAATTATTTCCGGAAGCCGCGCAGCTTGATCTCGGTGAGCTTGCGCTTGGTGTCGAGCGGGAAGTCGCCATTCATCATCCACTCGTAGTAGGGTGGCTCGATCTTGAACACGTCGGTGACCACCTTGTTTTTGTGCTTGCCGAAATTGAAGATCTCTTCCCCCTTTTGATTAAAGATCATGCGGCCCGCCAAATCCACCATCCCGGTGGAGGTGATCTTGTGGAGTGCTTCGATGTCGTTTTTGATCTCGCCGATCTTGCGGTTGAGGCCATCGGTCACTTCCTGGCCTTCATAGCGCTCCACTTGTGCCAGCAGCACTTCCATGGTGGCCTGGGTATCCGCCTCGGCGGTGTGCGAGTTTTCGAATTCCTTGTTTGTATAAAAACGGTAGGCAGCACCCAACGTCCGTTTCTCCATGAGATGAAAGATCTTCTGGGCGTCAATGATCTTTTTACGGTGGTAGTCGAACTCGATGTCGTTGCGCAGGAATTCTTCGACCAGCATGGGCACATCAAACTTCAGGATGTTGAAGCCGGCCAGGTCGGCGCCGTCGAAGAAGCGGGCATAGTCTTTGGCCACTTCTTTGAAGGTGGGCTTGTCTTTCACATCCTCCTCCCGCAGCCCGTGAATAGCCGAGGTTTCGGCCGGAATGGGAATGCCGGGGTTGAGCACGTTCGACTTGTGGATCGTTTCACCGTTGGGCATCAGCTTGATGACGGCAATCTCAATGATGCGGTCCTGGGTGATGTTGATGCCGGTGGTCTCGAGATCGAAAAAGCAAAGCGGGTTCCGTAAATTCAGTTTCATGAGGGGCGGTGAAGAAGTAAAAAAATGTGTCCGTTTTTTTAGGACACCTGGAGTTTGTCGGCCAGTGCAGGGATGTCCAGTCCGCCGAATTGGCCCGAGCTCATGAACAGCAAGTTCTTGTTCTTCCAGGATTGCTGGAGCAGGAAATTCTCCAACGCCGTCTTGTCCTGAAAAACCAAAAGACCGGGAGCATTAAACGCCTTACGGATCTCATCTTCCGTGAGGACCTCCATTCCCTTGGCTTTCATTTTTTCGGGGTTGAAGTATACGATCTGCTGCTGGGCAGCTTTCATGCTGTCTTTGTATTGAGGAATGAATTTCTTGTTGAGACTGCTAAACGTATGAAGCTCAAACACAGCCACTAAATCACGCGAAGGCGCAATTTCCTTTAATGCTTTCACCGTGGCTTTGGCCTTGGAAGGTGCATGTGCAAAGTCTTTATACACCGAGGTGGATGCGTACTCTTTGATCTTCTGCAACCGGCCGGCGGCGCCTTCAAAGCTGGTGATCGCTTCCAGGAACTGCTCGGGCGTGATGCCGATCTTTTTCAAGATCTCCTTGGCTCCGCTGATGTTCTGGAAATTATGACTGCCAAAGATCTTGATGGGATAACGCTCCTTGCCGTTGGTGAGAAAGAATTGCCCGTTGTTGTCGGATGTGTGGGGATGGTTTTTGTAACTGAGCTCCAACGTGTCGACGCGTTCTTTCTTGCCGATCATGAGGGCCATGGAATCCTGTTCACAATAGATGAGGATGCCACCTTTGGGTGTGGCGTCGGCGAAGAGATCGAATTGCTTTACGTATTCTTCTTCGTTGGGAAACACGTTGTAGTGATCCCAGGCGATGCCGCTGATGAGGCCGATATGATGTTGATAGCGAATGAATTTCGGTGTGGGGTCTAACGCGGAGGATAAGTACTCGTCGCCTTCGATCACGATGATCGGTGCATCCGAAAGCTTTACGGTGTTCTCGATGCCTTTCACCTTGGCGCCCAGCACGTAATCAAATTTATGTTTAAAATAGTGGAGCACGTGGATCACAATGGCCGTGATGGTGGTCTTTCCGTGACTGCCCGCGATGACGATGCGCTGCTTGTTCTTGGAGTGCTCATAGATATACTCCGGAAACGAGAAGATGCGCAGCCCCAATTCTTGTGCTTTTAAGAGCTCGGGGTTGTCCACTTTGGCGTGCATGCCCAGGATGACGGCATCCAGGGAAGGTTTAATTTTACTGGGGTTCCAGCCCTCTGTATCAGGCAGTAAGCCGTGTTGTGCTAATGTACTCCGTGAAGGATCAACGATCTCATCATCCGAACCGCTCACTTCATGCCCGCCTTGTTTCAGCGCAATGGCAAGATTGTGCATAACGCTTCCGCCAATGGCGATGAAATGAATCTTTTGCTTCTTTTGCTGCATCGAAAAAAAATTCCGGTTAAAGTAACTAAAAATGTTTGGCGTTTGAAAGTCCTCACTGTCTGTTCGCTGCTTCACACAGGCTTCACACAACAATCTTTCCGGTAAAGTGTCGTTTGGAATTTATTAACATTTACTTTGTTAGTGAATTGTGTATAAGTTGTGGGCAGACTGATTCGTAATGATTGTACGTTTGTCGCCTTTACAAAGAAAACACGTACAACAACCACTGTATGGAGCAAGGAAGATCAACGTCACTGAGGGTCGGTAACAAGTCGAACAAACTCATTCCCAGAGAGATCTCGGAAGGGTTAGGCAAGTTGCCCCCTCAGGCACTTGATCTTGAAGAGACGGTGTTGGGTGCGCTCATGCTGGAGAAGAATGCGTTGAACGCTGTGGTGGAATTTTTGAAGCCCGAACACTTCTACAGCGAGACCCACAAGGAAATCTATTCCGCCATCGTCGAACTCTTCAAGTCTTCCGATCCCGTCGATATGCGTACCGTGGTGAACCAACTGCGCAAGTCCGGCAAGATCGAGCTGGTTGGGGGTGCTTACTATATTGCGGAGCTTACGTCCAAAGTGAGCTCGGCAGCCAACATCGAGTATCACGCACGTGTCATCATGGAGATGGCCATCAAGCGCGAACTCATCCAGGTGTCGTCGCAGATCCAGCACGATGCCTACGAAGATACGACCGATGTGTTCGAGCTGCTCGACAAAACCGAACAATCCATTTTCCAGATCTCCGACTCCAACCTGCGCAAGAACTACGACAACATGCGCAACCTCATGACGCGGGCGATCCAGGAACTTCAATCCTTAAAAGAACACAAAGACGGCTTGACCGGTGTGCCCAGCGGCTTCACCGCACTGGACCGCATGACGTCCGGCTGGCAGAAGTCAGACCTCGTCATCATTGCCGCCCGCCCCGGTATGGGTAAGACCGCCTTCGTGGTGTCGGCGTTGCGCAATGCGGCCGTGGAATTCAAAGTTCCCGTAGCCATCTTCTCGTTGGAAATGGCGTCTATCCAGTTGGTTAACCGGATGATCTCAGCCGAAGCCGAACTGGAAGGCGAGAAAATAAAACGCGGTACCCTGGCCGATCACGAGTGGACCCAGTTGGTACACAAAACAAACAAACTGGCCACCGCCCCGATCTTTATCGACGACACCCCCGCGCTTTCCGTGTTGGAACTTCGCGCCAAGTGCCGTCGCTTGAAAGCAGAGAACAACATCCAGATCATCGTGATCGACTACCTGCAGCTCATGCGGGGCGACCAGGGCGGTAACCGCGAACAGGAGATCGCCTCCATCTCGCGGGCGCTGAAAGGTATCGCAAAAGAATTGAGTGTACCTGTGCTGGCCCTGTCCCAGTTGAGCCGGGGTGTGGAAACCCGCGGTGGCGACAAACGCCCTCAACTTTCCGACTTGCGCGAATCGGGTTCCATCGAACAGGATGCCGACATCGTTATGTTCTTGTACCGGCCCGAATACTATAAGATCACCGTCGACGAAGAAGGCCTGCCCACACAGGGCATGGGCGAAGTGATCATTGCCAAACACCGGAACGGATCGGTGGGCAGTGTGAAGCTGAAGTTCATCGGCAAGTACACCAAGTTTGGCGACCTCGATGCGCCGATGTCGTCCTACGACAACCCCTTCTCGGGCATGATCACCCGCGAAAGCCGCCTCAATACGTTTAACCCCGACAGCGAACCCCCGGCGTTGCCGCCCATGCGCGACGACGACGAGACGCCGTTCTAAGCTGCCGAATTTTTCGTTCAACCTACGATTCCGCCAAAGCAACCCCGGGTTTCATACGGTGCTTCTCCTTACCTTTGTCTGTTGATCAATAGGAACATGCAAAAGTTTTGGTTTGGCTTGGCCGTGGCCTTTGGTGTGATGGCCTGCTCGAATGATGAAGACCCGGTGGATTGTGAAAAGTCCGGTCTCATCCTAAGCCTGGGCACGGTGGTGAACGCCAGCCAATGCGGCGTGCCCGACGGCAGCCTGAAAGTATTTGGCAGTGGGGGAAAGGAACCCTACCAATTTTCCATCAAAAACGGCCCAACCCAGGACAACGGCCAGTTCAATAACCTGCCCGCCGGCCTCTACACCATCGTTCTGACGGATGCCAACGCCTGCAACACCACCATCGACAATGTTTACATAAAAGCACAAGATTTTTCGTTCACCGCCGACATCACGGATGACAATTCGTGCCTGGGAAGCAACGGTGCCGTTACCCTACAAGTGTCCAGCGGAAACCCGCCCTACCTGTTTGCCATCGGAACATCCGATTTTTCGGAAAACAATACATTCACCGGCCTGCCGGTAGGCTATCAAACCATCGTGGTGAAAGACAATGCAGGATGTACCGTAAATTTGGGGATCACCATTTCACGCGGGTTCAGTGGCACCAGTTGGGCCAACGACATCAAACCGATCATCGAGACGAAGTGCTCCGTGAGCGGATGCCATGATGGTACGCGACCCGACCTACGCGTTTTTGCAAACGCAAAGGCCAACGCCAAGAACATGAAATTGAAAACGCAAGACCGCAGCATGCCGAAAGAAGGGTCGCTCACCGACGCGGAGATCCAACTCATTGCTTGCTGGGTAGACGATGGCGCGCTGGCCAATTGATCTTACTCGATATCGAAAAGTAGATCCTGGTGCGCCGCGTGCAACTCGCGAAGCGCTTTCAGGTCGCTGTGACGCCGGGCTTGCTCGATGCCGGCCATAAAAATTTTCAACGCCTGGTCGCGGTTTCCCAGATCCTGGTAGGCCCTTCCCAAATGATAATAGGTCGGGATGTACTCCGGATGCTCTTTGATGAGGCGGGTAAACAATTCAATGGCCTTGTTGCCGTCGAGCTTTTGCTGTTCCAGTGCGAGCGCATAAAGATTGAAGGGATCGGTCGGATCTTCCTGGTAGAACTGTTCAAGTTGGTCGATGCGCGAAGACGACATAACGTGGGTTTTGAAGGATTGCTAAAGTCGCAAAACCGGTGCTTTCGAAAAAGTGCAAAAAAGCACTAAAGCTCACATCCATCAGAAAAAAAGGAAATGACGATCTTTACCGGCCTGCGATAAAATCAACACCCAGCAACAGCGCATGGTTTCCGCTCCCAAGGAATATTTTCTTCAAAAAGAAGAACCGGGCAAACGGGAGCCTTAAAATACGGCATGCCTTTTTTTGCATCCGCGGCAAATGTTCTGCTATCTCTGGACCCGCAAAAAATACAAACAACCGTATATCGGTATCGTTGAGGACGCCGCCATCCGACCAATCATAGAGTTCCAAGCCGAAGACCTTTGCGCTGACTTTGCTTGCCCGCCGTCTTGCCCGCCATAGCTTTAGCGAAGGTGGGAGCTTTTAGCGAAGGCGAGGCGGTTCAAATTGATCTTACTTCGTCACCCGCAAAGTTCCCTGCATAATCATAGCATGCCCGGGATAAGTACACAGATAGGTGTACACCCCAGGCTTCGACGGCACCGTAAAATAAATCGTCTCCGAGGTCCCCGGCTGAATCAGGTTGGTGTGAAACAACACCTTCGCCGAGTTAGGAATATAATTCATCTGCGACCCCTTCAACCCCAGGTTGAACGCCTGATCACCCACTTCCTTCGCCGCCCCCGGCTCCACAAGCACCAGGTTATGGGTCATATCGTCGTTGTTGCTAAACACGAGCTTTATCTTACTACCCGCCTTCGCCTGCAACTCCGTAATATCGAATTTCAATCCCGGCTTCGTACCGATGGCAATCACCTGGTCCGGCTGTTTCCAATCCGCCGGCATCTTCAACTGGCGTTTGGCCGTGGCTTTGGCGGGTGTAGTAGCAGTTTTGGCAGGCGAGGCAGCCGGAGTCTTTTCAGGCATAGCCATGGCGTGGTGCGCATGCACCATCTGGCTTTCGGTGAGCGTAACTTTTTCGCCCGACGGAATAGCATTCAATGTATAGTACGCCGTATTGTGTAACAGGGGCAGTCCGTTTTCGCCGGTGAAGTCGGTCAGTTTCACCTCATGGATGTAGCCCTCGCGAAGATTGTCGAGCACAACGCGCACCTTCTTTCCATCGTCGGATACAATGATGCCTTTTAGTGTGCATTTTTCGCTGTTGATGATCTCACTGCCGTATTGGTGATGGTAGTGATACGTAAATCCATTGAATTCATAGTGTGCCGGATCTTTCGCCACCGTCTTGTTCACGGGCGATGTGAATTCTAATTCAAAGCCATCGGGACGCGCTTGCACCGTTTTTATTTCGAACGGCACTTTTCCCGTCCAGACCAGGCGTTGCAGGGCGTAGAGCTCGGGACCCGTGCTGCTCCAGCCACGACTGGTCATCCCCCCAAAAACAGAACCATCCAGCCCAAAGCGGAGACGGATGAGCCCTGATGCAAAACCCTCGCGGAAGGGATAGCAGGCACCTTGATATTTACCATTCACTTTTTCCAGCGTCATGCGCATGATCTTGGAATGGCCTTGGTCACTCACAAAATACTGTCCTGCAAAAGGACCGAATGCGCCTTGGGTCGTGTCTTCGAGGATGTCGGCCGTGGAAATTCCCATCAGCGTGTGAGGAAACCACACTGCCGGCAGCTTCAGTTCCTTGATCACTTTGGCCGCCTCGAACATGGGCTGACCGTTATCCACTTTGGCCAGGTCCTCGCGGGTAAGCTTCACGGGCGATTCAGGTTCTTTTGTCCAGCGCAAGCCTCCGGCGTTTCCAGCGAAGTCGCCTTTCTCCAGGTGGGTCACGCGGCCGGATCCAACCCAGTCGCCTTGATTTTCGGCATAGAAAATATCGTTGGAAGAATTGACCATGATGCCGGCAGGCGAGCGGAGACCGGTGGCGATGGGTTCCATGGTGCCGTCTTTCTTGATTTTCAATAACCATCCGTGCCATTTGGCCAGTCCTTCACCATAGCCGATCCAGGCCACGTTGAGGGTGACATACATGTCTCCGTTTTTGTCGAACAGGGGGCCATAGGCATATTCGTGATAGTTGCCGCTGAGGTCGAATTTGTAGAGCGTCTCAAACAGATCGGCGCGGCCATCATTGTCGGTGTCGGTGATGCGGGTGAGTTCCCCGCGTTGGGTGCAGTAGAATGCGCCGTCGCGGTAATTCAATCCTAAGGTTTCGTGCATGCCCGAGGCAAAACGCGAATAGCGAGGTTCGCCCTCGTACGGATTTTCGATCATCCAGATCTCACCGCGCCGTGTGCTCACGGCCACGCGGCCATCGGGCAATACGGCCAGACCGCCAACTTCCAATTTCACATTTTCGGGAATGGAGATGGTCTTCAGCGCGTAATAGTCTGCTTCGGCTTGCGGGCGTGTGGCTTGGGCGTTGCCGTCGAAAACGAGAAACACCAAAAAGAATAAGCCTGCGAATATTTTCATAAGAGGGGATCCGTTGTGTGATGGCATGGGGAGGAATATGTTTTGAAGCGTTACCATATCAGTGTGTAGGTTAAAGAAGTTGACAGGGGTGCGCCCCATTCCAATACCAATTCTTTTTTATTGCCATTGACCCTGATCGATGGTTTTGTTTTTCCCGTGACGGGGACGCGAACATAATACGCTTCATCCACAGCATAGAGATTGTCGGAAACCTCCCGGATTTGATTTCCTTCTGCAAACCGCACGATGACCACCTGGCCTTGGGGGAACTGGCTCACCGTCAGCGTGCGCGCTAGGCCCTGGCCGTTGGCGTCGGGTTGAAAGGAGTCTTCGAAGGTGATGCTTCCATATTGATATTTGAATTTGGGATACCGCTTTTCGTCGAGGCGGTAGCCTTTATAGATCAGGTCTTTGCGATCGTTCAACGTATCCGGGAGGGCCGCTTTGTTGTCGGCAACAAGGGCAAGCGGGCATCGTCCACTCAACATTACCGGTGCGCCCATCGGGGAGGCAACTTGTGGCTCGCCGCGTTCATACCACATCTCGGTCACGTTCAGGAAGTCGCCCCGCCAGGATTGCAACACAGCGGCTTGATCGAGATCGTAGGCATAGTGGATGCCGGCCGGGTCGCCCACGGAGATCACATGAGTTTTCTTTTTCCCTTTGTAGTACATGAAGGAGCGGATCAACTCCGGCTCCAATCCCGCGCTCACGTCGATGAGCGGTGTCGGCGGTATGGCGGGCAGCGAGTTTTCTAAATGCAAAGGCTGTGGTCGTGCGTTGGTCTTTCCGATGAACACGCCTACACCGGCTGGCCCCCAGGCAGAGCCTTTCACATAGGTCACTACGAGTGTATGCTTGCCTACGTCGAGGGTTCGGGACGCCACGGCATCGTCAAACCATTCTTCGGACCCGGCAATGTCTTGGCCATCGAGGTTCAATTTGGCCTTGCCCACCTTCTTCAGGATAAATTGATATTCTGATTTCTCTTTGATATCGAGTGTTCCGGTGAACACCAGGCCGAGTTTGTTGGGATTGTCGGCCAGCTTGGCGTCGATGGCCTCGGCGCTTCCTTTTCTGACGAGTGCGTCCGGTGTGAGTTTGAAGTCTTGGAAGCTTCCTTCGTAATACTCATATCGCACATCGCTCAGTTTGATGTTGAAATCATCCAGCAATGCATATTGAATGTTGCGAAACGCTACCGGACCATGATCGCCTTGAATCATCAGCGGACCTTTGGCGACCTCGTCCTGGAAAGCGGCGGCGCGCGTGGGGCCGGTGACGATGATATTCTCGTGGATGACCATGCCGTTCAACACCACTTTTACAAAGCGGGCGGGGGTGATCTTCTTTTTATTTTCGTCAAAGCGGGGGCGGTTGAATTCGATCTCCAAATGTTGCCACAAGCCAGGCGCCAGGCTGGCGTTGATACGCGCGGGGTGGCCTTCATAGCCTTTTTTTCCTTCCGGACGGGCTTCGTCCCAACGCTCGTAGATGCTTCCGCAATCCTGCACGTGGGGTACTTTCACACCCCAACTGTCAAAGAGCTGAATTTCGTAGCGCCCCATCAGGTAGATCCCGGAATTGGAGCCCTTGGGCATCATAAAGTCGAGCGACAAGTACAGGTCGCCGTGTTCGAGCGCTGTGAACAGGTTGGTCTCGGGTTTGAAACGCGCTTCGTCGAAGTCGTTCAGGAGCACGCCGGCGCCTTTTTGTGATTTCAGCGTCGGACTGTCGAAGCTTCCCGAAACATCACCCACGATCTGCCAATTTTTGGTGGGCGTTTTAAATCCCGACAGATCCTGGAGGGCGAGAGGCGTAAGTTTATAGACCTGCTTTTGCGCCGACGCCACGCTCAACAACACAAAGAGCAGGAGGGGCGTGAGGAAAGTTCTTTTCAGCATGGGAGTGTGGGTGTTTGGTCGTAGGGTTTAAATGGGAACCAAAGATATTTCAAAAAGTCATTTTGACCATAAGCGGGCGATAATTTTTAAGTTGCGGATGGCAAGCGGGTAATACTTCGGAAAAATACGCTAATCGACTCGGTATCGGGTTGCTATTCGTAACGCTGTTTTTGCGAAGGCAAGAATTGATGACCGGCGGTTTATTCTTTCCTCTTTTTTTCGACGTCATTACAGCAAAACGGTTCTTAGAAAAATTTTTATGGTCGATTAAAATTATGCGCTATGTTTTCATACCAACGCTTGGCGATCTTACCTTTTTCAACGTGTTGCGCGTGATGTGAGCTGACCTGTTCCATGACATTGCCACTGGCGCGGGAATTCCCTCCCGCATACTTGGTTAACTTTGTGTTTCTTTCCTCATTTTCGCGTGTCGAGCTCGGTGCCGCGCTAGGCCCTGAGCATTAATATCACTATCTTCGTTAAACACCACCGGCGACATGAAATTTGCAACGTTCCTTTTTGCGTTTTCCCTTTTTGTACAGGAAGAGGTGCCGTACAAAACCAAGGAGGAATTTGAGATCAAACTCAATTTCGAGTTTCGCACGCGCCCGTTGCCCGACCCGAACACGGTCGACATGGAACAAACCCACAAGGAATTGACCCGGGCCTCAGCCTCGGGGCCGCTGCCTTACCTGTTCCTGAATGTGCGAGCCCTGACCTTGAAACCAGGCGAAGTGCGCGTACGCGTGGTGAAGAATGACGAAAAGGTCATGCTCAACCGCAAAGTCGACACCGCCACCGTATTAAAATTGGAACTGGGCTACACCGATGACATCAAAGACCGCGTGAGCCCCTATGAATACACCCTGCTTTACCAGGACGACGACAAGAAGAGCCTGAGCCGCATCGTGGTCCGCTTTGAAGAAGACGGCACCTACCTCGTGAACGGCGAAAAGCGCGGGAAGATCTGAAAACGGTTCTTCGTCATACCCAGCCTGTCATTCGTCGGATTTTGACCGCTCATTGTGCGGCCGCCTGAAGGTTACATAAATCCCTGTGCGTCGAATCGATTTTTCTCTGTTAATTCGCATCATCCACCAACACGACACCCGCATGAGGAGGTTATTTTATTGCCTTTTGTTTGTCCCCGCAATAGCCTTTGCCCAACAACAGCCCACACCGGATGCCGCGCACATCAAAGCCCAACTCAAAAAACTGAACGTGTTGGGTTCCGTGCTCTACGTAGCGGCCCATCCCGACGACGAAAATACGCGCATCATCACCTACATGGCCAACGACCGGCAGGTGGAAACCGCCTATCTGTCCATGACCCGCGGCGACGGCGGGCAAAACCTCATCGGCCCCGAGATTCGAGACCTGTTGGGGTTGATCCGCACGCAGGAATTGCTGGCGGCGCGGCGCATTGATGGTGGCCACCAGTTCTTTACACGGGCCAACGACTTTGGTTTCTCCAAGTCTGCCACCGAAACCTTCGCCATCTGGAACAAGAATGAGGTCCTTTCCGATGTGGTGAAAGTGTTTCGCCAATATCAACCCGACGTTATCATCACGCGCTTTCCACCGGACGAGCGCGCCGGGCATGGCCATCACACGGCGTCGGCCATTCTTGCGCAAGAAGCGTTCGAGGCTGCGGCACGGACCGATATGTTTCAGGGGCAGCTCACCGAATTTGGCACCTGGCAAGTGAAACGTTTATATACCAACACCGGACGTTGGTGGAACTCGACCATCAATGAAAACACCCCGGGCATCGTCACGCTGAATGTGGGCGGCTTCAGCCCGCTTTTGGGTGAGTCCTTCTCCGAGATCGCGGCCGTGAGCCGGAGCCAACACAAAAGTCAGGGCTTCGGGTCGAAAGGCATGCGTGGACAACAACAGGAATTCCTGGAGTACATGAAAGGAGAGCGGGCAGAGAAAGATATTTTTGAAGGCGTGAACACTACCTGGAGCCGGCTGAAAGGCGGCGAAAAAATACAACCCCTGGTGGACGCCGTGATCAAAAACTTTGACGTGGAGAAACCTTACGCCAGCATCGCGGCATTGCTCCAGATCCGTCAGGCCATCACCGCATTGCAACCGGGCGTGTGGCGGGATCGAAAACTGGCAGAAGTGGAACAACTCATCGTCGACTGCGCGGGTGTGTTCATCGAAGTAACGGCCGACCAATACTGGGTGGCGCCCGGCCAGCACGTTGCGACGAGCTTTGAACTGGTGAACCGTTCGCCCGTTTCCATCACCCTGTCGGGGATCAAAAGCCCCGGGCTGGGTGTCGATTCCACCCTAAACCAACCGTTGGAAAACAACGCGTCCCTGGTGTTCACGCGCAACCACGCGGTGGCCACCGGCACCGGCTATAGCGATCCCTATTGGTTGCAAAAGGAGCACACCGTCGGTTTGTTTACCGTGACCAATCCCAACCTGATCGGCAAACCGGAAAACGATCCGGCCATAAGCTTTGCTTTTCACCTGACGGTGGAAGGCCAGCCGGTGATCGTCACCAAGCCCCTCCAATATAAATGGACGGATCCCGTAAAAGGAGAATTGTCCCGACCGTTTGAAATTGTCCCGCCCGTGTTTGTGAATCTTGCCGACAACGTGCTCGTGTTTAGCGACGAAAACCCGCGCGACGTCCGGCTGAAGATCAAGTCGGCGAGCGAGAAGCCGCTCTCCGGAAATGTAAAACTGCAACTCCCCGACGGGTGGCGCGCCGAACCGGCCATGATTCCCTTCACATTGGCTTCGCGCGGAGAAGAGGATGAGAAAATGTTCACGGTGTACCCGTCGCGCAACGAGATCACTTCCACGCTAAAAGCGGTGGCGGAAGTGGACGGTAAAAGCTACGACCAGGCCCTGCAGACGATAGCCTACGATCATATTCCAACCCAAACCTTGCTACCCAAGGCCCAGGCCAAATTGGTGCGCATCAACCTGAAAAAAGAAGGACATACCATCGCCTACATCCGTGGTGCGGGTGACGATGTGCCGGCAGGCTTGCGCACGATGGGGTACGATGTGTGGGAAATGAAGAACGAAGAAATAACGTCCGAGAATTTGAAACGCGTCGACGCGGTGGTGCTGGGTGTCCGCATCATGAACACCAACACACGGGCACCTTTTTTTATGCCGGTATTGCTCGACTATGTAAAGCAAGGCGGAACGCTGGTGGTGCAGTACAACGTGAACAACGATTTGGAAACCGACAAATTCGCTCCTTATCCGCTCACACTTTCGCGCGACCGCGTGACGGAAGAAGATGCTACCGTGCGCTTTCTTAAACCGGAACACGCCGTGCTGAACACGCCCAATAAAATAACAGACCGTGATTTCACCGGATGGGTGCAGGAGCGGGGCTTGTATTTTCCCGGCAAGTGGGACGAAAAGTTCGAAGCGATCCTGTCCATGAACGACAAGAACGAGACGCCAAAAGATGCCAGCCTGCTGGTGGCCCCTTATGGCGAAGGATATTATGTCTATACAGGGTTGTCTTTCTTCCGGGAACTTCCCGAAGGCGTGGCCGGGGCGTATAAACTTTTCGCCAACCTGGTGTCTATGGGCAAACCAAAAAAAGCCGAGAGCCCGAAAATAAAGACGAAGACCAAGTCCTCGACCAAAGCGAAGTGAGCCTTTACTTTTTTGAAGTCCCTGCAACTAAACATTTTCCACCAACCCGATACACCACCATGCAGCCTGAAGAGAAACCTCCCGTTTTTAACTCCTGGCGTCAATGGTATTGGCTGGTGTTGGGTGCACTGGCTGTTCAGATGGTATTGTATTATTGGTTAACCCAATCGTTCGCATGAATTATCTCGACTGGGTTGTACTGGGAGGAACCGTGGCCTTCATCGTGCTGTATGGCGTTTGGCGCACGCGAGGCGCCAAGACCATGGAAGGCTACCTGAAGGGCGACAACGCCATGAAGTGGTGGATGATCGGCGTATCCATCATGGCCACACAAGCCAGCGCCGTCACGTTCCTGTCCACACCAGGACAGGCCATCGAGGACGGCATGCGCTTCCTGCAGTTTTATTTTGGATTGCCTCTGGCCATGGTCATCATTTCCGTGACCATGGTGCCCATCTATTATCGCTTGAAAGTATTCACAGCCTACGAATACCTGGAAACCCGTTTTGATTTAAAGACGCGTTGGCTGGCCGCCATACTTTTTCTTTTGTTGCGCGGGCTTTCTGCGGGCATCACGCTGTTTGCGCCGTCGCTCATCCTGTCAACGCTTTTGGGATGGCCCGTTCCCATCACGACGATGCTCATCGGCTCCCTGGTGGTGATCTATGTGGTCACGGGCGGTTCTAAAGCTGTTAGCATCACGCAACGCCAGCAGATGACCGTGATCATGAGCGGGATGATCCTGGCGGGGATATTGGCCTTCAACCTATTGCCGGACAACGTCACTTTTGGCGACTCGGTGAAGATCGCGGGCAAAATGGGGAAACTCAATCTCGTGGATCTGCGCTTCAGCCTGGCAGATCGCTACAACATCTGGTCGGGCCTGATCGCCGGAACATTTCTTTTTCTTTCGTATTTCGGCACGGATCAATCACAGGTGGCGCGCTACCTGGGGGGAAGCTCCGTGACCGAAAGCCGGTTGGGGTTGCTCTTCAACGGATTGTTGAAGATCCCTATGCAATTCATCATTCTCTTTATCGGGGTGATGGTGTATGTGTTTTACCTATTCACGCAGCCTCCCGTGTTTCACAACGGTGTGTTGAAAGACCGGGCCATGAAAACGGAGCAGGCCGCCACCTTGCAATCGCTGGAAGGCGAATACAATGCGATCTATGCTCAGAAGCGTGATGCCGTAGATAAACTGGTGAATGCCATCCATGAGGGCGACGAAACTGCCGTGGATGCTTCGCGCGACCAGGTGAAATTGTTACAAGGCAAGGAGGTGGAGATCCGCGACTCGGTGAAGGCCACCATTGCGCAAGCCATCCCTCGTGCCAAAACGCAAGACCGCGACTATATCTTTCTCAACTTTGTGCTCAGCAGCTTGCCTCATGGCATCATCGGGTTACTGATGGCTGTGATGTTTTCGGCGGCGATGTCGTCGATGGCAGGGGAGTTGAGTGCGCTGGCGTCGACCACGTGCATGGATATTTATAAACGCTCGAACAAGGTAGAGAAGCCGGCGGAACATTATCTGAAAGCTTCGCGGTGGTTCACGGTGTTGTGGGCATTGTTGGCTATGATCTTCGCCATGCTGGCAACCTTTGCCGAAAATCTGATCCAGTTCGTGAACATCGTGGGATCGCTTTTTTATGGCACCATATTGGGGATCTTCCTGGCGGCGTTCTATGTGAAGCGCGTGCACGGGCATGCTGTTTTTTGGGCGGCGATCGTGGCTGAGGGAATTGTTTTATATTGCTATGCGGCGACAGACATCGCGTACTTGCTCTATAATTTGATCGGTTGTGCCGTCGTCATCGGGTTGTCGATCTTGTTGCAAACGGTGATGCCCGCAACCACCCCGAAGCAATAGCACAACGTCAGGCGCCCAGTGCGATGATCATCAACGTGTTTCAACTTTCATTTGATTAAATACAAACAACCATGAAGAGAACATTCCTTTTTCTTTTGCTATTCGGTTGCTCGCTGGTAATGCGGGCACAAACCGCTGACCAGAAAGCCGTGGCCGCTGCCGTGGAAATCCTGCGCAAAGCCATGGTCGACGCCGACAAAGCCGCCCTGGAAAAGATCACGGCCGATGCGTTGAGCTATGGCCACTCCAGCGGCAAAATAGAAGACAAGGCTGCCTTTGTAGACGCCATCGTGACGGGCAAGTCGGACTTTAAAACGATCGAGCTTGCCGACCAGACCATCACCGTTTCTGAGAACCTCGCCTTGGTGCGTCACAAATTGAGCGGCGAGACCAACAACGACGGTCAGCCTGGGACGGTCAATTTGGGGGTGTTGCTGGTGTGGCAGAAGCAGAAGGGCCAGTGGAAACTTATCGGCCGACAGGCTTTTAAACTGTAGGTTTAACCTTGGAGGGGCAGAAGACGCAAAGTCAGTGCAAAGGCTTTTTCTGCGCTTCCAGAGGCAAAATAAATCACACCCGCACGTAAATACTAATTTTATTAGTTTGTATATTTGATCCATTAACTAACGTATTTAGTTATGGAAAAGCTTCCTCAAGACATCACGCGCCAGTTTCAAGAGGTCCATATGGAGAAGACCTGGAAAGTCCTGGAGCAGCGATTTTCCTTTAATCTACGCGCGTGGAAAGCAGACTTCAACCACTACTTTCAGAGTCAGGCGCGTGGCATTTCGGAGCGGCAGGCCTTCGCTGAGTTTGGCAAAAAGAAGATCGAGCCCTTGCTGAACCTCATCCTGAAACGCGAGCAATACCATCCTACGTGGACAAACCTCATGCGCTGGATCCTCAAGAACAAATGAACCCTATGGAAGATATCAAACACACCCGCTGGACCGACGAAACGATTGCCGAACTCATCCTCAAAGTACGGAACGATCTCCTGAAAGATTTTCTGGACGACCGTTTTCTGAAAGTGTATGTGAACGAGCAGTTCAAAATCAGAGAGCTGTCGCACATCGCCGTTGAATTTATCCGCAAAGACCTGAAGGAACTTCTTCAAACGCCGGTGGACATGAATCATTACCGGTCACTCATCACGCACATCCGGGAAACCGACACCGCTTCGCTCTCGGAAGGTAACGAGCAGTTATTCTATGCCGATGTAGAGAAAGTGTTGAAGCGGCACATCTATGAATGAAGCCGATCAATCGGAACCACAAGAACGCACCTGCCAAGATACCAACGACCAACCTGAACCGGCTGCTCTTACTTTTTGCAACTTTCCGGCTCCCTCATTTTGAGATATTCACTTTTTGATTATTTTTGAAATGAACACTTAAATCACATAGCTATGTCTAAATCACAAGATGCTAAAAAGGAGACCAAGAAGCAGCCAACCAAGACGCTGAAAGAAAAACGTGCCGAGAAGAAGGCAAAGAAAGAAGCGCGCAGCAAGTAAGTAATGTCTTAACCTGAACAAGGTCTAGCTTCTCCAATGTGTGGGAGAAATAAAAAACCATCCTGAGCGATCAGGATGGTTTTGTTTTTTATAGGGAAGGCGCCGATTACTTCAGGCTCTTCATCAGTTCCTCGTTCATTTTCTGGTAGTCTCTGTTGCCGGCTTTTTTGGAAGCTTCCAGCGAAGCCGTAGACGTGGTCATAGCACCGGCTTTGTCGCCCAATGCCTTTTGGATGCGGGCTTTTTGGTAGAGGATGTAAAAGGCAGGGTCGGCTGCTGCAGCTTTGTTGATCCACTCCAGGGCTTGCTTCAGGTCTTTGCCATTTTCGAGGTAATAGACGGCCGCGGAGAAATAGTTACCCGGATCAACCTGGGTGTTTTCCTTGATCGACTCCATCACTTTCGCATCGAAGTCTACCGCGATGCCGAATTTCACGGAAGTGTTTTCCCAAGCCAGTTGAACCTTGGCATTTTTCGAATCGTCGCTGATGTCGCCGACGTTGATGGTGAAGGTCTCCACCTTTTCGGTGAGCTTTTCGGACTTCACTTTGAAATTAGCGGCTTCGTTGGCTTTGTCATACTTGGCCGTGTTTCCACCCAGGGAAATGTCTTTGTATAAGGCGACGGTCCACTCGGTAGCGCCGGGCCAGCTGAAGATGAGGTATTCACCTGCAGGAACGGCAATGCCTTCTACTTTCACATCATCGCTGAAGGAGATCTTGGTGCCATAGTTAGCTCCGGTTCTCCAGATCTGTCCGTAGGGAAGGAGCACGCCGGCATCCGAACCGAAGATCTTTCTGCCTTTCACGCGTGGACGGGAGTAGTCAACTTTCACCGTAGTGAGTCCGACGGTCGCAGACACCGATCCGGCAGGGCTGGCGGAGGGTGTAAGCACCTGGGCATACGTAATGAGGCTAAAACATGCCAGGGCAACGATCATTAGAGTTTTTTTCATGAGCTGGTTGATTTTTGGTGGTATAAAAAGGTTAGTTGTTTAAATTTTAGCGGTCAAATTTAGCCAATCTTTTCACATCCCGATCAGTCTCCGTATGAAGCTACCAGAAAGCTTTTATCAACAGACGAACGTCGTCAAGATCGCCCGCCAACTGCTGGGCAAAGGTTTATACACCCGGATCGATGGCGAGGTCACCGGTGGCATCATCGTGGAGACGGAAGCCTACTCCTGGAAGGAGTGGGGCAGCCACGCCTATGGACCCCAAGGTGCTAAAAAGACGCCGCGCAATGCCGTGATGTTCGACAAGGGCGGCCACACCTATGTCTACCTGATCTATGGCATGCACTACCTGTTCAACGTCGTCACCAACCGTCCCGACGTTGCCGACGCCGTGCTGATCCGGGCGATCGAGCCCCTGGAAGGTGTGGAGATCATGAAGGCGCGCCGGGGCAAACTGGCCAACCCATTTCATCTTACCTCCGGTCCCGGCAAACTGACCAAAGCATTGGGCATTGACAGAAAGTGGAATGGAAAATTTTTGCTGGATAACGAAGTTTGGATTGAAGACTTCGGCCGAAAGACCCCCTCGAAGAATATTGAAGCCAGTCCTCGCATCGGCATCGACTATGCCGGCGAAGACGCGAAACTTCCCTGGCGCTTTACACTAAAAGGAAACCGCTGGGTAAGCAAGTAGCCTGAGAATATACGGGTGGTAGGGGGGATCCAGGGGGGTCTGTGTATATTTGCAGCTTTGTTTTGAAAATTTCATGAGAGCAATTCTAGTTATCGGGTTCTATAGCGTCCTCCAAACCCTTTCCGCACAGCCATTAACGCGTCAGTCCCTCCAACTGGTGAATACACCAAAAGACGAGCTGAACCCCGTCGTCAGTCCCGACGGCAGGAGTCTCTATATTACCGTGGCCGGTCATCCGGCGAATAGTGGTGGCATAAAGGATCCGGGTGATATCTGGGTGTCGGTGCTCACGGAAACCGGGCAATGGTCGGCACCGGTGCATGCCGGTCCGGTCCTGAACGACAAAGGATACAATGCCGTCGCCGGATTCTCTGCCGATGGAAGCCAGCTCTTTCTCGTCAATCACTACGACCCTTCGGGAAACACTTCGCGGACGCAAGGCATCGCCGTTTCGCGCAACACCGGCAACGGTTGGTCCAGACCCGAGAACATCAACATTCCCTATTTTCAAAACAAATCGGATATCCTGGCCGGATTTGTTTCCGCTGACCAATCGGTTTTTGTGTATTCCGCCGAGACCTATGGCACCCGCGGTGTGGAAGATCTTTATGTGACATTGCGCGGCGCTGATGGCAAATGGTCGGAACCCCGGAACCTGGGGAGCACTATCAACACCCAACTCCAGGAACTGAGCCCCTCGCTGAGCGCCGACGGCAAGACCCTCTATTTCGCCAGCAATGGCCGCAAAGGCTATGGCAGCTTTGACATCTTTTCCAGTAGCCGTCTCGATGACACCTGGACCGCGTGGACCACGCCGGTGAACCTGGGCTCGCCTTTCAACACGGAAGGCCGCGAAGAGTATTTCCGCAACTACGACCACGCCGGATTTTCGATTTACACCAGCACGCACAACAGCGACGGCTACGCCAACATCGAACTGTTCATTTCCAACGACCCCATCCACAGGGATAGCACCATTGTCGCCTCCGTGCACAACGCACCCGATACGGTGACCAAGATCGTTCCCCTGTCGCGTTCCTTCAACGAGGACCAGCGCATCCGCGTCCACGGCAAAGTGACCAGTTCCAAAACCGGGGAAAATCTGCAAGCGAGTGTACTTTTTTATTCTCCGGAACAATCGGAAACCGTGCAAGCCACCGTGGGCAACGGCTACGCTATCCTCATCCCGTCCACCCGCGAGTACAACATCACCATTGAAGCTCCCGGCTACATCAGCACCATGGAAAAGCTGAATGTGAATACCTACGAAATGAAGGAGCTGGAAATGAATTTTAAACTTCAGCCCGTGGCGATGGGCGTGACGGTGAACCTGAAAGACATCCTTTTCGAACAAGGCACCACCAATCTGCTCACGCAATCGTACCCGGAAATGGATCTCGTCGTTTCTTTCTTAAAGACCAATCCAAAAGTAAAAATAGAGCTGGCCGGCCACACCGATAACCGGGGCATCCCCGCGCAAAATGTGAAGCTCTCGCAAGCTCGCGTCGATAAAGTGCGCGCCTATCTCATCTCGAAAGGAGTGGAAAGTAAACGCATCACAGGCAAAGGATACGGCGGCTCCAAGCCCATCGCCAGCAACGACACAGAAGAGACCCGGCAGTTCAACCGGCGCGTGGAATTCATTATCCGGAAATTTTAAGCTCTTAACTTTCAACAGGCGTTTTGTTATCCATCCAAATCCTGTAAAGCTTGTGCGGTCGCCAGAGGTTGTGTGGCGGGTAGTACAATGGTAAATCGCGTGCCCAAGCTTTCATTGCTGTCTATCCTGATCTCGCCATGGTGTTTGGCGATGATGGTGGCCGAAATGGCCAGCCCCAAACCCGTGCCTTTACCCGCTTCCTTCGTTGTGAAGAACGGATCGAAGATCTTGTGCCGCAGCTCCCGCGGAATACCCGGCCCCGTGTCGGCAATCTCCACAAAGATTTTCTGACGCCCGGCCGCCCGTTGCGTGCGGGTGATGACCGTGAGCGTACCTTTGCCATGCATGGCCTGGATGGCGTTCAAAATGATGTTCATGAACACTTGGTTGATCTCGCCGATGTTGCACGTTACCTTCGGAAGCTCCGGGTCGTAGTCCTTTACGACCACGAAACGATCCTTCATCTCGCCTTGCGTCATCAGCAGCGTGGCATCCAGTTGCTCGTTGAGGTTCACATGGCTGAAGCCTTTCTGACCTTCATGCGAGAACGTGCGCAGGCTTTTGATGATCTCGGTCGTGCGAGCCACGCCGGTCTTGATCGATTTCGTCAGTGCCTCGCAGTCCGCAAGCGTCTCGGCGAGTTGTCTTTCGTCATGGATTCCCTTCAACACGGCATATTTTTCGGAAGGCAAAGGGGTGATGACCGTTTCATACCCTTTCAACACGGCAACGAGGATCTCGATTTGTTGCGTCAAGCCCTCCACGCCGTTGGAGATGAAATTCACCGGGTTGTTGATCTCGTGGGCCACGCCAGCCGTGAGTTGACCCAATGATGCCATTTTTTCGGCGTGGATCAGCATGGCTTGTGTGTGTTGCAGTTCGTGCACCGACTCCTGCAGCCGGTCGCGCTGGAGTTCGATCTGCTGGGTTTGTGACCGGATCTCCTCGTTTTGCGCGGCGATCTCCAGATTTTTGTCCAGCAATATCCGGCTGTTTCTCCGATTGATCCGGTTGACGCGGACCAGCACAACGGCCAGTGCAAAAGCCACGACCAGCACGGCGCTGACCAGCCACAAAGTAATGCCACGGGTGCGAAGTTCCGCAGCCTGCAGACGTTCGCGATCCTTCAGCAAAGCGATCTTGCGGTCTTTTTCGGCGGCCTGGTATTGGATGATAATATCCGTGATCTCGTTGGACGTCGCCATCGAATAGATGGAGTCTTTCAGGGTGGAGTAGGTCTCCAGGTAGGCGAGTGCCGCTTCGCTGCGGTGCCGCCCTTCTTCAACCTGGCGCAGTCCGTCAAGCGCCGCGAGTTGAGCATCGGCATAGTGCGAATCGCCGGCAACGGTCAGGGCGTTCGAAAATGCCTGGTGTGCTGGCCCGTAGTCTATCCGTTGCAGGCGCCATTCGCCCAGTGTATTGAAATAGTTTGCCTGGTCTTCGCTGGATTCGATCCTGGCGAGGTTCTCAGTTAGGGTGGCCAGTGGAAGGGAGGCACTATCGGGCATTTGGCATTGCAGGTAAAGATTTGCCATATGGTTGAGGGATCGAACCGGAAATTCGAGCCCTACTTTTTCAACGTTGAGTGCTTTACGTACGTATTGGAACGCTTCCGGCCGGTTGTTCAGCAGAAAAGAACTCTGGCTTAATAAGATGTAGGTCGACGTCACGGCGTCAAAGGTCTCACCCGCAATGGGATCATGAACGTGTGTCAAGGCTTGTTTGAAATTGGAAATGGCTTTTTGAAAGTCACCCAGCTTCATGTACGTTCTTCCCAGGTCCTTCCGTGCATACAATAACTTGAGATGGCGTTGAATCCCTTCGTAGATTTCGATAGCTTTTAGCTGAAGACCCAGGCTCTGGGCAAACTTTCCTTGCCGGAAATACAGATCTGCCAGACTTCCGGTCGCCTCCGCTACGCCCATTTTATAGCCGCGTCGTTCGGCCTGGGCGGCGAGGTCTTTATAAAGTTTTATGGCCTTTTCAGGTTCGCCGCTGATGCCATAAATTTCGGCGAGAACATAAAGCGTGGCCAGATAGTGATGCCGCTCGCGCGCTATCCGCAAATGTTCCAGGGCACGCCCCAGGTAATCGATGGCCGAACGGTAATGATTGACGCTGGATTCGCAGTCGCCCAGTGTTTTAAGAGACAATCCCAAAGCCCTGTGTCCCGCACGGTGTTGTTCGGCATAGGCCAGGTTCTCCTCCAGGTTCTTGCGGGCTTTGGCAAACGCATTGATGTGGATGTCGTAGTTATACGACAGGATGTTCCACTCAATAATGTAATGGTCCCGTTCCCGTTCATCCGTCAACTGTCGGGCAAACCGGTAGCCGGCCTGTTGCGCGGCATAGGCTTTTGAGATCTGGTTTTGTCGCAACGATGCAATAAAGAATCCACCCAGACTTTGGTAAACGGCTTCGCTCAGATGCAAGACGAGCGCTTCCGAATATTCCCGTTCGTATTGTTCCTGTGCTTCCGGCAAATGCCCACGCCAATAGACGGCGTGGCTTTTATAGATCCGCGAATACAATCTGCCCTCCGCATACCCAAGCCGTTGCGAGAGACTGTCGGCCTTGTTGGCATACCGGTCAAGCTTGTCCAGGTCGGAGTAAACATTTTCTTTGGCAATGATATTGTAAGCATCGGCCAACGCTTTGCCGTGAAGATTCGGCAGCCGTGCCTCCAGGCTGTCTTCCACGGAAACAAATTGTGCGTAGCTGGGAGCAGAGAGCATTAGGAGAAGGATCAGGTAAACACACCGTTGTATAGGCCGGTGATGTGAGGGGGCGCGGGCAGTCACCTTATATGGATTAGCGCGTTTCATTCCACGTCCGGCGCGAGCCGCGTCACGGTTGCTGGCTGTGTTATGGGAAGCACAATGATGAAGCGGGCACCCTGTCCTTTTTCACTTTCGACTGTGATCTGTCCATGGTGCTTTTCGACGATGGTGGCGGAAATGGCCAGTCCCAGTCCCGTGCCTTTGCCCACTTCCTTGGTGGTGAAGAACGGGTCGAAGATCAGGTGTTTCAATTCGCTGGGAATGCCCGGACCAGTGTCGGCGATCTCTACCCGAACGTTTCGCTCAGTAGTGAGCTGTTTTGTGGTGACGGTGATCGTTCCCTTTTCACGGATGGCCTGGATGGCGTTCATGATCATATTCATGAACACCTGGTTGATCTCGCCGATGTTGCACTCCACCAAAGGCAATTGGGGATCATAGTCACGCACCACGTCAATGCGGCCTTTAACTTCACTTTGGGTCATGATGAGCGTGGCCTCCAGTTGTTCGTTCAGGTTCATCTTGCTAAAGGCCTTTTGTCCTTCGTGTGAAAAGGTCCGCAGGCTTTTCACGATGTGCGTGGTGCGATCCACACCCGTCTTGATCAGTTTGGTCAGGTCCTGAATATCACCCAGCGTGTCGTCGAATCCCAGTTTTTTTTTCAGGGCGGCGATCAGCGCTCTTTTTTCCGGCGGCAGTTGTGGGGCGGCGGCTTCGTATTGCTGCAAGACGGAGATAAGGATTTCGGTTTGCTGGATCAGTCCTTCCACACCATTTGAAATAAAATTTACCGGGTTGTTGATCTCGTGTGCCACGCCGGCGGTGAGTTGCCCCAGCGACGCCATTTTTTCCGAGTGGATCAACATGGTCTGTGTGTATTTCAGATCATGCAACGATTGCTTCAGGCGGTTGTGCTGCAATTCGATCTCTTCATTTTGCGATGTGATCTCCTCGTTCTGCACGGCGATCTCCTGGTTCTTGTCGTGGAGCACCTGGTTGTTTTTCCGGTTGATCTTGTTGGCACGGACGAGCACCAACGCCAGCAAAAAAACGAACAACAGCACCACGCTCACCATGATCAGCGTGATGCTTCGTGTGCGCAGGTCTGCCTTTTGAAGTAATTCGTTGTTCACCAGGATGGCGTGTTCCTTGTCCTTCTCCGCGGTTTGATGTTGGATGATGACGTCGGTGATCTCGTTGGAGGTAGCCATGGAATATATGGAGTCCTTCATCGCGTGATACGTCTTCAGGTAGCTCAAGGCCACGTCGGAGTGTCGCATGGCTTTGTGTTCTTCGTAAAGTCCTTTGAGGGCCGTCATCTCGTTGTCGGCATAGTGCGTCGCCTGGCTCAGGGCCAGCGCTTTTTCAAAAGCGTTCAGGCTTTGTGTATGATGCTGGCGTTGTCGTTGCAGTTCGCCCAGGGAGTTGTAATAGATCGCCTGTTCTTGCACAGACTCGAACTTGTCGAGGTGACGCGACAGGGTGTCCAGGATCACGGCCGCGCTGTCGGGCATTTGAGACCACAGGTAGACGCGCGCCATGTTGTTGAGTGAAGGTGCGGAGAGGGTGATGGTTTTATTTTCAAGGGGAAGGGCCAGGGCCATGCGCGCGTAACGCCCCGCTTCTGTCGGGTCGTTCAACTGCAGTGATGTTTGGCTTAGCAGAATATAAAGCTCCGACAACACTGCATAAGCCTCCGTCGGGTTGTTGTTTTTCGATACGTCGATGGCCTGGCGGAAATAGAAAATGGCCTGCGGATAATTGCCCAGTTTCATGTACGTTTTGCCGAGCGCTTCCCAGGTGCTCATCAGCATTGTGACGCGGTTAAGCTCCTGGAACAATTGGATGGCTTTCATCTGCAGCGTGATGGCCTTGGCAAATTTTCCCTGGTTCACATAGAGGTCCGCCAAGTCGATGTAGGCATTGGCCATCCCGATCTTATAGCCCCGTTTTTCCGTGTCGGCGATCAGCCCTTCATAGATCTGGATGGCTTTTTCCATCTGACCATCCAAGACATAGACGCTGGCCAGATAAAATTGACACGCCATATAAAAATGACGGCTGCGAGCGATCTTGAATTGCTCCATGGCGCGCTCCAGGTGATCGATGGCCGGTATCGTGTGGCGTTTCAGATCATTCAATCTACCCAGGCTGAGCAAACAAGTGCCTAACGAAAATGCGCCGGCATGATAACGCCGGGCATAGGCGAGGTTGTCGTTCATCAGTTGCCGGGCCCTGGAAAATTCGTGGAGGTTCGAGTAATACGTCGCCCGGTCGTCATTCCACTGAATGGTATAAAAAATCTTTTCGATCGGATCGGAAATTCTTCCTGCGTGCTGCAATCCCCATTGAATATAATTATCCGGTTCTTTCACCTTACCCATCCGAAGGGAAGTGATGAAGAGACCGTTCAGACTCATATGAATGCCTTTGGTGAATTGCAGCGCCAGCGCCTTGGGATACGCTTCCTGAAATACGGCGTTGGCGTCGGCCAGGCGCCCACGCCAGTAAAGGCCAAAACCTTTGATGACCTGTGCCAGCAACGATCCTTCGGGATAGTGGATGTCATTTGAAAGACTGTCGGCCCAATCCGCATAGCGATCGAGCTTGTCCAGATCGGAGTGGATGTTTTCCTCGGCGATGGCATTGACCGCGTCGGCCAACCGCCTCCCGCGCAGACGCGGTAGCAAAGTCTCCAGGCTGTCTTCCACAGAAGCAAATTGTGCCCGGCAGTCGGACAGCGCGAGGACAAAAGCCAGGACCAAAAAAATGCACTTGCCCATAAAGGGGGATATCAGCATGGATCGCATATAAGATAAGTAAAAAAAGCGCGAAGGCCCAACCGCGTCTGCACCAAGCGACACTCATTCCAAAATGCGAAGGCAAAAAAAATACCTCACATTTTTGTATGTGAGGTATCCACTCGGCGCGATTCGAGTATTTATTTTTTCTTATTCCTCCGTTCCTCTTCCGCTTTGCGGCGAGCTTCTTCGCTGGACTTCATCGCTTCTTCCAGTTTGCTCATGAACTTGGATTTCTTGCCGCCACCCGATGCATTTTTCTTTTTATTTTCTTCCATGATCGCCCGGATCTTGTCCTCGTCCACAAACCGTTTGATGATGGCTTGTTGTGCGAACGTCACCAGGTTGGAAATGAAATAGTAGAAAGTGAGGCCCGCAGAGAACGAGTTCAAAACGAACAGGAACACCAGCGGCATGATGTAGGACATGGATTTCATCGGTCCCTGAACCGATGAAATCTGGTTGTTTTGCCAGGTGTAGATCAGCGTCGAGGCCGTCATCAACAGGGTGAAGAGACTCAGGTGATTGCCTAAGAAGGGCACTACGAACGGAAGACGGATCAACGAATCGTAGGTCGAAAGATCTTCCGCCCACAACAAAGGCTGTTGGCGCAACTCGATGCTGGCGGGGAACAAATAGAACATGGCGAAGATCAATGGCATCTGCAGCAACACCGGGATACAACCGCTGATGGGATTGACGCCCACTTGGGAATACAACTTCATCTGTTCCTGTTGCACCTTGGTCATGTCGTCGCCGACGCGCTCCTTGATCTCGTCGAGTTCCGGCTTCAGCACTTTCATCTTGGCCATGCTGAGGTAGGACTTATATGAAAGCGGGAACAATACCAGCTTGAGCAACAACACGAGAATGATGATGATCAGACCATAGTTGGAAATGATGCCCGTGAGGAAATGGAACACCGGGAAAATGACAAACTTGTTGATCCAGTACACGGGAGGCCAGCCCAGGTACACGTTCTTGCGGAAACCTTCCGTTACTTTGCCGATCTTCTTGTAGTCGTTGGGGCCGAAGTAGAATTTGAAATCGGCTTTGCCGGCGGCAAGCTGACTCTTCGCAATTTGAAGGTCGATGTTGGCATGCTTCACCACGGAGCTGTCGGCATTGTCGATGGAGGTCTCTACATTACCGCCTGCGAAAGCTGTCTTCGCGATGATCGCCGAGAGGAAGAACTTCTCTTTCACGGTCACCCATTTCAACGGCTGGGCGACGGCTGCCGACTCTTTGTCTTTCGAACGCTGATTCAGCTCTTTGAAGCCGTCGGCGTCGGTATAGTAGGAGATGGTGGTATTGATGCGGGTATCGGCCAGATCTTTTTCAATGGGCCGCACAATGTTGGTCCAGTGGAGTGCCAGGTTTTCGCCAGCGAGTTGCTCGTTCAGTCCTTCGGTGCGCAGCTTGTAGCCGATCTCATAGCCTTGTGCCGGGATGCTGTAGATCTGCTCGATCTTTGCACCATTGGCCAGCGCGACGGTATAAACTACTTCGGTGCTGTCGGCGTTCTTGCGTTGGCTCAGCGTGTAGTATAAACCATAGAGGTCAAGGTCTTTGCCTTGATAAATGGTTTTCAGTTTGAAGGTTGAAGCATCGGGTGTCATCAACTTCAATGCCTTTTGGCTGTAGGTCTTGAACTTCTTCAGCTCCACTTCGCGGATGAGACCGCCCTTGTTGCTGAAGGTCACTTTCAGGTCTTCGTTTTCAAATAGGGTAGAGGTCTCTTCGCCTTTCATAGCGGTGGAGAGGTCGCCATACTTGGCGGCCAGCACGCTGTCGGGAACGGCTTCAAGTCGTCTTACCGTATCCGCTTTTGCTTCGGTTTGGACGGTTGGCTCCACGTTCTGAGCCACAGGCTTGGGCGCGGGCGAGAACCAATAAAAGTAAACCAGCAATAACGCTGCGATCAAAGTAATGCCAATGGCGGAATTTCTATCCATTTCTACGTTCGTGTTTCAATTTTCAAGATGACAGACCTTAGCGCCCTCTCTTGGCGTCTTGTGTCTTCGCGATATTCAGGATCTCGCAAAGGCGCAAGGGAAGAGACGAGAAGGGTCAGGCTTTTATTTTCTTATGCTCAAGCGCAGCTTCTACAAATTTTACAAACAGGGGGTGCGGGTTCAGGACCGTGCTTTTCAGCTCGGGGTGGTATTGAACGCCCACATACCACGGATGGTCTTTTAATTCAACCACTTCCACCAGGTTCGATTCGGGGTTCACACCCACGGCCTTGAGGCCGGCATGCTCCATTTGATCGAGGTACTTGTTATTGAACTCATACCGGTGACGGTGGCGTTCGTGGATCAGACTCTCGCCGTAGGCGGCATAGGCTTTTGTGCCCTTTTTGAGTTTGCAGTCATAAGACCCCAGGCGCATGGTGCCGCCTTTGATGGTGATCTTTTTCTGTTCCTCCATCATGTCGATCACGGGATTCTTCGTCTTGGGATTCAGCTCCGTGGAACTGGCTTCCAGACCCAGCACATTGCGGGCAAATTCCACCACGGCGCATTGCATGCCCAGGCAGATGCCAAAGAACGGCACCTTATTCTCCCGCACATAGCGGATGGTCTCAATTTTTCCTTCGAGGCCGCGTTCGCCAAATCCGGGCGCTACCAATACGCCATCCAGGTTTTTCAAGATGTGTTCCACGGAATCTTTCGTCACCTCTTCGGACGAGATCCATTTTACGTTCACTTTGCAATCGTTCTCCGCCCCGGCGTGTACGAACGCCTCGGCAATGGACTTATAGGAATCGGGCAGGGACACGTATTTACCAACGAGTCCGACCGTCACTTCGTTGACGGGGTTTTTGAGCTTGCCCAGGAAGTTCTTCCACTGCTCCAGATCCGGTTCTTCTTTGGAGGCCACCTTCAGTTTGGCGAGCACGCGCTCGTCCAGTTTCTCTTTGCGCATCAGGATCGGCACATCATAAATGGTGTCGGCATCCATGGCTTCGATAACGGAATTGAGGTGTACGTTACAGAAAAGGGCCATTTTCTTGCGAATATCCATCGGCAAGGGCATTTCCGTACGGCAGACAAGTATATCGGGTTGGATCCCCGCTTCAAGCAGTTCCTTCACGGAGTGCTGTGTGGGCTTGGTTTTCAGTTCTTTAGCAGCCTTCAGGTAGGGGATAAGCGTCAGGTGGATCACCATGGAGCTGTTGGGCCCCAGTTCCCATTTCACCTGGCGTACCGCTTCAATAAAAGGAAGGGATTCGATGTCGCCCACGCAACCGCCGATCTCGGTGATGATGAAATCGTATTCGCCGCTCTCGCCCAACAGGAAGATGTTGCGCTTGATCTCGTCGGTAATGTGGGGGATCACCTGGACGGTTTTGCCGAGGTATTCGCCTTTCCGCTCCTTGGTAATGACATTGTTATAGATCCGGCCCGTGGTCACGTTGTTGGCCTGGGAGGTGCGAACGTTGAGGAAGCGTTCGTAGTGGCCCAGGTCAAGGTCGGTTTCGGCCCCATCGTCGGTCACGTAACATTCCCCGTGTTCGTAGGGGTTGAGGGTGCCGGGGTCGATGTTGAGGTAGGGGTCGAATTTCTGGATGGTGACTTTAAAACCGCGCGCCTGGAGCAATTGGGCCAGGGAGGCGGCGATAATGCCCTTTCCGAGGGAGGATGTAACGCCTCCGGTAACAAAGATATACTTGGCAGTGGTTGACATAGATCTGAAAAAGGCGTAAAAAATCGGGGGCAAAGGTAGGGGTATCGGTTCAAACTACAAGGGATTATTCTGAAGGTTTTCCCGAATCCCGCGGGGAATTCAACGGCTGTATCGGGAGCTTGCCGGATTGCCGATGGCCCCGGTCGGCCGTTTGCCAAAACTTACTACCTTTGCTTTTTGTCTGCGTCGTTGACGTTGGGTGGAGTATGTGAGCGGGCTTCGCGTGGACACTTCGCAGGGTTGAAGGGATGAGCGCAATTTTTTTCCGTGCTATAGAGACCGGCAACGACCGGCCTGCAAGTCAAGGCCGGCATCAGCAGAAGTAATTTGGAAAAGGACACTTTTTAACCTGGTTGGGTTACTTTGATTTTTTAATAGGGATACAGGGTTGTCTATAGTTTAGGAAAAGGTAAGTCTTTGGCTTAATCGGCAACACCTGTTAATTCGCAGTTTTTAAACGCATTTGCGTATGCCTAAACTTCTACGTCGACCATTTTTTTGGCTTGTTTTTATTGTCTCCGCACTCAATCTGGTTTCTTTTGAGGCGTTTTCGCAAGGCTGTAACGGTGCGGACGGAACGGGTATCTTCACAGGCTCTATTGCCAACCGCGACAACGGGACCATCTGCGCCAACAGCCCCATCACACCCGGCGTAATCGAAATCGACATCAATAATATTGACGAGGCAGGAACCATTCAGTTTGACATTAACTGGGACGATGGTTCGGCACCTGTGCGTGTAAACGCCGCCAAGATCGGGCCCAATCGTTTCTTTGCTTCTGCTACACACTTTTTTCCGCCAAATGGCGGACAGGTTAAATGCGAATACCGTCCCGATGTTCGTCTCGTATTCAACGGCGGAGTCTGCGCAGCCAACCTGGGAACACCGCCCCGCTTTGTTCGCTGGAACACGGACGATGAGAACACGGGGAGACTTTCGCTACTGGAAACGCTCACTAACGTAAACGAATACCTGGTCTGTGCCGGCGTTGAAACCAACGTTACCTTTACCGACCGGTCGATCCTCAACTGCGTACCACCCGACCTCGTGCTGGGTCCTAACGACAAACAGCGCTGGAGACAATTCATTTATGGCACCGGCGCTTCTAACATCACGGGGGCAGTTAAAATTGGTGGTACACCCCGCGCATTTCCTTTTAACGGTGCGGTGGACGCTTCCCCCGCCACCGTAACAAACTCGGGATTCCCCACATCGACCACGCAGATCATCACGGTGCCTGCAACGGCACAGGTGGGCGAAATCTTCGAGATCACGATGAATTATTGGAATACCTGTAATCCTTATAATGTCAGGCCACCGGTTATAGAAACCGCACGGATCCGGATTGTTGACCAACCGCCTCCGCCGGGCGGAACCGACCAGACGGTTTGTAACGGAACGACACCGAGCAATTTTAACGTGACTGGCGTCCCCGGTGGAAACATCGTCACCTGGTATAGAAATGTGCCGGGAACTCCGGATGCACCGGGTACACCGATTTCATCCGGTACTTCTACCTCTCTCCCGGTGTCGGCCGTGCCAGGATATACCAATAACACAACCGCCGGTAATTATATTGTCTGGGCAACCTACCGACCCAACGTAGCGAATGCATTGAACTGTGAAAGCCCGGCTGTAAAACTGACAAAAACCATTCGTGAGGCGATCACCGTTCCGAATCCGACAACGGCACCACCCGCGCAGATTTGTAACGGTAATTCATTCAACGTGGTCATGCCTGCCCCGGCGACAACTACCTTTGGTGGCACTACAGAGTATGTCTTTACTGGCGACACCGGGGTGACCCCCAGTGGAACCACGGCTACCTCAACAACCTTTAACGTCGCCGTCGCGTTTGCACCGGGCCAACTCTTTGTCGACCGCAACGTGAGGGTTAGCCGCCGTTATACCTCCAACCCTAACTGTACGACCGATCGGGACTTCACAGTCCGTGTCTTTAATCAAACCGTGCCCGGCACCCTGAGTGGTGTACCCAATGCTTGCGAGGGAACCTCGGTAGGCCCCTTGACCTTATCGGGTTATGTGGGTACGATTGATCACTGGGAAGTCGAGATCAATGGAGGTGGATTCAACACATACACCGGCCCCGCATCAGGTAGCTCGATTACGCCCGGCGTCTTAACGGCCGGAACCTATGCCTACAGAGCAGTGGTTGACAACGGTCCTTGTGCCACGGTGAACAGCAACATACAAACCGTAGTTATCACCCCGAACCCGACGCCTCCGACGGCGGGAGCAGACCAGGCATTTTGCGGATCGCTCACCTCTTCGCCGCTGACGGCCACGCTGACAGCGGGAACCGGTACCTGGAGTTACAAATCCAGCATACCGGCAGGAAGACCTGCCCCTGGATATACAACAAACGCCAACGATCCCAATACGGCCCTTACCATCGGAAGTCCTACGCTTGCCGGAGAGTACACGATGGTATGGACGGTCGTTACCGGGTCTTGTACATTCACCGATGAAGTTGTCATTGATTTTGGTGCAAACCCGACTCCGATTGCCGCCATGCCACCAATTAATGCGTGCGGGGAAACAGCAACCTTGGCAGCGCCCGTACCGACGATCGGTACAGGCGTCTGGACTGTCACGAGCGGTTCCGCCGCGGCCCTCACGATCGTGGATCCCACGTCACCTACCACGGATGTGAACCTCAATGGACCGGCCTTTGCTTATGGTGCCTATGTATTGGAATGGAGAGTCACCAGCGGTAACTGCCCCCCGGCTTTTAACACGGTGACGGTAACGTTCTACCAAAAGCCTCAAGTCGCGGCGCCCGATGTCAATAATGTATGTCTTTTGCCCGGCGCAGCCGTCATCACACCCATCGCCATTAGCGGAACGTATGGTGGTGGGGCCGTGGGAGGAACTTTTTCAGTGGTAACGGGTAATGGTGCGATCGGTAGTGTTACTTCTGGTGGGGGCAATTTATCGTCCGTCTATAACGCCACGGATGCCGATTATCTGGCCGGCACCCCGATAAAGATCAAGGCCACTGCCATTCCACAAATCGGAAGCACCTGTGTCGCGGCCGATCAGGAATTTACGATCAACGTAGACCGGAAGCCGTTGGCCGATGCAGGACCGTCGCCGCTCAATGTTTGTGAGACCAGCGTTCAGATGAATGCTCAGAATCCGCCACCCTTTGGGGCAACGGGTAAATGGACCGTTGTTTCAGGAACTGCGACGATCTCGGACGACACCGATCCCAACGCCACCATTGGCGGGCTTCCGGCTCCCGGCAACTCTGTGACCGTACGCTGGACCTTGACCAGCGCCGGCGGCAATTTGTGTACGGACGCTGACGACGTGGTGATCAACCGGATCACCGCACCCAACGCATCAAACCTGAACCCGGTTCTTTGCGAAGTCGCACCCGCAGGAGCGCCGATAACCACAACGGTTTTGTTGACGGATTACGAAAGTACCATAACTTCGATTCCCGCAGCGAACCGCACCATTCAGTGGTATCAGGACGGTCCTCCTCCTTTAGGGACATTGGTGGCTGATCCGACCATTCCTTTCAATAATGTGCCCGATGGCAAAGTTTACATCGCCCGCATTCGCGAAACGGCTACTGGTTGTACCAGCGATGGAAGTGTTATCATCAACATCCGCGCACTTCCCAGCGCACAAGACGCCACCGTGGCGCTTTGTGAAGATACTCCGGGCTCCAATACGACCTCCAACGTTGATTTGATAGGAGACACACGCTATAGAAACGCAGTGACCACTCCAGGCAATGCCATCACCTGGTTCAATACACTTGCCGACGCCCAGAATAACGTTAACCCGATCACGGCTCCCATTGCTTCCGTCGTAGGAAGCTTGGACGTATTTGCGCGCGTCACGTATATGACCTTGCCCAGTTGCCCTACCGTTGTGAAGCTTACTTTGCAAGTCAACTTACTTCCCAACGACCAGGCCATCATTGGTGACCCCACGGTGTGTATGGGTGCCTCAGGACAACCCGTCAATACTTTGCCGGTTCAAACCTACCAGGTAACGAGTGTGCCTGGCGCTAAATACTATTGGACCGTCCCTACGGGCCCCGGTCAATTCATTGTTTTTGCCGGCGGCACGGTCAACGATTTTTATGTGCTGCTCCAGTTCCCTTACACGGCGGCACCTGCTGCTGCCGATATAAAAGTAAGGATTGAATTGAACGGCTGTAGTACATCGGATGTGCCCCTCACCATCCTGAGGTCTCCTCAGCCTGTGGCGCCAATCATCACGGGAGATCCTGTGGTTTGTGAAAATGACAATTCCATACCCTATCATGTTTCGCTGCCCAACCCGGCATCCAACTATAACTGGGAGATCCGCAGGCAATCCGACAACTCGATCGGAGGGGCCTTTGTGAGCAGCGGTCAGACCTTCCCCGACATCTTTGTGGAGTTTTCAAACGAGGATGTTGTTCTCGCCGTGACGGAGGTGAACAACGTGTGCGTGAGCCCCGAAGGCACGTATAACGTTCAAGTCAACAAAAGGCCCATTATGGCCGACAACGATCAGGCCGTATGTAGCGACACGCCGACGAATATAGTCTTTGCAAAATCAACAGGACCGGGCCCGGTAAGCCCTGTCGATATCGATAAATACACCATCAGCGATGCTATTTATTCTGCTGGCCTCGGATATGTATCGCCAACGGCACCGGAGACTTTCCCGCAGACCAATCTCCCGGCCAATTTTATCGAAAACCACGTATTCGAGAATTTGTCGGCTTCGCCGTTGCCCGTTAGTTATACGGTGACGCCCATCAGTGAAATAACCACAGTTTTTCCTCTGCCCATCGGATCCGTTACCAAAGAATGCCCGGGTACGCCCCAAATCATCACGGTGACTGTTCGTCCACAGCCTCAGCTGAGCCCGGGTCTCGACAAGATGATCTGTAGTGACGAACCCACCGGCATTACGTTGATATCGCGAGCCAACACGTTCCCTGCAGACCGATTTATTATCAATAACATTATCGTGCCTCCTGGCGTAGCTCCGACGTCTGCCATACCGGTAGCCGATGGGACCACGCTATATCTCGACGACATTATTCATGACAACACCTGGGTCAATACGACCGGAGTAAACCAGGACGTCAAATACGTGATCCTTCCGTACAGCTCGTCGCTGGGATGTGCCGGAAGCCCGGCAACGACGGTCACGGTTACGATCTACCCCCGTTCGGATGTCGACCCCGTGGTGGTGCCGGATCTGTGTAATGGCGATCCTTTGAATGTGGCGTTCACCTCGCCCAACAATTCCGACGCAAACTTTTTATGGCTCGTGAAGAGCTACGATCCCAACATCAACATCGGCAGTCCTGCCGCAGGCCTGGGCAATATCTCGAACATGATTCTGACGAACACATCCTCAACCCTGGATGGTGTTGTGACGTTTGAAGTGCGTGCGAAAAATCCTTCTACAGAAGAAGGCATCAACGGATGTGACAATCCTGTTCAGATCTTTACCGTAACCGTATTGAAATCGCCCGTAGCCAATAGCCAGACGTTGACGGTTTGTTCCGACGCGCCGGGCGGCACAACGTATACGGCGGATTTGACGGCACTGGAAATCAGTGTTACGCCCGATGCTGGAACACCGACTACTACCATCACCTGGTATACGTCCGATCCACGTTTGGGCCCGGCCACGGCAATACCCCCGGCCAACCTGCCGGCTTATGTCGTAACCAATGGCGTTGCTCTTTTTGTGGAAGTTGTTTACACGCCTACGATGTGTAAGAAGGTGGTGTCGGTTACCCACACCGTGAACCCGAATCTCTCGATCAATAAAACCATTACCGATCTCAAATGTAATGGCGACAATACGGGTGAGATTCGCGTCGACGTCTTAACAGGTACTCCGGTTTATTCCTATCGCATCGATGGAGGGCCGTTTATCAATGCCGGTACGAGCTTCTATACGTTCTCGGCGTTAGCTGCGGGTGCTCACTCGGTGGAGGTGCAGGATGCAAGGGGATGCACGTTGTCAGAATCCATTCAAGTCAATGAGCCCGTGACGCTCGGAGCCGTCTCGAGCGTATCCCAGGAGATCACTTGTTACCTCTACAAAGACGGCATTATCAAAACCATAGCCTCGGGAGGCACAGCACCGTATTCGTCGTATCTCTTGCTACAGACCAACACGACCGATCCCAATAACGATGGTATCTTCGAGAACCTGGGTGAAGGTTCCTATAGCGTAAGGGTGACTGATGCTAACAATTGCGTGGCCACCTCTAACCTCGTTCCCCTGGTACCGCCCGATCAGGTAGAGATCACCAGCATGCTGGCAGCCGTTGATGCAAATGGTTTTAATCTAAGCTGTCACGATGCCCTGGATGGCGAAATTGCCACAACATTCACCGGCGGTAACAATCCTCCGAACTATACTTTGACCTTGTCGAAAGCCAGCGATCCGGCAAACCCTATTATTGCCAATACGACTAATCAAAACTACACTTTTCCCAATCTTGGTTACGGGAACTATACGCTGATCGCCAAGGATGGAAAGGGCTGTCTGTCTCTTCCAGCCTCCGCCATTATCGGTAACCCTCCGGAGCTAAACGCGGGCTTTATCGGATCGGACCAGTCGATCTGCATCGGTGATGATCCGGTTCAGATCAATGAGATATTTCCTCCTTCCGGAGGGGTTGGTAACTACAAGATGAAGTGGCAGTTTACCACTGATCCAGCAACGGGTTGGCTTGACTTATTGCCACCTGTCACTACGGCAACCTATAACCCGCCGAGAATAACGGAGACCACTTATTATAGGAGATTAGTAGAGAGCGTTTCTCTGCGAACCGGTACTTCTTGTGTAGTTAGAGGCGACGGAAACATAGTAAAAGTGACGGTGAATCCTCTCCCGCATGTTACGCTCACCGGGCCGTCTGAAGTTTGTCAGGGTGATGGGTTCAACCTCGGCATTACTACGAACAATGTGGCCATCGAATATGATTATTCAGTCGGAGGTACCACGTTCGTTGGTCTGACTGGAACAGATCCAACCATTCCGATCGGCAATTTTCAGCACGACGAGACTTATACCTTACTGCGAGCGAAAGATATCCTCACCGGATGCCTTTCGCCAGATGTGCCCCAAACGAAGGTTATCACCATCATTAAGATCAATACTGATTTCGATGTACTCGCCCCTGATGCACAATGTTCGGGCGGAGAGTTTTCGTTTCAATGGGTCGCCGAACAAGGAGTCAAGTACACCTGGATATGGTCAGATGGCCAGCAGGATATTATCAACCCTGGTGATGTTCCCCTGGGACCTAACATTAGAAAACACATTTTTACATCTGGTTCGACAACGACCCCCACGGTCTATCCAGTAAGACTTCAAGCTGAAAATGCGCTTTGTCTTCCAAAGTTTACCAGTAAACCGATCACCGTATTCCCAACTATCGCGCTTAACATCGCACCCGGTGATCCGATCCTATGCAGTGGCGAGAGCATTCGTTTCAAAGATCAGTCGGAGGGAGTGGACATTGGCAAGTGGTACTATCACGAAATAGGTAAGACCGACCGCCTCGATGAGCGCACCGGCCCGCTACCCGATGTCAATTTTGTGATGACCAACAACACGACCACCAACCCTATCGTGTATGAATTCGTGTATGAAGCCTCCAACAGCGAAGGATGTAGCGACGTGTACAAGAAAGAAGTGAAAGTTTATCGCGGTGTCACGGCTGCCATTGGCAATGTTCCAGATCCTCCGTCGCCTTTTGTTGGTGGTATTTCAACCGTGCAGTTTATCAATAACTCGACCCCCGTCGATCCGACACAGTTTGAATATACCTGGGACTTCGACGACATCAAAGCCACACCGCCCACAGCCAACGGAGCAGGGCCCTTTACCGTGGACTACTTTTCGCCGGGTGTCAAGAACGTGATCCTCAAAGCCGTCAATATCGACGCCCTCGCTATTGATAACAAACAGTGTATGAGTGTTGTCAGCAAGCCGATCAATATCGAATTGCCGCTGCTGAAGGCCGCCTTCAAGGCCACTCCACTTGCTGCTTGCTTCCCGGTGGACATCACGATCGAAAACCTGTCGCCTGGTGCGGATACATTCTATTGGGAATTGTATGATCAAAATGGCCTGGTGACGACGTCCAACTTGCGCGAGCCTGTGTTCCGCATCCTGAAGCCCGGTAAGTATGATATTTACCTTACGGCTAGTTTCCTGGCAACAGGGCAGACCGATTTTGCGAATCAGAAGGGTATAGAAGTATTCGATGTACCGTCAGCACTCTTCCAACTGCGGCCGAATCCGCTCTATGTGCCCGACACGGAAATGCAGACCTTCAACCAGTCGCTGCGCGCAAGCCAATACGAGTGGGATTTTAACGACGGCGACAAGTCAACCGACTTCCAACCCCGGCACTTGTACAAACTGGAAGGCAAATACATTGTGACGCTTACTGCCGGCTATGACAACGGTAACAAAGACGTGGATGGTGACGGCGTGCTGGATGGAAACATTGTTTGCTACGATACGGCGCAACAAGAAGTAGTGGCCCTCGATGGAGGTTTTATCAAACTGCCCAACGCGTTTACGCCAAGCCCTAACGGATCGTCTGGAGGCGTCGCCGGCAACGGAACGTTTAACGATGTGTTCCTGCCCATCACCCGCGGTGTACAGGAATTTGCCATGCAGATCTTTGACCGCTGGGGTAACCTCATTTTCGAAAGCAAGGACAAGAACATCGGCTGGGATGGCTATGACAAAAACGGAAGGCTCATGCCAGCGGGGGTATATGTCTATAAACTCGTCTTACGGCTCTCCGATGGTCAGCGGACCACCAAGCTCGGCGACGTGACATTGATACGGTAAACCTGTGATGCCCTGGGATGCAAAGCGATCCCAGGGTGTACATTTTTTGATTTTGAAATTTTTGTAACGAGGAATTTGACTAACCGGGAATGAAAAGATTTTTACTCATCGCTTTTGTCTTTGCAGGGCTCACGGCAGCGGCACAGGATCCGCAATTTTCGCAATACTATCAGGCACCGTTGTATCTTAACCCGGGTTTTACGGGCATCACGCCCCAGCAACGCATTGTGCTGAACCACCGGATCCAGTGGCCCAGTTTGCCCCAGGCTTTCCAGACATCGGCTTTCTCGTACGATATTTTTGTGAACGAACTACGCAGCGGTTTTGGCCTCCTGGTCACCACCGATAAAATGGGCTCCGCCGGCTGGCGCACCACAACGGCCAGCCTGTTGTATTCCTATAAGATCAAGCTCACCGAGAAGATCGTGTTCTCACCCGGCCTCTCTTTCGGCTATGGCACCAACGGCCTCGATCGCTCCAAGCTCCGCCTCGGCGACGGTCTGGAATACGATGGTATTTCCCTGGACCCCGACGTCAACAAGTTGGGACGTCAAAGCTATTTTGATTTTGGCTCCGGCTTCCTGCTCTATTCAAAAAGTCTTTGGATCGGCGCCTCCTTCGCGCATATGAACCGGCCCAACTTGTCCGTGCTCAATGACGTTAGTCGCCTGGGTATGAAAACAGCCATTCACGGCGGTATTCGCCTCGACCTGAGCAATGGCCTAAGCAACAGGGGCCGTGCGTCTTACCTTACGCCCTCGTTCATCTACCGCATGCAGGGCAACACCTTCACGCAATTGGATCTCGGTCTGAATTATCACGTAGACCCGATTTCCGTTGGCGTTTGGTACCGTGGCAAGCCGTTCCAAAAGACGGTGATCAACAGCATCACACAAGATGCCCTCATCCTGTATCTTGGTTTGTATTTCAAGAACCTCACCATCGGCTATAGCTACGACTTCACCATCTCCGAAATGCAGACCGCGTCCGGCGGCGCACACGAGATCTCCATTGTGTATGAATTCAATTCGAAGCCTTCGAATAAGAGTGTGAAGAAGAAGTACAAGCTCATTCCCTGTCCGACGTTTAATAGCAAGGAAGGGTTCTGGAATTAAAGGAATCGGACGGCAGTAGTTCACCGTCAGATGTAGTTTGTCAATCAATACTTCGCCGGGCCACGTTGTTTACTCACTTGGGTGATGGGTGAGGAAGTTTTCTGTGGTGTATTAACACGCAGGGATTCAATGCATTGAGCTGGTCTAGTCCAGATGGGGTTCCTCAACAATCAAACTATTTCCCCAATTCCATCATCTCACCCCAAACGGTAGGATCATTCGATCCTCAATTTTCAATATGATCGGTTTGATTTTGTAACTTTCTCCAACTCCCAAAGTACCCTCTCCATGCTGCGCAACTACATAAAAACCGCTTTCAGAAGCCTGCTTAAAAACAAAGGCTTCTCCATCATCAACATCCTCGGCCTGGCTATCGGCATCGCCTCCTTTGTGCTGATTGCCCTCTATGTGAACCACGAGCTGAGCTATGACCGGTTCAACCAAAAGGCTGACCGCATTTTCCGGATCGTCGAAAACCTGCGTACCGAGAACGAGATGCTCTTCCAGTCCACCAGCTCGCCCCCGATGGGCCCTGCGTTGGCCAGCCAGATGCCGGAAGTGGACAAATTTGTCCGGATGCAGGACTGGAGCTTCCTGGTGCGCAAGGGCGACGTGTCTGTCTTTGAAGAAGGTTGCCTGCTGTCCGATTCATCGGTATTTGATATTTTCTCCTTTCCACTGCTGGAGGGCAACCCCAAAAAAGCGCTCACCGAACCTTACAGCATCGTGTTGACGACGTCCACGGCGAAGAAGTATTTCGGTGACGAGCCCCCTTTGGGCAAAACACTGAACATGAATGGTGAAGAATATAAAGTCACCGGCCTGGTGGCTGATGTCCCCGAAAATTCACACATCCGGTTCAATATGTTGGTCTCCTTCCGCACCTGGAGCGACCAGGTGAATCAGCCCATGAACAATATGTGGTTCTGGAATGGCTTCCATACGTACTTGTTGCTGAAAGAAGGCGAGGGGCAGGTGGAAAAGCTCAGGGCAAAAATGCCCGACTTCATCACCCGGAACATCGAGAAGGGCGGCATGTATTACGAGGACCTTCCCTTGCAGCCGCTGACGTCGATCTATTTGGAAACGCCGCGGTCGTGGGAAAATGGAAAACGTGGAAGTCAGAATAACATTTACACGTTGTCGATCATTGCGGGCTTTATCCTGTTGATCGCCTGTTTCAACTACATCAACCTCGCCACGGCGCGTGCCTCACGGCGGTTGAAAGAAGTGGGGCTGCGCAAAGTGCTTGGCGCGCAACGACGCGCGCTGGTCTACCAGTTCCTTGGCGAATCGATCATTGTGAGCATCCTGGCAACCTGCATGGGCTTCATGCTCGCCGCGCTGGTTTTGCCGGTGTTCAATACACTGGTAGAAACTCCGTTGGTTTTCAGCCTGTTCCCGGGTTCGTTGACCACATGGGGAGGGTTTGTGTTGATTGCGCTTGTGCTGGGGTTGCTATCCGGTGTGTATCCGGCGTTGGTGATCTCCGGCTTTCAGCCGCTGCAGATCTTCCGCGGCGCACCCCAATCTATATTCGGCCATAATGGGCTCCGCAAGATGCTCGTGTCCGTCCAGTTTGTAATTTCCATTGTGCTGCTCGCCGGCACGCTAATCGTCTTCGAGCAGCTCGACCTGCTGCGTAGCCGAGACCTGGGCTTTGTAAAAGAAGCGACATTGTTAATTCGCAACAACGGCGACCGTGCAATGGTAGACCGTTGGGAAACCGTGAAAGGAGAGTTGCTGAAAGTGCCCGGCGTGTTGTCGGCGGCGGCGTGCAGCACGGTGCCAGGGGAGCCATCCAATAATCTCTATGCCACCATCGAGATGGAAGACGGCAAGCTATCGCCCTCCAACATCAACACGAATTTTATTGACAGCGATTTTCTTCCCGCCTACGGCATTGAGATCATCGCCGGTCGCAATTTCATAAAAGGCTCCCGTGCGGACGATACGACCGCGTTCATCATCAACGAAACCGCCGTAAAAGATTTTGGCTGGAAACCCGAACAGGCCCTCGGAAAGAAGGTCGATCAAAACGGAAAACGAGGTACGATCATCGGCGTGGTGAAGGACTACCATTACCAGTCGCTGCATCACCAGGTGGCACCCTTGATCTTGCAAGAAAATAAATGGGCCTACTCCACGCTGTCGTTAAAGATCAGGTCAGACGACATGCAAACCATCATCAAGTCGATCGGCATCAAGTGGAAGGACCTCACCAACAATTTGCCCTACCGCTATTCCTTTCTCGACGAAGAATACGACCGCCTGTACAAGGCCGATGCCCAACTCGGAAAGGTCGCCGGCATCTTCGCTGGTCTGGCCATCGCCGTAGGCTGTCTTGGGCTGCTGGGCCTGACGTCGTTCTCCGTAGAGCGCAGGGTAAAAGAGATCGGCATCCGGAAAGTACTCGGCGCAACCCTGGGCAACATCGTCCTGATCATCTCCAAAGAATTTGTCGGATTGATCCTCTTATCGTTCGTCATCGCCATCCCGATAACCTGGTTCCTGATCACGCGATGGCTAGACAATTTTACAGACAAGGTTACGATCGGTCCCATCAATTTTATTGTGGCCGGATTATCCGTATTGACCATCGCCTGGATCACCATCAGCTACTTATCCTTCAAAGCTGCCAATTCAAACCCAACAAAAGCACTCCGAAACGAATAGCCCTTCCGCCCTGCGCCCTTGTTGGTGTTCTTCACCAACAAGGATAGCGGCCGCGGTCACTACTACGACCAACTCCTCGCAGGCCACCGCCCCAATCCTTGCCATAGTCACAAAAGAACCTACCACCTACTTGTTGGTGTCCCACCAACAAATTCTCAGCCACCGTCATCCGAGCCCGACACGCACAATATTCCATCACCTCATAACACCCCCGCTAACACAATAGTAAAACACCGATAAAGTAAAAAACACAACGCGTGCCCTGTTTTTAACCTACTTTTACAACAACCTACTCTTGTGAACCCATGGCACGGTCGTTCCTTCTAATAGTCCTTTATTTTACCGCACAATCCTTACTGGCGCAAGCCCTCCCCAAACCCGTGCTATTGCCAAATGGCTGGAAACTCACCCCGGCCGGCACGTCCTTTCCCTTGGGCGATTTGCCTTTGAACATGGTAATCAGCCCGTCATCAAAATATTTAGCTGTCACCAACAACGGCCAGGGCATTCAAAGTATTGAGCTCATCGATCTTCGAAAACAAAAAAAGATTGACTCCGTGGTGGTGTCAAAATCATGGTACGGCCTTGCGTTCTCAGGCGATGAAAAATATCTCTTTGCTTCCGGCGGCCACGATAATCTTATCCTTCAATTCGCAGTACAAAAAGACAAACTCATACTCACCGACACACTGAAACTTGGCAAACCGTGGCCCGAGAAAATCGGACCTGCGGGGATCGAGGTGGACGATAAGCGACAACGGCTTTATGTCGTGACCCGGGAAGATCAGAAATTATATGTGATCGATCTGAAAACAAAGAAAATCCTGAACACCCTCGGGCTGGGAGCGGAGGCCTACGCCTGCAAACTAAGCCGTGACAAAAAAGAACTCTATATCTCCTGTTGGGGATGCGACAAGCTTCTCACCTGGGACCTGGAAAAAAACATCTGGAAGAACCCCATCACGGTAGGCGACAATCCCAATGAACTTTTGCTCACCCCGGATGGCAAGTATCTGTACGTCTGCAACGCCAACGACAACAGTGTTTCCGTGATCGACAACAAAAGTAAAAAAGTGATCGAAACACTCGACGCCGCGCTCTTTCCGGATTCCCCCAGCGGCTCGACGACCAATAGCCTGGCATACGATCCCTCCGAAAAAAAGCTTTACATCGCCAACGCCGATAACAATTGCCTCGCCGTGTTCGATGTGTCGAAGCCCGGAAGAAGTTCGGCGATGGGTTTTATTCCTACGGGATGGTATCCAACTTGTGTTCGACTGATCAATAAAAAATTGTGGGTTTCCAATGGCAAAGGATTTGAATCGAAAGCTAACCCGTTCGGCCCTTCGCCGGTGCGAAAAAAGGAAGATGTGATTCACCATGGCGGCATCACGAAGGAGGGAAGCGATGTGCAGTATATCGGTTCTTTGTTAAAAGGCACGATGAGCATCATCGATATACCTTCCGCCAAGGCGTTGAAAGAATACTCGGGCAAAGTCTATAGTAATTCCCCGTATTCACAATACCGGCGCGACACGCTCGACAGGCCGGCACCGATCAAAATGGGCAAAGAATCACCCATCAAGTATGTCTTTTATGTGATCAAAGAAAACAGGACCTACGACCAGGTGCTGGCCGACGTGAAAGGAGGGAACGGCGACACGACATTGCTTCTTTTCGGAAGAAAATATACGCCCAACCAACATGCTTTGGTAGAGTCTTTTGTGCTGCTCGATAATTTTTATGTCAATGCCGAAGTCAGCGCCGACGGGCACAGTTGGAGCATGGGTGCTTATGCCACTGATTATCTCGAAAAGACCTGGCCCTCCAGCTATAGCGGGCGCGGTGGAACCTATGGTGGCGAAGGTGAGCGCGAGATCGCCAATAACAAAAATGGTTTTATCTGGAACAATTGTTCGCGATACGGAATCTCGTATCGAACGTATGGAGAGTTCATGGAACACGAACGCCCCACGATTCCCATACTGGCCGGCCACAATTGTCCGACCTACCCCAGCTACAGCTTGGAGATCCGCGACACGACGCGATTTTATGTCTGGAAAAAAGATTTCTTGTCCTTGCTAAAAAACAACAAGCTTCCGCAGTTTAACACGGTGCGGTTTGGCAACGACCACACCGAAGGCGTCCGCCTGGGCCGGCCCTCGCCCTATGCCCACGTGGCCGACAATGACCTGGCTGTGGGGATGTTTATAGAAACACTTTCACAAAGCCCCATCTGGAATGAGACCGTAGTCTTTATTGTGGAGGATGATGCGCAGAACGGTGCCGATCACGTGGATGCGCACCGCAGCACCGCCTACATTGCCGGAGGTTATATCAAAAGAAAAGTGGTGGATCACACGCTTTACACAACGGCGTCAATGCTTAGAACCATGGAGCTGCTCTTGGGCATGGAGCCCATGACCCAATATGACGCTGCGGCCACCCCGATGTGGTCTTGTTTCAATACAAGTCCTGCGCCTTTTTCTTTTCATGCTATCATACCCAGAGTAAGTTTGGATGAAAAAAATGTTGCGATCAATCAATGGCAGAAAAAGTCTGAACAGTTCTCCTTCGACAAGGAAGATTCAAACAACGACATCGAATTTAATCAGGTGCTTTGGCATGGGTTGAAAGGGGAGACCCCGTTCCCAGGGCCCAAGCGGGCCGCTTTTGTTATTCCCTTGGCAGACGATAACGATGATGATTGACGCCTAATGAAAGCTATCTGCCTTTATCACAGGTGAAACTATAAAATTCCATCAATGGGTGGAGTCAGCGTTACTTGACAAGCTTTGGGGAGCCTTCTATGAAAGCTCTCCTTTTTGCTGGTCAAATTTGTAAGAATAGAATTCCATTCATTGATGCCTTCCATTTTTTCACGTAAAGGAAGAACGTAAGGACCCTTTTTTGTCTGTTGGAACGGATCGGGGTGGAATGGTCCCCCCTTTAGCGCTGATAGAGATCCTTGATCTCCGCAGCCGACAACGCACGGTTATAAATGCGCATTTCACCAAAATTTCCTGGAGTATAGGACGAGATATTGTAGGTCTCGCCGATCACCAGGTTCTGGCCAAACTGGTTGATCACCCCGGTTGCGGGTTGAGATATCGAAAGTTCTCCGTTCACGTAGAGCGACATGGCCGCTCCATCATAAGTCGCCACGACGAAATACCATTGTCCGGTCACCCATGTGGCAGGCGAAACCACTACTTTATATTGAAGATTCAGTGACAGCGCAAAGTTGAACGTGGCCGTTGTGTTCGGATACTCGTCGCCGGTCAGTCCGAGTTTGTATTGATACGTCGGGCCTGAGTGCGTTTGATAGGGTTTTTCCAGGATTCCGTTGTTTCCATTACCATAGAAGGATTCCGGCTTCACCCAGGCTGCAAGGGTTATCTTTTCAATTTTATCCAACGCCGACGCATTTTTTACGATGATCCGATCGGAATAGCCATTCAAATGATAAGCCGTGGCCGGTTTGCCAGTCGTGCCGGGAACAAAAGAACCTGAGCCCTCCAAGATCTGATTCGAAAAATGAGAATTGTCGGCAATCGATGCCAGCATGGGAAGAAAAAATACCAAGTCGTCATCGACAATGGTTGCCCGCGATTCCGCATTGCCCACAACGCTAACGCTATCGGTTCCCGTGAGGAAAAAGGTCACGTCTTTGTCTCCATCAAAAGCCGAATTCACTTTTGGAACGATTTTAAAGGAAGCATTTGTCGCGCCTTTCGCAACATGCAAAGTGATCATACCGCCAACGGCAACAGGCTCTGTCACATAGTCGTCCCCATAAGAAGTCGTGTGATCACTGATCGATACTTTAACATTCTGGTCTCTTGTGGCTGGCCCTTGCAAGGCAAGGGTAACGACTTCGCCATCGACTTTCGATTCATTGACGGACACGGACTTACTTTGAAAATTGACCACTACAGGCACCACCGGGTCGGGGGCGTCGTCTTTGCAACTTTCAAGAACGATGGCAAAAATCAAAACAAGCAAAAGACCCCCGGACAGGTCACGAAATTTCATAAAATTAGGAAGCATGGTTGGAATGTTTTTAAAATGACATACAAATTGGCTGGCTCTGCCCAATCAGGGTCATGTTGGATTGGCCGGCGATAGCTAAGAACGTTTTATTTTTTTGAAATACCAAACAACGCTACCCAAAAAGAATATAGGGTAAATAGACCCGGCAAGGCTGTGATTCGGTACGTTATTATTGGCATGATGACGGCGATTGGCCATCACCGGGTCTCTATGTCAAACCGATAGCGATCGATCGAAACTTCAGAGGCAATCTATCTTTCCCGATCACAACTACCCATGGATCGACGAGCCATTGGTCGTTGATACTTTGGCGACGCAGCACGAGGTGTGCCACATGCCTCAAACTGAAAAATGATTTCTCTATCGCCTGCGAAGGAATTGCCCCGTGGTTTACGGCCTTTCTGCCGACGATGACCAGCAATTTCTTTTATCAAGAAGGCAATTGAAAAGCAGGCTTGTTAAATCGGACTTTTGCTTGCTAACTTTGACCGAAACACTTTCACGCACAATGAACCTGGCCACCTCCCTCGATCACCCCGTATTCCGCCGCATCGGCGCTGTAGCCGACCGGTTGGGTCTGGATACCTACGTGGTGGGAGGCTATGTCCGTGACCTCATTCTGAAGCGTCCAAGTAAAGACATCGATTTCGTCTGCATCGGCAGTGGTATCGCCCTGGCCCAGGAAGTGGCCAAAGCCCTCGGCCCGGATGTGCATGTGGCCATCTATAAAAACTTTGGCACCGCCCAGATCCGGTTCGACAACATGGACCTGGAGTTTGTGGGGGCCCGCAAAGAATCCTACCGTGCCGAATCCCGCAAACCTATCGTGGAAGACGGCACCCTCGACGACGACCAGAAGCGCCGCGACTTCACCATGAACGCCCTGGCCATCAGCCTAAACCAGCGGAATTTTGGCGAGCTCATCGACCCGTTTGGGGGCCAGGAAGACATGCGCAAAAAAAGCATCCGCACCCCGCTCGACCCGGAGGTCACCTTCTCCGACGACCCGCTCCGCATGATGCGCGCCGTCCGCTTTGCTTCCCAACTGAATTACGACATCGAGGCCGACACCTTTCAGGCCCTCACCACCCAAGCGGCCCGTCTCAAGATCGTATCACAGGAGCGCATTACGGACGAACTTAACAAGATCATTCTGAGCCCCATACCATCATACGGCTTCAAGCTGCTCTTTCACAGTGGCCTGCTCAACCAGTTCTTCCCCGAGCTGGTGGCGTTGCACGGTGTAGAGTACGTGGGGAACCGCGCCCATAAGGATAATTTCTTCCACACCCTGCAGGTGCTGGACAACGTCGCCAAGGAATCCAGTGACCTCTGGTTGCGCTGGGCGGCCATACTACACGACATCGCCAAGCCGGCCACCAAGCGCTATGACAAAGACCACGGTTGGACTTTTCACGGCCATGAAGACCGTGGCGCGCGCATGACCCCGGGCATTTTCAAGCGCCTCAAACTGCCCATGAACGAGCACATGCTGTTTGTCCAGAACCTCGTGCGTCTGCACCTGCGCCCGATTCCATTGGCCAAGGAGGTGACCGACAGCGCTATCCGCCGCTTGCTCTTCGACGCGGGCAACGACATCGACGCGCTCATGACCCTGTGCCGGGCCGACATCACTTCCAAGAACATGGAAAAGGTGGGCCGGTTCCTGAAGAATTTTGACCTCGTGGAGCAGAAGATCGCCGAGGTGGAGCAGAAGGACAACATCCGCAATTTCCAGCCGCCCGTGACCGGCGACATGATCATGGCCATGTATAACCTGCCTCCCGGCCGCATCATCGGCGACATCAAGGAGCAGATCAAGGAAGCCATTCTGGAAGGCGAGATCCGAAACGACAAGGAGGAGGCCCTGGCCCTGCTCCACCGGATCGCCGCCGAAAAGGGGCTGGTGAGAAACGCCGATCCCCTGCCAAATCCGGAATGACAACCCATTTTTCCGGCCATTCCATGCAACCATTTCTGTTTACCTTGGTCTTTGAAAACTAAAAGACTGTCTTCGTTGTGGACCAACCGGGAGTAAACATTCACCACGACCTGATCGAGCGTTGCAAGGCGGGCGACAGCGTGGCGCAGCATAGCCTTTATAAGCTCTATGCCAAGGCCATGTACAATGTGGGCTACCGCATCACCCGAAGCGAGGAGGAGGCCGAGGACGTGCTCCAGGAGGCCTTCATCAACGCCTTCCGCAACCTCGATAGCTACCGTGGCGACGCCACCTTTGGCGCCTGGTTGAAACGCATCGTGGTGAACAAGGCCATCAACGCTCTGAACAAGAAAAAGCACGAAGCCATACCCGACGACGAAAAATGGGATGTTGCCGAGGAGGAGCCACCCGCCGACTATGGGAATGAACTCACGGTTGACCGGGTGAAACGGGGTATCGAACAGTTGCCCGATGGCTACCGGTCCGTGCTCTCGCTATATTTGTTGGAAGGCTACGACCACCAGGAGATCGCCGAGATCATGGGCATCACGGAGTCGACTTCGAAATCGCAGCTCAACCGCGCGAAAAGTAAATTGAGACAATTATTAACCCAGGTTCACCTGAGATAACACCCTATATCAGGGATCGAGAAGAGAACGAAAACGAGCACGCATATGAAAGATCAACTGGAAGATTTTGTACACCGGAACCGCGCCGCCTTCGACGACAAGGAGCCGTCTGAACGGGTGTGGAAAAACATCCATGCCGCCACACAGCAAGGTTCACGAACGACAGTTTGGAACTCGCTCACGCTCTGGCGCGCCGCGGCCGTGGTGTTCATGGCCCTGTCGGGTTATCTGTTCTACCAGAAAACAAATGCAAAGCCCGCGGTCTCCGAGGTGGCAGCCAACGAATTCAGGGATGTCGAGCGTTTCTACATCAACCAGATCTCTGAAAAAGTACAACTCATCGACGAGTTTCAAAGAAACGAAGGACTGAATGGCTTCACGCAAGATTTTCAACAGCTCGAGGCGATGTACAGCGTGTTGAAAGAAGAAATGAAAGCGCATCCCAGCCAGAAAGTGAAAGACGCGCTCGTGCTCAATCTCCTCATTCGCATCGACCTGCTGAACCAGCAACTGCACACGCTGGAAAAGAAAGAGGGTGAATCATACAAGGATAAGAAAGAAAAGAAGGAAGAATCTGTGTAGAAGGAAATATTCTGTGGTTGATTAAGCTTTCGCTTTAAGGAAAATTTAAGAAGGAATTTACACAACGGTATAAATGCAAAAAAGCCCAGCGTCTCTGGGCTTTTTTGTTACCTAAACCTAAACCTATGAGAAGAATTACTCTACTCAAGAATACTAACGCTACTCATGGCTGTAGGTTTCACGGATCGAAAAAAAATTTATTCTTTTTTCAATTTGTCTTTAAACACCTTCTTAAACTTTTCAACCTTGGGTTGGATAACATACGAGCAGTAGGGAGCGTTACCATTCAGGTTGTAGTAGTTTTGGTGATAGTCTTCGGCCTTGTAGAACACACTGAAAGGCGTGATCTCCGTGACGATCGGACGATCGTATATTTGCTCCTGGATAAGTTTTGCCTTATAAGATTCGGCCAATCGCTTTTGTTCATCGTTGTGATAAAAGATCACCGAGCGATACTGCGGCCCTTCGTCGTTGCCCTGTCGGTTTAGGGTGGTCGGATCGTGGGTCTTCCAGAAGATCTCCAACAACTCGTCGTAGGTCACCTTTTTCGGGTCGTAGGTAAGTTGGATCACTTCAGCGTGGCCGGTGAGACCGCTGCACACTTCTTTGTAGGTCGGGTTCTTTACCTTGCCCCCTGAATAACCGGATTCAACTTTTTCGACACCTTCTACATTTTGGAAAACAGCTTCGGTACACCAGAAGCAACCGGAACCGAAAGTGGCAAGCTCCAGGCCTTCTGTTTGAATAGGATTTGTCATTGTCTTCTTTGTGTTTTTGTTTTTTTGACCACAAGAAACCCCTGCGAACAAGGCTACAAAGGCCAGTGAAATGAAGATGGATCGCATATTTATAGGATTTGTTTACTTAACCTAGATACGAATAAAATAGTTTACCCGGTTCTCCCGAAGTGTCGGACAGGCTACATTTCCCTCGATTAAAAGACCGACCGCTCACGGCCATAACCCAAAAGGGGTGCCCGAAGGAATGATCCAGCGTTCAAACACCCACCCAAGCCTGATTTCTCATTCGCCGAAAGGCGGCGCCAACAAAAAAGCCCGGTCATAACGGCCGGGCTATCACGATCAATATATTCCTGCTTTCTTGGCGGCGATCAATAGCTCTGGTAAAAGTTTTTCACGGACGGGATCAGTTGGTTATAGATCGGTTTGGTGAATTCCAGGAACAGGTCTTGCGGGCCGGGAGGTTGGAGCTCTTTCAGCCGGCACGTGCGCAGTTGTTCGTCGCTCAAGGCGCGTTCGTCGCCGTTGAAGCGTGCCCATTGGCTCACCCACACATACTCGCCCGGGAACTTGCGGTGTGTCAGCACCCCGTTGGTCTTGGCATCAACCACGATCATGCTCAGCAGACCGTTGGAGCTAAGTTCTTTGCGATAGGTGGTGAGCTTTGCTTTCACGGTGTTGTAGACAGGAACCATTTTGCCATTCACTTTTGTTTCGCCCACCTTCACGCTGTCGCGGCTCACGGTCTCTTCTTTTTCCTTCATCAACGTATTGCCTACTGAAAAGTCATCGAATTGGATGCGGATGATCTGGTCGGCATAGGGAAGCTGGGCAACTTTAGCTTCTTCGGGAGTATAGAATTTTATAAAGGTCATTTCCGTGTAGTTGTTATGCAGAAACTCTTCCACTTTGTCCTGGAAGAACCCTCCGCTCAGGTTGTAGCGCGCCGGCACGGGAATTTGTTCGATGATCACCTTCAGCGTGGCTTCAAATTTGGCCTTGTCCAGGTATTCGACCACGTCTTTGTAGCCGGGCACAAACACTTGCGCGTCCGAGAAATTGAAGAAGGCTTTTTTGGCTTCGTTGCGTTCACCTTTCATCAGCGCTTCGATGCCGGCATTGTAGCTTTCATCGGCGGCCTTTTCTTTTAGCGGACCGATCTCGGCATAGTAGTTTTTGGGATTGGACACTGCCTTCTTGCAACCGGGACATTGCCGCACGGCCTCGTACAGATTGTTGATCTGGTCGTAGGATTGAATGGCGTTCTTCCACTTGAAGGCCGAGTTAGAGGCGATCTGGTTGTTGGCTTCCGTCTCGAAATATTCCACCGCCAGGGGATATGCGCTCTTCAGCGTTTCCAGGGATTTCGAATGGTCGGGATTTTGTCGCAAGCGCTGCACGGCCTTCATGACCGCGCCGTAGTAGTCGCCGCGCTCATAGGCCTGTTTACCGGAACTGCATGCTAGAAGGATAAGGGAAAAGAGGATGAGTAGGCGTCCTGGTTTCATGGGGGTGATCCTGTTGTATTTGAGTGTCGAAAGGTAATCAGTATGGCGCGAAAAGTAAAAGCCAGCAAAGCGTCAAACCGGGTTTAGGAGGCGCTTCCTTTTAGAAAAAGTTACATGTGTCCAGGTCCCTCTGATTTTCATGATTTCCACTTTGGGTCACGCCTTTATCGGATCATCCTTGTCATCGACAAACCGGACACAAAGCGCGGCGATCAGAAGGAGCGTCCCTGCCATAACAATGCAGTAGATCGGTTGCGAATGGAACACATATTTCACAATGGGGCCGCCTGCGAGGCTGGTCACAATTTGCGGGCAGGTGATGAAGAAATTGAACAGTCCCATATACACGCCCATCTTATGAGAGGGAACGGCCCCCGCCAGAATAGCATACGGCATGCCCAAAATACTGGCCCAAGCTATGCCTACCCCCACCATGGAAAATACCAGGACCCCGGGATCCGAGATGAAATACATCGAAATAAGGCCCAGGCCACCCGCTGTAAGCGACAGCGAATAAGCCAATTTTCGACCCAGCTTAAAGGCCACATAAGGCAAGAGCATAGCATACACGGCCGATACGCCATTGTAGATTCCAAATAACCCGCTCACCCAATTGCCTGCCGTTTGCGCACCAACTGAGCTCCTGTCGCTTAGCGGCACGCCATAGACGTGCGTAGATACAGCGGATGTCGTGAAAACCCACATCGTAAAAAGCGCCGACCATGAAAAAAATTGAACCAGGCCCAGTTGTTTCATGGTCTTCGGCATAGCCCGGAAATCGTGGAATATTTGTGAAAGGCCACGATGTGCCTGTTCTTTATGATCTTCTTTTTGATCCTCGCTGGGTGGATATTCTCTCGTGGTGACAACGGTCCATATGATCGCGACCAGAAAAATGAAGGCGCCCACATAGAACGAAAGTGTTACGTTCAAGGGCACCTCACCAGCAGGCGCTACTTTCGGAACGCCAATGAGCTCGGCAAAAATGAGGGGCAGGAAAGAGCCGATCACGGCGCCCAGACCTATGAGGCAGGTCTGTATTGAAAAACCCAGGGTACGTTGATCAGAAGGAAGCAGGTCGGCCACCAGGGCCCGGAAGGGCTCCATGGCCACGTTAAAGGACGCATCCATGATCATGAGGATGCCCGCGCCTACGTACAACGGCGGAAGCAGGCTCACAAGCCAATCGGCGTTGGGCATGAAGATGAGCGCGCTCGACGCAAGAATGGCGCCGGCGAGGAAATATGGGCGTCGCCGTCCCAATGATGTCCAGGTACGATCGCTATAATGGCCGATGATGGGTTGGACGATCATCCCCGTGAGCGGTGCCGCCAGCCAAAACAGCGACAAGTGCTCCACCTCCGCGCCAAAGATGCCCAGGATGCGCGAAGCATTTCCATTTTGAAGTGCAAAGCCGAACTGGATGCCAAAAAATCCGAAGCTCATGTTCCAGATTTGCGCGCGGGTAAGGCGGGGTTTTTCCGTTAGGGTAGCAGTGGCGGTTTGCACGGTCTAGGTTGCTCAGTGGCGGATGGTGATCCGTTAAAAGTGAACAAAACCCGCGAAATTCCCAAGAGCAATCGTTAACATTACCACTGCAGCACGATCGCCCCGTGGCGATAGTCCACGTCCACGCGGTGCACGTCCTCATAGGGCGCCGGCTCCGGATCGTAGATGGGATCGAATTTTTCCAGCGCAGCAAAGAACGTATTCGTCTCGTGGCGGAAGGCCTTGTGCTCGCCGTTCACCTGGACGTGCAACACGCTCTGGTCGAGGCCGTGAACCACCACCGCCAGGTGTTTTACCGGCGACGTATACATGCCTTCCACTTCTTCGAAGGTGATTTGTCGTTGACGATCGCTATAGGTGATCCAGCGTTTTGAAAATTCTCCTTGTTGATAAGCAAACGTGCTCCCGTCGTCGGTGTAGTAGCAAAAACGCGAATCGCTTCCGGTGTACACGTGCACGATCAGGGTGTCTGTGGCTTCTTTGGTATGCGATCGCACCGGCTGCATCGGGATCACGGCCCCAGCTTTCACATATACGGGAAGCCTATGCGCAGGGCACTCCACGATCACCTCCGTGTTGCCGGTAAAGGGTTTGCCGTCGTACAGCGAGTACCACTTGCCTTCGGGGAAATAGACCTTCACAAAATCGCGCGTACTTTCTACGGGTGCTACCAGGAAGTTCGGGCCGAATAAATACTGGTTGTAAAACTGTCCGTCGTAGATCTTGAAGTCGTGTGTATAGTCCAGGGCCAGTGCGCGCTGCACGGGCATGCCGGTCTCGGCAGCTTCATGGAACAGCGAATAGATGTAGGGGAGGAGTTGATAGCGGAACTTGATGTAGTTGCGGGAGATCTGTTCCACCTCTTCGCCATAGGCCCACGGCTCGGAGTCGCGGCTGTTGATCATGGAGTGGCCGCGGAAGAAAGGGGAGAAGGCGCCGATGGAGATCCAACGGGCATAAAGCTTGGTGTTGGCATCGCCCACAAATCCTCCCACGTCATAGCCCGCAAAGGCGATACCGCCAAGACCCAGGTTGGAGACCATGCGCGCACCCATGATCATGTGTTCGTCATAGGCCACGTTGTCGCCGGTCCACAAGGCGGCATAGCGTTGCACGCCGCTGTAGCCCGAGCGTGTCAGGTTGAAGGGGCGCTTGCCTTTCAGCAACGCCTTGGTGCCTTCGTAGGTGCTGCGGGCCATCAGGAAGCCATAGAGGTTGCGCCCGCGGCGCATGGTGGCCTTGTTGCCTTCGAAATCCATCTCTATGTTTTCCGGGAGCATGTGCCCCCAGGTGGCGATCTCGTTCATATCGTTCCAGAAGCCTTCCAACCCCATGGCTACATACGCCTTGAATTGTTCCTGCCACCATTGGCGCGTTTTGGGACTGCTGAAGTCGGGGAAGTGACACCAGCCGGGCCACACCTGGCCGCTGTAGTTGGTGCCGTCGGGATACCGGATAAAAACCTCCTGCTTCACCCCGGAATCATAGGCTTCGTAGCCTTCTTCCACTTTAATGCCGGGGTCGCACATCACTACCACATGAAAGCCCAGCGCCTTGAGTTGCTCCAGCATCTTCTGGGGCTGAGGGAAATCCTTTTTGCTCCAGGTAAAGATCTTGTACTGTTCCATGTAATGGATGTCGAGCACGATCACATCCGAGGGAATGTCTTTGTCGCGGAAAGTTTGCGCCAGGGTGAGCACCTCTTTGTCGGGGTAGTAACTATAGCGGCACTGCTGGAAGCCGATGCTCCACAGGGGAGGCATTTCCATTCGCCCGGTCAGGTGCGTATAGTGCTTCACAATGCCGGCCACTGAAGTGTCGTGTATAAAATAGTAGTTCATCTCCCCGCCGTCGGCTGCAAAGCTGGAGAAGCGGTTGTTGGACGCGCCGAAGTTGAAGAACGATTTATGGGAGTTGTCGAAAAAGATGCCGTAGCTGAGGTGGTGGTGCACGCCGATGTAGAACGGGATGGTGCTGTACAGTGGGTCGGCGCCCGTGGAGTAGGCAAAGCTGTCGGTGTTCCAGTTGGTGTAGCCCTGGCCGCGGCGGTCCAGCGGCCCGGTCTTTTCACCCAAACCGATAAAGCGCTCGCCTTCCTGGAGTTTTTTATAGGTCGTCACCTGGTCGCCATTCCAGCTGGTGCCAAAGGCCGGGTCGTCTTCGTTGATCGTTTTTCCGTCGGCGGTGAGAAAACGGAAGCGCACGGGACTCTTGGTGATCTCGACCGATAGGGCTGTCGTGGTCACCCGGACGACCCCGTCTTTTTCGGAAACCCGATGATGGTCTGTTTCCGGCGACGCTATAACGGCATAGGAAAAGTCCTCGAATGCATCGCCAGCCCGGGCCACACTCAGCCGGATGATGTTGGCGTTGTACACCAGCAGCCGGAAGCTGCCCTGATCCGTTTCCCCGTGTAGGCCCCCCGTGATGGGAGTCCACTTTTGCAGGGTGCCCAGGGATTGGCTGAGCGAGGATTTGAGAAGATTTGCCATAGGGAATGGGGTCGTTGCGATCTAAGTAAAGATAAAAAAGAAAAGAGCCCTTGCCGGGCAAGAAACGATTCCGGTGAATAAAAAAAATACGCAGCGTGGGAGCGCTGCGTAGGGTGATGTTGCTGAAGAATACAATTTATTTCTTTGGCTTGCCTTTTTTCAGAGAGGAATCGCGCACAATGAGACGCGTTTTCAACACTTTGGTTTCGGGTGCCGGGTCTTCGTTGTCCTTGGACTTGAATTCGATCTGGCGGATGAGCAGCTTGGCAGCTTCCTGACCCATTTCGAAACCGGGTTGGTCCACAGAAGTCAACGGTGGCTCGAGCAGGGAGCTGAAGAACCAGTTGCTGAAGCCGACCACGGCGATGTCCTGGGGAATCTTGAGGCCGGCTTCCTTGATGGCTTGCATGGCGCCCATGGCTGCCGGGTCGTTGGTGGCGAAGATGGCGTCGGGGCGGTTCGGCATTTTGAGGAGCTGTTCGGCCGCGATCTTGCCTTCTTCGATGGTGCCGAGCGGGCAGGAGACGATGAGCTCCTTCTGCACGGGCATCTTGTTTTCGTTGAGGGCCTGCACGTAGCCTTCGAGGCGTTGCTTGGTGATGCCCAGGTTGGGCGGGCCTTCGAGGTGGGCAATGCGGGTACAACCCTGGTCGATGAGGTGTTGCGTGGCTTCTTTCGCGCCGCTCAAGTCGTCCACAATAACTGTACTTGAGTTTGCATTCTCATATACGCGGTCAAAAAACACCATCGGCACGCCTTTGGCGAGGATGCTTTCAATGTGTTCGAAGCTACTGGTCTCGCGCGATACGGAGATGAGCATGCCGTCTACGCGGCTATTGAAGAGGGCTTTGATATCGGTCTTTTCGCGTTGGAGCGATTCGTTCGACTGGGTGATGATCACGTTGTAGCCGGCGCTGTAGGCCACGTCTTCGATGCCGCTGATCACCGTGGAGAAGAAGAAGTGCACCAGTTCGGGGATGATCACGCCCAGGGTATTGGTCTTGCTTTGGCGCAAGCTGAGGGCGACGATGTTGGGTTGGTAGTTCAATTTCTCTGCCAGCTCGTTGACCGCCTTCTTGGTTTGAGGGCTGATGTCGGGGTGATCTTTCAGCGCGCGGGAAACTGTGGAGGGAGAGATGCCCAGTTCGCGGGCGATGTCTTTAATAGTTACCTGATTGTACTTCATACTGCAAGTTTAAAAATACTTGGGTACAATCACCGCAAATCGTTGCGCAATTTTTCGAGAATCTCCGCAAACGATTGTGGTCAGTTTGACTATAAGGGGATGCCGGGGGTCATTTTTGGGAATCCGTGTGCCGTGTAAACTACCCCTCTGTTGTATTAAAAATTGAGTATTTTATTTTTCGTAATCGATTGCGGTTTCGATTCCGATAAAAATACTATCGTTTTTGGGATCAATTCTGATGTACTTTCTACTACATTACGATGTGGTTTTATGAGGATTTGTACCCCTCAAAACCTCGAAATGTATTTCTAACCCAAACAAAAACCGTATGACAAAATTTTATCTGTGCGTAAGCAGGTATTTGGCGGTCATGCTTGTGCTGGTCACCTCGGTGGCCTGGTCGCAAAGCAAGACCGTGACAGGAAAAGTGACCTCCAAGGAAGACGGCAGTTCGTTGCCTGGAGTGAACGTTGTTGAAAAGGGGACTAGTAACGGTACGATCACCAATACTGACGGCGAATTCTCTATTACCGTCGGCAGCAATGCAACCTTGGTGTTTTCGTTCGTTGGCTTCAAAGCCCAGGAGATTCCGGTAGGTGCTCAGTCTACCGTGAATGTAGCGATCGAACCCGATGTGACCGCACTTTCTGAAGTGGTGGTTATCGGTTACGGTCAGATCGAGAAGAAAGATGCGACGGGTGCTCTTGTATCCTTGAAGCCTACTGATTTTAACGGTGGGGTTATTTCGTCTCCCGAACAATTGATTCAAGGTCGCGCGGCTGGCGTGCAAATTACATCTGCAAGTGGTGAACCTGGTGCCGGCGTGAACATTCGTATCCGCGGTAGCTCTTCGGTACGTGCCGGTAACAATCCACTCTTCGTCATCGATGGCGTGCCGCTCGCAGGTGATGATATTTCGGCCGGCGGCGGTGCCTCCAGTTCGGGCTTAGGCATGAGTGCTGCCCGGAACCCACTCAATTTTCTTAACCCCAACGACATTGCCAGTATCGACGTATTGAAAGATGCGTCGGCTACGGCGATCTACGGTTCACGCGGCGCCAACGGTGTGGTATTGATCACGACCAAATCCGGCTCTGGAGGAAAGGGTACTTTGGATTACTCTTATAACGTTAGCGTTGGAAAGGTCACGAAGAAATATGATCTCTTGGATCGTGAACAATATCTTTCGGCCTGGTCGGCCTATAATGGTGGTGCCTCTCCGTCTGCCATTGATGGTGGTGCGAACACAGACTGGCAGAAAGAAGTACTGAGAACAGCCGTGACCCATCAACATAATCTTTCCTATGGTCAAGGCGATAAAAGCAGCAACTACAGATTTTCAGTAGGCTATATGGACCAACAGGGTATTGTAAAGATATCCGGTCTGAAGCGCTATACCGCCCGATTCAACGGCACGAAGAGCTTTATTAATGACAGATTTAGAATCTCAACGCAATTGACCGCTGCCAACACGCAGGATAGCGGTGCGCCCATTACGGATAACTCCGGTTTTGAAGGCGACTTGCTCGGTTCCATGTTGAAATCAAATCCAACACTGCCGGTGCGCAAGGCAGATGGAAGCTATAACCAGGTTTCGACAAACGAGCCCAACCCAGCAGCCATCCTGGGACTGACTCGCGACAAAACCAACACAATGCGCATTTTGGGTAACGTTTCCGGAGAATTGGAAATTATCAAAAATCTCAAGTTCAAGACCGTGGTAGGTTTTGACAAGTCAATGTCTATGCGCAGACAAGCCATGTCCAAGGACCTCTTGGTATCGGGTATCTCTGGCGACGGCCGCTTGTACGTGAGTGACATCGATATCAGCAACAATCTTTGGGAAAACTATTTCACGTACGATAAGAAATTCGCCAATACATCTTTGAATGCAGTGGTGGGTTATTCCTATCAGTCGTTTTCGAAGGCCACCAACAATTCGCAGTACACCCATTTCAGAACAGGCGACTTAGATCAAATGATCAACAACATGGCGGCTGTCGATGAGCAATATCCCGATCCGAACAAGATCGATGGAACGAAACCCGCCGCTTTGGCCATCAACTCTTCATTGACCAAAGATGAACTGCAGTCTTTCTACGGACGTGTCAATTTTGGTATCAAGGAGCGGTACCTCTTTACGGCTACGTTGCGTGCCGATGGTTCGACGAAATTCGGTCCATCCAACAGATACGGCTATTTCCCTTCGGCTGCGTTCAAATGGAGAGTGATCGAAGAAGGCTTTGTTCCTGAAATGTTCTCAGACCTGAGCGCCCGCATAGGATACGGTGTAACTGGTAACCAGGAAATTCCGCACAACCTCTACCAAGGTCGCCAGCGTTATTCGGATTGGACGCTAAATACATCAAATTCAATTGGTGGGGGGGCCTATAATTATGTTTCGTTCCCCAATGCAAAGTTGAAATGGGAAAGCACTTCGCAACTGAACGTCGGTATTGACTTTGGTTTCTTCAATAATCGGATCACCGGTTCGTTGGACTACTACAATAAAAACACCAGTGACTTGCTGATCCAGAAACCTTATGCGCAACCGTTCCCTTCTGCCGATGCATTCTTGTGGCTTAATGCTCCTGCCCACGTGATCAACCGCGGTTTGGAAATCAGTTTAACAGGAAACGTGATTGCTAATACAGACTTCACCTGGACCTTGATTGCCAACGCAGCCTTCAACCATAACGAGGTAAAGGATTTCAACAGCACGATCGATACGGGTGTGATTAACGGCCAGGGGTTGTCGGGTGCGTTTGCACAACGGATTGCCCAAGGACAACCTTTATTCGCATGGTTCGTCCGCGATTTCGGCGGCTATGATGAAAACGGCATCGCCAAATACAATGGCGGTGATGTTCAGAAATTTGTCGGAAAATCAGCTATTCCAAAAGCTAATGCCGGCTTGACCAGCAACTTCAAATACAAAAAATTTGATCTGAGCATCTTCTTCAACGGTCAATTTGGACACTATATCTACAACAACACCGCAAACGCCTTCTTCACAGCCGGTGCATTGGCCGCTGGTAGAAATACGACCACAGACGTTCCTGGAAACGGCGAAAGCAGAGCAAACTCTCCCGACGTTTCGACAAGATTCCTGGAAAAGGGCTCGTTTGTGAGACTGCAAAACGTTACATTCGGGTATAACATCCCTGTGGCGAACACCTTCGTTTCTTCCCTGCGGGTGTTTGTGACCGGCCAAAACCTGTTTGTGATCACCGATTACTCAGGTCAGGATCCTGAAGTGAATACCAACAAGTCACTGAATGGAATACCTTCTTTGAACATCGATTATACATCGTATCCAAGGGCGAGAACTTTTACTTTCGGTGTCAATGCATCATTTTAATTAGCCAAGCATTATGAAGAAACATATTTTTTCAAAACCAATTTTTGCTGGAGTTTTTAGTGTTACTCTTGTATTTTCGGCTTGTACCGATTTGAAAAACAACGAGCTTGATTCTACCGTCGTTGAATCGACCGGTGGTGTTCTCACGGTTAACCCGACGACCACCTTAGCAGGTATCTATAGTTCTGATATGGGGGCGTTCACTGATCAGGCCAACATCTATTCACTCTTTGAGCACACGTCCGATGAGTTGATTCCACCTACACGCGGTACCGACTGGGGCGACAACGGTGTTTGGCGCCAGTTGTATCAGCATACCTGGGACCCTACCCACTCATACATCCTGAACACCTGGAATCAAATTCACAACCGGATTTTCAAATGCACGCAGATTTTGGGTTCATCTCCCTCGGCAGACGAGGCGACTCATGCTAAATTCCTCCGCGGCTTTTTCATGTGGTATGCAATGGACCTTTTTGGTCAAGTTCCCTACCGCGAAGTTACCGAAGGCTCTGACGTTAATCCGAAAGTTTTGAGCCGTTCGGAAGCCTTTGATCACATCGTTCAGGATTTGACGGAGGCCATTGCAGGACTGCCCACCACGGGACCAGTTGCAACCAACAGCAAAGGCACCCGTGCCGCCGCCAACGCCATGTTAGCCCGCTTGTTCCTCAACAAAGCAGTTTACAAGGCTGAAAATGCTGCCGGACCCTACACTTTCGACAAGGCCGACATGGACAAAGTAGTGCAGTATTGCGATGCGGTAACGGCCGACGGCTATTCGCTGGAAACCGAATACTTCAAAAACTTCAGCACTTCGGCATCGAAAGAGATCATTTTCACGAGCGCTGCAGGTACACCGGAAAACAGATACCGGATGACCTTGCACTACGATAACCACCCCGACGGCTGGAACGGATTTGCAACACTTGCCGACTTCTATGGAACGTTCGATCCTGCAGATAAACGCAGAGGTAGCTATCCTACACCCGATGGAACAGAATTTTCTGGCATCGCTCGCGGTTTTCTGGTGGGTCAACAATACAACGACAAGAACGAGCAGGTTATTAATTCGCGTAATAAGAAGCCTTTGGCATTCACACCCGAAGTGCCGCTCCTTGGTGCAGCGACCGAGCAAGGTATCCGCGTTATCAAGTATCACCCGGCAGACAAAGGACAGTACATCCTGCTCCGCTACGCCGATGTGTTCCTGATGAAAGCTGAGGCCATTATGCGCGGCGGCACCGGTGACAAGACGGCGCTCGAGTTGGTGAACCAATTGAGAACCTTGCGTGGTGCACCCGCATTGGGTGCGGTCACCGAAGCGGATATGCTGGCCGAAAGAGGTAGAGAACTTTACTGGGAGGGCATCCGTCGTGTTGACTTGGTCCGCTTTGGATCATTTGGCAAAACCTGGCAGGATAAAGACAACACGGAAGATTATCGCGTGCTGTTCCCCGTTCCTCAACAGGCTGTTGACTCCAACCCGAACCTGACCCAAAACCCTGGTTACGGGGGGGCGAAATAATTGAAGTAAGCCGTTGAAAAGATCAGGAGGCAAGTATTCATTTACTTGCCTTCTTTTTTTTACTTTTCAGATTGATATTACCCTGGATACGAATGCGGAGATTTTACCTATTCATGTTACTGGCATTGTGGGCTTGCGGTCCGGAGAAAAGCGAGACGTCCCAGAATGAAAATACCCTTTTCAAACGGCTTTCCGCCGAAGAAACGGGCATTCACTTCGAAAATACCCTCATTGTCCAGGAAGACCTCGACGTCTTTCGCTACCGAAACTTCTACAACGGGGGCGGTGTGGGCATTGGCGACTTTAACAACGACGGGCTACCCGATGTTTACCTGACCTCCAACATGGGAGAAAACAAACTCTACCTCAACAAAGGCAACCTGAAATTTGAAGACATTACCAAGAAGGCTGGCGTGGCCGGCACCAAGACGTGGGCCACGGGCGTGAGCCTCGCGGACGTGAACGGCGACGGTTTGTTGGACATCTATGTGAGCAACTCCGGCGATGTGAAGGGCGGCAACCGCGGCAACGAGCTTTTCATCAATAACGGCGACCTCACCTTTACCGAAAAAGCAGAAGAATACGGCCTGGCCGACAAAGGATTCACCACCCACGCAGCATTTTTCGACTACGACAAAGACGGTGATCTCGATTGCTACATCCTCAACAATTCCTTTCGCCCTGTGTCCACGCTCGGCTATCGCAACCTGCGTGACCAGCGTGACGAATTGGGAGGCCATAAACTCTACCGCAACGACAACGGAAAGTTCACTGACGTGAGCGAACAGGCCGGCATCTACGGCAGCGTGATCGGCTTTGGCTTGGGCGTGACCGTGGGCGACGTCAATCTCGACAACTGGCCCGACCTCTATATCTCCAACGACTTCTACGAACGCGACTACCTCTACATCAACAAACACGATGGCACCTTCTCAGAGGAGCTTGAAAAATACATGGGTCACCTCAGCATGTTTTCCATGGGCGCCGACCTGGCGGACATCAACAACGACGGTTGCCCCGACATCTTTTCTACCGACATGCTCCCCGAGGAAGACTACCGGTTGAAAACACTCGTGGCCTTTGAGACGTACGACGTCTATCAATTGCGTCTCAGGAACGGCTACTACCATCAGTTTATGCGCAACATGCTGCAACTGAACAACAGCGACGGCTCGTTTAGCGAGATCGGTCAATTGGCCGGTGTATCCGCTACGGATTGGAGTTGGGGTGCGTTGATTTCCGATTTCAACAATGACGCTCACAAAGAGATATTCGTTTGCAACGGCATCTACAAGGACCTGATCAACCAGGACTTTGTGGAGTTCCTGGGCAGCAGCGAGAACATGCGGTCGGCCATTGAAGGCAAGAAGGTGGACTTCAAGGAATTTGTCGATAAGATGCCGTCTCAAAAAATGAGCAACTACATGCTTGTACCCACAAAAGATTTCGAATTCAAAAACGAGTCGAAGGCGTGGGGTTTGGATGAGCCGGGGTTCTCCAACGGTGCGGCCTACGGCGACCTGGACAATGACGGCGACCTCGACCTGATCGTGAACAACGTGAACCAGGAGCTTTTCTTTTTCCAAAACCGCGCCGACACGTTGCTGAAAAATACTTCGCTGCGGCTCGCGTTCAAAGGTTTTGATAAAAACACGTTTGGGCTAGGCGCAAAGGTGCACGCTTACATAAAAGGCGAGTTGCTTTACTATGAGAACATGCCGATTCGCGGGTTTCAATCCAGCATGGACTACACGATGGTGATCGGCACGGGCAACAGCACGTCCGTCGATAGCCTGGTGGTGGAGTGGCCGGATGATAAAGTGGAAGTTCTGAAGAATGTGCCGACCAATCAGAAGCTGTTACTCGATCACGCGCAAGCGAAATCCGTAAAAGCAAAAGCGCCCAAGCCTGAGCGTGCGCTGTTTTCGGAGCTGGCGAATGGCGATGTTATTTCACACGAAGAAAATGATTTCAACGAGTTCGACAGGGACCGTTTATTATACCACATGTTGTCCACGGAAGGCCCGGCGTTTGCCAAGACCGATTTGAACAACGACCATTTGGATGATTTCTTCCTCGGTGGTTCTGCCGGCCACGGGGGGGCGCTTTACCTGCAGCAAGCCTCCGGGAAATTCAGCAAACTTCAGCCCGAACTATTTCTTGCCGATTCGTTGGCCGACGACACCGACGCGGTGTTCTTCGATTTTGATGGCGACAAAGATCTGGATCTGTATGTCGTTACCGGCGGCTCGGAGCGTGCCTCGCTGGGCATTCCTTTGTTGGACAGGCTTTATGAGAATAAGGGCATGAGAAACGGCCGTCCCGAATTCGTGAAAACCGAGAAGAGAATGCCGACGATCTACCAGGCCGGAAGTTGTGTCCGCCCCGCAGACATCGATCACGACGGTGACCTGGACTTGTTTGTCGGCACGCGCATGTTGCCGTCCTACTACGGTTTACCGTGTGATCAATTTCTTTTGCTGAACGACGGGAAAGGAAATTTCACCGACGCCACAGCCACCCTGGCCCCACAGCTGAAACACGCCGGCATGGTGACCGCCGCCGAATGGTTTGACTACGATCACGACACGTTCCCCGACCTGATGGTGGTCGGCGATTGGATGCCCGTCACCCTTTATAAAAACGACGGCAAAAAGCTGACCCGCGTGGAAAACATCCCCGGTCTCGAAAAAACCGAGGGCTGGTGGAACAGCATCACCGCGTCGGATCTGGATGGCGATGGCGATACCGACTTTGTGCTGGGCAACCTCGGCCGCAATTCCAAATTCAAGCCGACCACAGATCATCCCATTTCGCTTTACGTGAACGACTTCGATCAGAACGGTTCCATTGAACCCATCTTCACATTTCTCAAAGATGGAGAAGAGTATCCCACGGCGTTGCGCCAGGATATGATCAAACAGATGAGCAGTCTGAAAAAGAAGTTTGTCTATTACAGGGATTACGCGCAAAAATCGATCGCCGACATTTTTGACCCGGCGCTGCTGGCGAAGGCGACAAAGCTTAATTTCTATGAACCCAATACGCTGGTGCTGATGAACGAAGGCGCGAAAGGATTTGTGCGCAAGTCGCTTCCCGTACAAGCCCAGTTCTCGCCCGTGTTTGCCATCGACGTTGCCGACGTGAACCACGACAACAAACCCGACCTGGTGGTGGGCGGCAATTTGTTTTCGGTGAAACCGGAGGTGGGACGCTATGACGCCCTGCACGGGTTGGTTTTGGTTGGCGATGGAACGGGAAATTTCACGCCGCTGAAATCGCAGCAATCGGGTATTAAACTGGAAGGACAGGTGCGGCACATCACGCGTCTCAAAACAAAAGCAGGAGAGGTGGTCGCGTTTGTCCGGAACAATGATTCAATAAAATTCTATAAAGCTACGAAGTGATGCTGAGCATACGTTTACGTTATATTTTTTTGGTCCTGGTGGTATTCGGCTTGTCGGCTTGTTCGGACAAGACGGGAGGAGGCAAGGGATTCAGATTTGTGCCTTCCTCGGAATCGGGAATCACCTTTCGCAACGTGTTGAAGGAAACTGTGGAGTTCAACATTTTCAACTATATGTATTTTTACAATGGGGGAGGTGTAGCGGTGGGGGATGTGAATGGCGATGGATTGGTCGACTTGTATTTCACAGCCAACCAGGATCCCGATAAACTTTACCTCAACCAGGGCGATCTCAAGTTCAAAGACGTGACGGATGCGGCCGGTGTGGCCGGATTCAACGGCTGGACTACAGGCGTGACGATGGCCGATGTGAACAACGACGGCCGCCTGGATATTTATGTCGGCTATTTGGGAGACTATCTCATTTTCAAAGGCAAAAACCAACTCTTCATCAACGAGGGCAACGACGAGAACGGCGTTCCGAAATTTACGGACCGGGCCATGGAGTATGGTTTGGATCTGGTGGGCTTTGCCACGCAGGCGTCCTTTTTTGACTATGATCGCGATGGCGACCTCGACATGTTCATGCTCAACCATTCCCTCCATGAAAACGGGACCTTTGGCACGTCCAAGAATCTGCGCTTCCTTTCGCATCCACTCGCCGGCGACAAGCTCATGCGCAACGACGACGGGCATTTCATCGATGTCACCAAAGGTTCGGGCATTCTCGATAACGCCATCGGCTACGGACTGGGCGTGGTGGTGAGCGACATCAATCTCGACGGTTGGCCGGATGTTTATGTGGGCAACGATTTTCACGAGAACGACTATCTCTACATCAATCAAAAGAACGGCGCCTTCGCCGAAGTGTTGGACAAAAGCATGAACCACACCAGTCGCTATACGATGGGTGTCGACTTTGCAGATTTCAACAACGACGCTTTCCCCGACCTGGCTGCGATGGACATGCTCCCGGAAGACCCTTTCATCCTGAAAGCTTCTGCCGCCGAAGATGCCTATGACCTGTTCGACTTCAAGTTGCGTTATGGCTACAACTACCAATACACCCGCAACGCGCTCCAACTCAACAACCAGGACGGCACGTTCAGCGAAATAGCGTTGTACGCCGGCGTCTCCAACACCGACTGGAGCTGGTCAACTTTGTTTGCCGACTTCGACCTCGATGGAAAGAAAGACATCTTCATCTCCAACGGCATCTTGCGCCGGTCCAACGACCTGGACTACATAAACTTCATCACCACGGATTCCATACAGGAAGGCATACGGTACAAGATGGACGAGGAGCATTTGAAGCTGATCGAAAAAATGCCAAAGATCAAATTGGCCAACTACCTCTACCACAACAACGGCGACTCCACGTTCACCAACAAAGCGCCGGAATGGGGCCTCGACAAGATTTCGTATTCTCATGGAGCAGCCTATGCCGACCTGGACAACGACGGCGACCTGGACCTGGTGACCAACAACGTGGAAGACGAGGCTTTCGTGATGGAGAACCTTTTCCGCAGCAAGGAACCGGGATCTCAGTCCAGCCATTACCTGGGTGTGAAATTGAAAGGTGTCTCGGGGAACCTCTACGGCCTGGGCACAAAAGTATTTCTCTACAACGGGGGCCAGGTGCAAGTGCAGGAATGTACACCCGTGCGCGGCTACCAAAGCGCGGTGGATACCCGATTGATCTTTGGGACCGGCAACGACAAGACCATCGACTCCGTGTTGGTCGTCTGGCCCAACGATGCCTTTGAAGTATTGAAGCAGGTGGCCGTCGATCAGCAGCTGGAATTGGATCAATCCAAGAGTAGCGGGAAATTTGACTACGGCCGCTTCCATCGGGCAAAGCCCATCTTTGAAGAAACTACGGCAGCACTCGGCATCAACTTTACGCACCGCGAAAACAAGTTCGTGGAGTTTACACGCGAAGCGTTGCTGCCCCACATGCTGTCGGAGGAAGGGCCCGGTGCGGCGATAGGGGATGTGAACAACGATGGGTTGGATGACGTGTTTGTGGGGGGTGGAAAATGGCAGACGTCCCGGTTGTTTGTACAAAACAAAAATGGAAAGTTCACCAACTCTTTTCAGCGTTCATTTGAGCAGGACAGCATTCAGGAAAATGTCGATGCAGCATTCGTCGATGTGGATGGCGATGGCGATAAAGATCTGATCGTCGTCACGGGCGGAAATGAATTTACCGGAAACTCCATCCATCGCCAGCCCAAGCTCTATACCAATGACGGCAAAGGAAATTTCACTTCGGCCAAAGGGCTCCCGGAAATGATGATCACCGGATCTTCGGTGAGCGTCAGCGATTTCGACAAGGATGGCGACGCGGACATTTTCATCGCTGTGCGCACCATTCCCTACAAGTATGGTGAAGAACCGAAAAACTATTTGCTGCAGAACGATGGCAAGGGAAATTTCACCGACGTCACCAAAAGCGCAGCGCCGATATTGGAGCAGTTTGGTTTTATCAAACAATCGGTCTGGGCCGATATCGACAACGACAAAGACGAAGATTTGATCCTGGCTGCGGAATGGAAACCCATCACCATTCTCGTCAACACCAACGGAAAACTGGCGCCACTTCCTTTGGAGGGCTCGGGCCTGGAAAAAACCAACGGCTGGTGGAACCACATCGCGCTGGGCGACCTCGACAAAGACGGCGACCTGGATCTTGTGGCGGGCAACCTGGGCCTCAATTCAACACTCAAAGCCTCCCTGACCGAACCCGTGAAAATGTATTACTCGGATTTCGACAACAACGGCAGCTTCGAGCAGGTGCTCACGCATTTCACGCAGGGAAAAGAATACCCTTTCTACACGCGCGACGAGATGGTGAAGCAGATGCCCATCCTCAAAAAGAAATTTCTTTCGGCCAACAAATTCGCCTCCGCCACATTCAAGGATGTTTTTGACGAGGAGACCCTGAAAAAGGCAAAGGTCTTTGAGGCCTTCACGTTTGAAAGCGCTTATATCGAAAATAAAGGCAACGGAAAATTCGAGGTGCGCCCGCTGCCCCCGGTGGTGCAGTTCTCGACCGTGAACGTCATGATCCTGGAAGACTTCAACCACGACGGCCACACCGATGTTTTTGTCGCCGGCAATTTTTATCCCATCAACATCCAGATGGGGCGCTACGATGCCAGTTATGGCACGTTGCTGGTGGGCGATGGCAAAGGGCATTTCAAGGCCATGGCCAACAAGGATTCGGGTGCTTGTTTGAAGGGGGAAATCCGCAGACTCGAACCCATCACCCTGGCCGGGCGCGTGCACTATGTGGGCTTCCGCAACAATGATTCGGTGGTGTCTTTTGCGCTAAAGAAATGACGAAAAGGTTGTCGGCGCCGGGCCTTTTTTTTGTTGCCGTCATCTGATACCTTTGAAGAGAATCATACCCGCGACCCATGAAGACTTTTTTGTGGAAAGGTTTATGCCTGTCCCTTTTACTTTTCTCCTGCTCGAAGAACAACGCCGACTGGAAAACGCAAGCTCAGAATCCTGAATTTTTGCACCGGTCTGTCAAGCAGGTAACCGACATTATCGTACACGACATTTTCTCGCCGCCGGTAGCATCGCGCATCTACACCTACATGAGCGTGGCCGGCTATGAAGCGGCCATTCACCAGGATAAAAAATACGTCAGCTTTGCAGGCCAGTTGCATGGCCTCACGGAAGTGCCGCAACCCCAAGCCGGCCAGGAATATTGTTTCCCTCTGGCGTCGGTGCAAGCCATGCTGAAAGTGGGACGGGCCCTGGTCTTTTCGGAAGATAAAATGGATGTGTTCTACAATCACGTCATGCAGGAGTTCAGAGACACCGGCATGCCCGACGACGTGTTCGAGCGCTCCCTTGCCTATGGCACCGAAGTGGCCGAGCACATCATCAAATGGTCGTCGAAAGACAACTACAAACAAAGCCGGTCGTTCCCCAAATACTCCATCCAGGACGACCCCGGCACGTGGAAACCCACACCACCGGCCTACATGGATGCCGTGGAGCCCCACTGGAGCAAGATCAGGACCTTTGCGATAGATTCCGCATCGCAATTCAGACCCAGTTCACACACGATATTCTCGATCGATAAGAAAAGCCAGTTCTATAAGGAAGCCATGGAAGTCCACGACATGGGCGTGAACCTCACCCCGGAGCAACGGCAGATCGCATCCTTTTGGGATTGCAACCCCTTTGTCATGAATGTGAAAGGACACGTGATGTTTGCTACCAAAAAGATCTCTCCCGGCGGCCATTGGATGAACATCACCCACGTGGCATGCCTGGGTGCCAAAGCAGACTTCCCGCGGTCGGCCGAGGCCTATGCGCGGGTGGCCATCTCGTTGGTGGACGGGTTTATTTCTTGCTGGGATGAAAAATACAGAAGCACGCTCGTGCGTCCCGAGACCTACATCAATCAATATATCGACGAGGAATGGGTGCCCCTGTTGCAAACACCGCCATTCCCGGAGCATACCAGTGGCCATAGCGTGATTTCCGGCGCATCGGCCGTTGCGCTCACCAAATTGTTTGGCGACAACTTTGCCTTCACCGATTCCACGGAAGTTGAATTCGGTCTGTCCGTACGCAGCTTCAAGTCGTTTGAAGCGGCCTGTAGCGAGGCCGCGATCAGCCGTATGTATGGCGGCATCCACTATCGCCCCGCCTGCGAAAACGGACTGAAGCAAGGCCACCAGGTAGGCGAATTCATCGCGCAAAAAATAAAAACGCGCAAGGAAGACGTCGCCCAAAACCATTAGCAACCTCTTAAAGATTTCTTAACACTACCCCCTTCCAACCTTCCAAAACATTCCGGTGTCTAATAAAAAAACAACACCGGAACACCATGAAACTCCTCCGCATTTCCCTCTTAGCCCTTGCTGCCCTCACCTTCGGCGCATGCCACGATAACGACGATAAACACGGGAGAGACCTGCTCTCGGCCTCAGATGCCTATTTCAGTTTTGGAAGCTTCTACGGCATGTGCCAGGGAGAAAATTGCGTTGCATTTTTTCTGGTTCGCAATGGCAAGCTCTATGAAGATAAAAAAGACCAATATCCCAAGAACGGCACCCCGCATGAGGGAGATTATGAAGCCTTGAGTGATGAAAAATATCAATTGGTAAAAGACCTCGTCAATAAAATTCCCCAGGAACTTCTCTCCGAATCATCGACTACCATCGGCTGTCCGGATTGCGCCGACGGTGGGGGTACTTACATCGAAATAAATTCAGCGGACGGCAAACGATTCTGGTACATCGACAACAATAACCGCGAAACACCGGAATATCTCCACGACTTTATCGAAGAAGTCAACGAAAAGATCAACCAGTTGCGGTAGCTCGAAAGCGCCTCCTTCAATTCAAAACATTTTTTTTGTCGCGCGGAATGCCGCGTTACCATGGGTCATCTCTGGAAGTCGCTACCAAGATTTCGAGGACGTATTATCTTCGTAACACCCTGACGGACAAATCTGTCACGCTCCATTTTTGTGCGCCTTCACGTTCCACGCGAGCGAACACGCATTTTGCTTTGATATTTTAATGCGAAATCATACTCCGCAGCAGCGGTTCGCACCGCAACGCCTTCAGGAAATTAATAAAACCACTTCCTGAAAAATCCTGCCTCATTCCTTATCTTCGTCAACTTAAAAACCAAAGCATTCTCTTCTATGAACGGATCAGAAATGCTGCGTACCATGACTGAACCAAACCTATTCTTATGAGTGTTTACCTCGCCGAATTTTTTGGCACCATGATCCTTATTCTGCTCGGCGAAGGCGCTGTGGCAGGAGCTGTTTTGAAGGGAACGAAATCCGAGAACGACGGATGGCTCACCATCGTCGTGGCCTGGGGTCTGGCGGTGACGTTGGCCGTCTATGCCGTGGGCCGCATCAGCAATGCCCATCTCAATCCAGCCATCACGCTGGCCCTGTTTCTCATGGCCGACTTTCCAAAAGAACAAGTGGCTGGCTACATCATTGCGCAGTTTGCCGGAGCCTTTGTAGGTGCTATTTTGGTATGGCTGGCGTACTTACCACATTGGGGCCGGACCGATAGCGCCGCCAAGAAGCTTGCCGTGTTCTGCACCGCCCCGGCCATACGCTCCACACCCGCCAACCTGTTGAGCGAGATCATCGCCACCTTCGTGTTGGTGCTGGCCATTCTTTTCATCGGCGCCAACGAGTTTGCCGATGGGCTCAATCCGTTGATCGTGGGCAGCGTCATCATCTCCATTGGTCTTAGTTTAGGAGGGACCACGGGTTTTGCCATCAACCCTGCCCGCGACCTCGCGCCACGGCTGGTGCACTTCATATTGCCCATCCCAGGCAAAGGCTCGTCCGATTGGTCCTACAGTTGGATCCCCGTCATCGGACCGATCATTGGGGGCATCCTGGGGGCGTGGTGCTTCAAAGCATTGTTTGTTATTTAACACCTTTCTTCATGAAATACATCATTGCGCTCGATCAGGGAACGACCAGTTCGCGGGCCGTGCTCTTCGACGAACGGGCCGATATCAAAGGCATTGTACAAATGGAATTCCGCCAGATCTTCCCACAACCGGGCTGGGTAGAGCACGATCCAGGCGAGATCCTGAACACGCAACGGCTGGTGCTGGAGAAACTTGTCCAAAAGCATAGCCTCGATCCCCGCGACATTGCGGCCATCGGCATCACCAACCAACGCGAAACCACCTTGTTGTGGGACCGCCATACAGGCGAACCGTTGTACAACGCCATTGTCTGGCAGGACAAGCGCACGGCGCCAATCTGCGAAGAACTAAAAAAGAAGGGTCTCGATAGCCACGTACGGCACCACACCGGTCTGGTGATCGATTCTTACTTCTCCGCCACAAAGATCAAATGGATCCTCGATACCGTGCCCGGCGCCCGCGAGCGCGCCCGCAAAGGCGATGTGGCTTTCGGGACGGTAGATACCTGGCTGCTCTGGAATCTCACCAACCGCAAAGTGCACGCCACGGACTACTCCAACGCCTCGCGTACCATGCTGTTCGACATCAACACGCTGACGTGGGATAAAACCCTGCTGGCAGAACTCGACATTCCCGAAGCCATTCTCCCGGAAGTGAAACCATCGTCGTTCCATTTTGGAAACTGGAGTTACCAGGGTGTGGACATTCCGCTGGCGGGTGTTGCCGGCGACCAGCAGGCGGCGTTGTTTGGCCAAGCGTGCTTTGAGCCGGCCATGGCCAAGAACACCTACGGCACGGGTTGCTTCATGCTGATGAACACCGGCACCAACATCCAGCTCTCCAAGAACGGGCTCATCACCACGATCGCCTGGGGTCTGGGTGGCAAAGTTGAATACGCGCTGGAAGGTAGCGTGTTCATCGCCGGTGCTGCCGTGCAGTGGTTGCGCGACAGCCTTCACCTGATCGACCAAAGTAAAGACACAGAATATTTTGCCACGAAGGCGTTGGGCTCCAACGAGGTGTATGTTGTTCCCGCCTTCGCGGGATTGGGAGCGCCCTATTGGGACATGTATGCCCGTGGCGCCATCTTCGGGCTCACCCGCGATACGGGTAAGGATCATATCATCAAGGCCACCCTGGAGTCGATGGCCTACCAGACCAAGGACATCCTGAACGCCATGGAGGAAGACGCTGGCATGGCCCTGGCCAGCCTGAAAGTGGACGGCGGGGCCTGTGCCAACAACGTGCTCATGCAGTTCCAGGCCGACATCCTGGGCACGCCTGTGGAACGGCCGGAGATCATTGAGTCCACGGCGCTGGGCGCGGCATATCTGGCCGGAATCGAGGTGGGGCTATGGAAAAAGGAAAGCATTGTGTCCAACCGCAAGATCCAAAAGCGTTTCGAACCCGCGATGGATCAGGCTACACGCGCCAAACTGTACAAAGGCTGGCGCAAGGCCGTAGAGCGCACAAAAGGCTGGGAAGATTAAGGCTTAAAAACAAAATTCATTCATGACCCCTTTCTCATATCACGACCGGCCTGTCCTCATCAAACAACTTACGGGCAATCCATTCGACATCGTCATCATCGGCGGAGGCATCACGGGCGCTGGCATTGCCCTGGATGCGGCTTCTCGCGGGTTGAAGGCTGCGTTGGTGGAGAAGGTGGATTTTGCCTATGGCACCAGCAGCCGTTCAACCAAACTCATCCACGGCGGGTTGCGCTACCTGAAGCAACTCGAATTTGGGTTGGTGAAGGAGGTAGGCAGCGAGCGGGCTGTGGTACACAACCTGGCACCGCACCTCGTGGTGCCGGAGAAAATGCTGCTGCCCTTGTCGGAAAAAAAAGGGTTGGGCTATTGGCTCACATCCATCGGCTTGAAGGTATATGACCTGTTGGCCGGTGTGAAAGCCGAAGACCGGCGCAAAATGCTCACGAAGGCCCAAACTCTGCGCTACGAACCCCTGCTGAAGAAAGATGACATCAAAGGCGGGGCGATCTATGCCGAATACAGAACCGACGATGCGCGTCTCACCATGGAGATCATCAAAACGGCGGTCAACCATGGGGCGGTGATCTTGAACTATGCCCGCGTGATGGATTTTATCTATACCGATGACCAGGTGTCGGGGGTGAGGGTGAAGGATGGATTGTCGGGAGAAACATTTTCTATACAGGCCAAAACGGTGGTCAGCGCTGCGGGGCCGTGGGTTGATGAGTTGCGGGAGATCAACAAATCCAAAACCGGAAAACGCTTGCACCTGACCAAGGGCGTCCACATTGTGCTGCCCCATGACAAGTTGCCCGTGAAGCAAGCCATCTATTTCGACGTGGACGACGGCCGGATGATCTTTGCCATTCCACGGGGGCGAATCACCTACGTGGGAACGACCGACACCAACTACGACGGCGACAAAGACCACGTGACGGCCACCCCGGAGGATGCCACCTATCTGGTCCAGGGGGTGAACGCCACCTTCCCATCGGTAGGCCTATCGGTCGCCGATATCGAATCCAGTTGGGCTGGGTTGAGGCCATTGATCCATGAGGATGGAAAGTCGGCCTCCGAGCTCTCGCGGAAAGACGAGATCTTCGAGTCGCCGACGGGCCTGATCTCTATAGCAGGGGGTAAACTTACCGGCTACCGGAAAATGGCCGAGCGGGTGGTGAACCTGGTCATCAAAAATAATTTCGAAGATCGAAAGCTCAAGCCATGTCAGACCCAGACGCTCCGCTTGTCGGAACACAGTTTTTCGGGCGTGCGGCAGGTGCGCGATTTTGTGCGCGACCTGCAGCGCAAACTTGCCCCGCATAAATTACCACCCCACACGGCGGCCTACCTGGTGGAGAATTACGGCCAGCAGGCCGATACGATCTTCAAGCGCTTCGAGAGCCAGGCGACCAGCCAGGCGGCTGACCTGGCCTTGTTGAAGGCGGAATTGTGGCACTGCCTTCATTTCGAGATGGTGTGCACCTTGAGCGACTTCCTCATCCGCCGCACGGGCCTCACGTATTTCGACCTCGGCCGTGTGCTCCAATGGAAAGAAACCATCGCCCGCGAATGCCAGGTCTATTTCAAATGGGACGACATCCTCCTGGCGGAACAATTGGATCAACTCGACGAATTCATCGCGTCGCTGAAAAGCTTTCACTAACCCCAAACACGACGAAAACCTCATCTTAAATTTAAGATCTGCCCGGCGATAGTTTTTCCGATTAGACTCTTAAATTACGGGGGAATAACGATTGTAATCGGGGTTGCATGACAAAGACCAGCACGCGCATTGGAGATGAAAACAGTCTCTGGGGAATAGATATGGGAGGCACCAAGATCGAAGGTGTCATTTTGAAATCAGCGAAAGATCCGGAGGTGCTCTACCGCGACCGGGTGCCCACGGAATCCGACAAGGGTTATGAACACATGCTGGGCCAGGCCAAGAAACTGATCGACAAAATGAAGACCGAAGCCAACTTCACGCCCGCCCGCATCGGCTTTGGCACCCCGGGCACCCTCGATCCCAAACGGGGGGTGATGAAGAATTGCAACACCACGGCCATGAACGGCCGCCCCATGAAAACCGACCTCGAAAAGCTGCTGGGCCTCCCCATAGAAATGGCCAACGACGCCGATTGCTTTGCCCTGGCCGAAGCCCGCTATGGGGTGGTGAAAGAACAATTTCCCGACGCGCGCGTAGTCTTCGGGGTGATCATGGGCACCGGCGTCGGCGGCGGCATTGTCATCGACGGCAGACCCATTATCGGCCTGCAGGGCATCGCCGGCGAATGGGGCCACAACTTCCTGGACGAATCGGGTGGGCCGTGCTACTGCGGCAAGACCGGCTGCGTGGAGAAAGTGATTGCGGGACCCGCGCTCGAAAAATATTATTTCGACGAAACCGGTAACAAAAAGCCCCTCAAAGACATTGTGGCCCTGGCAGAATCGAAAGTGGACCCCACCGCACAAAAGACCATGTTGCGGCTGGTAGAATTTTATGGAAAAGCACTTAGCGTGATCGTGAACATACTCGACCCCGACGTGATCGTTATCGGCGGGGGAGTGGGCAACATCGATCTGCTGTATGACCGGGGGTTGGATGCACTCCGGAAATATGTGTTCAACAATGCGCTCGACACGCCGGTAGTCCGCCCGTTGCTGGGCGACAGTGCGGGGGTGATCGGAGCGGCTTTCCTGGTGAGTTAACTACTTGACAATATGAAACGAATCGCCGTGCTTGGCCCCATACCCCGCGATCACATCGTGACGCACCAGGGCGACCTTATCCAGAAGTGGGGGTGCGTCACGCATCCCGTCATCGCCCTTTCAACGTTGGCCGGCGACAAGATCGAGATCATCCCCGTGTGTCACGTGCGCCAGGTGGACCTCGATAACGTGAAGGAAGTTTTCGGAGGTTATGAAGGTATCAATACGAAGCACCTCACCACCAAAAACGACCAGGGCGATATCATCAGCCTGAAGTTCATCGATATGAACAACCGCATCGAGCGGCAAACGGGCTTTATGGACCCCATCGTTCCGGCCGACGTGAAGAACCTGCTCAACTGCAAGGTGTTTGTGTTCATCCCCATCAGCGACTACGAGATCTCGCTCGACACCTTGAAATACCTGAAAGAGAATAGCAAAGGCACGATCATCTTCGACGCGCATGGCCCTACCACAGCCTGTCTGTTCAACGGCGAGCGTCAGCGCAAATTCTGGATCGATCGCGACCATTGGCTGCCCTATATCGACGTGTTGAAAATGAATCTCGAGGAAGCGCATGCGTCCTGGTTCAGAAAAGAATACGAGACCAGCGATTATTATATCGAAAGTGATGAAGTGAATCGCGAAGAACTTGGAAAGTTCGCCGCCCACTGCCTGAACATGGGCGTGAAGTGCGTCTACATCACGGTTGATTCGCGCGGCTGTCTGACCTACTACAAAGAGAAAGGAAAGATCGTAGAGCAAATGGTGCCTGCCGTGCCCGTAGACAACGTCGTGGACACCACGGGCTGTGGCGACTCTTTTGCCGGCGGCGTTGGGTTTGGGTTGCTCCAAAAGCCCAACGACTATGTGGGCGCGGCCCGCTATGGCAACGCGCTCGGGGCCTTGCGCACACAGGGGAAAACGTTTGCCGTATTTAAGTCGCTGGAAGACACCAATAAACTCATCCAGGAAACGTACTTTTAGACCTCGTTTTCGCACTCATTCCCACACCCATTCGATTCATTTTTAACTGACCCTTTTGATTTTGACGAAGGCTTGCATTTTTGACCTCGATGGTGTCATCGTAGACACCGCACACTATCACTTCCTGGCTTGGAAACGCCTTGCCGACGAACTCGGCATCCGGTTTACGGTGGAAGACAACGAACGGCTGAAGGGCGTCAGCCGGATGCAGTCCATGGAGATCTTGCTGGGCCTGGGCAACGTGGCCTTGAGCCAACACGATAAAGAAACGCTGGCGAATAAAAAGAACACCTGGTTCGTGGATTATGTGGAGCGCATGATGCCCGAAGAAATTTATCCCGGCGTGAAAGCGCTGCTCGAACAACTTCGCAAGCAGGGCATTAAAACCGGGCTGGCGTCGAGCAGTAAAAATGCGAAGACCGTGATACAACGCCTGCACATCGAGTCATACTTCGATGTGGTGGTGGATGGAACGATGGTCGTTCATTCGAAACCCGACCCCGAGATCTTTTTGCTGGCCGCCAGCAAACTCGGTGTGGACTCAAAAGATTGCGTGGTGTTCGAAGATGCCGAGGCCGGCGTGGAAGCGGCCCTGGCGGCGGGCATGAAGTGTGTGGGCGTGGGATCGCCCGTGCAGTTGGGGAAAGCCCAGCGTGTGATCGAGAAAACGGGGCAGTTCAAACCTGCGGAATTGGAACAACTTTAAGAGGAACGCAGAGCATCCTCGGTAAAACATATTGTAAGACATAATATCGGCTTAGCTATGAAGGAGTATCTCAAGCATCACGAATGGCAAATCATTGAAGAAGGTCTCGATCCGCATTACAATAAAATATCGGAAAGTGTTTTCAGCCTGGGCAACGGCCACATGGGCCAGCGCGCCAATTTTGAAGAAGACTACTCCGGCGAAACGCTGCGCGGAAGCTACGTGGCCGGCGTTTACTACCCAGACAAAACCCGTGTGGGCTGGTGGAAGAACGGTTACCCGGAATACTTCGCCAAAGTATTGAACGCACCCAACTGGATCGGTATCCGCATCACCATCGACAACCAAAAGCTCGACCTCGCCAAGTGCAAAGTGGAAGACTTCCGCCGCGTGCTCGACATGAAGATCGGACTGCTGTCGCGGAGCTTTGCCGCCACGCTTGCCGATGGCAAAAAAGTACGTGTCGAATCCAAACGCTTTTGCAGCATGGCGCACGGGGAGATCGGCGCCATCCGCTATTCCATCACGCCGCTAAATTTTTCAGCTAAGGCCACGCTCTCGATCTATGTGGACGCCGACGTGGTGAACAAAGATTCCAACTACGATGAAAAATTCTGGGAAGAGGTCTACAAAGAGGCCGCCGAAGGAAAGGCCATCGTGACCGCCCAGACCAAGAAAACATTTTTCCATGTGACCACCGGCATGAAGTATGTCGTCCTGGAGGAAGGCAAGAAAGCCGCGTTCGACCGGGTGAACATGGAATTGCGCGAAAAGTATGCAGGCAACGTGATCCAGTTGGATCTGCACGAAGGCAAGGAGATGGTCGTTTACAAATACGCCGCTATTTTGTCTTCCGAAAATCATGCAAAAGACAAAATGGTTGCAGCCTGCGAACAGGTGCTCACCGAGGCCACCACGAAAGGCTTCGATGCCTTGCTGGAAGCCCACAGCAAAGTGTGGGCCCACAAATGGGACGAGTGCGACATCACCATCGAAGGCGACATCGCCGCCCAGCAGGGGATCCGCTTCAATATTTTTCAGCTGACCCAAACCTACACGGGCGAAGACGAGCGCCTCAACATCGGCCCGAAAGGATTTACGGGTGAGAAATATGGCGGAAGCACCTACTGGGACACCGAAGCGTACTGTCTGCCGTTTTATCTCGGCACCGCCGAACAAAAAGTGGCCCGCAACCTGCTCGTCTATCGCCACAAACATCTGCAACGCGCCATCGAGAACGCGGGCAAACTGGGCTTCAACAAAGGGGCTGCACTGTATCCCATGGTGACCATGAACGGGGAGGAGTGCCACAACGAATGGGAGATCACCTTTGAAGAGATCCACCGCAACGGTGCGATAGCGTTTGCCATCTACGACTACATTCGCTACACGGGCGACGACGCTTACCTGGCTGAATATGGCCTCGATGTGCTCATCGGTATCTCGCGTTTCTGGTCGCAGCGCATCACCTGGTCGTCGGACAAGAACAAGTTTGTGATGCTGGGCGTTACCGGCCCCAACGAATACGAGAACAACGTAAACAACAACTGGTACACCAACACCATCGCCACCTGGACGTTGCAATACACGATCGATTCTTTGGCGCAGGTGAAGAAGACACACGGTGAGCGCTACACGGCGATCGCAAAGGCCAACAATTTTGACGAAGGGGAGACCACCCGTTGGAAAGAGATCATCTCCAAGATGCACTATCCGGTCGACGAGCGTCGCGGCGTGTTCCTGCAACAGGACGGCTTCCTTGACAAAGAATTGCTGCGCGTGAGCGACCTGAGACCGGAAGACCGCCCCATCAATCAGAAATGGTCGTGGGATCGCATCCTGCGTTCGTGTTTCATCAAACAAGCCGATGTGCTGCAAGGCATCTTTCTGTTCGAGGAGCGCTACGACATTGAGACCATCCGCAAGAATTTCGATTTCTACGAGCCGATGACCGTGCACGAATCATCGTTGTCGCCCTGCGTACACGTGATCCTTGCCTCACGGCTGGGCTATAAAGAACGCGCCTACGAATTCTATTTGCGCACGTCCCGCCTCGACCTGGACGATTATAACAACGACACCGAAGATGGATGCCACATCACCTCGATGGCCGGCACGTGGATGAGTGTGGTGAAAGGTTTCGGTGGCATGACCGTGAAAGATGGGATGCTTCACTTCAATCCGTTTACGCCGGATCAATGGAAGTCGTATTCGTTCCGGCTGGAATTTAGAGAGCGGGTCATCAAAATAAAGATCTCGAAAGATAACGTGGAAACGATCCTCGAATCCGGGGCGCCGTTGGAGATCTGTCTCCATGGCAAGCCGGTGATGTTGAAGCGTTAGAGAAACATTAGCACTTCACTAAGATTTCCGGCACGACTTTGTGTCGGAAATTTTTTTATTGATATCGTTTATGGAAACTGTATTACCCACCCAGGCGTCATGGACCACTGGTACTAAAATTCTCTTCCGGTTTTTCTTTATCTATCTCCTGTGCTATGCGCCGGCTTCCTGGTGGGTAGAGTTCTTCCCATTCTCGCCCTGGAATGCCATCGTAGTCTTTGCAGGGCATCACATTTTCAACATCGATATCACCGTGATGCCCAACGGGAGCGGCGACACGACCTGGAACTATGTGCAACTGGTGGTGATTGGATCGATCTCGCTGGTGGGCACCGTAGTGTGGACCTGGCTCGATCGAAAACGCAATGACTATGACAAGCTGTGGTTTTGGTTTTTGATCTTCTTACGCTATTTCCTGGCGTACATGATGCTCGTCTATGGCTTCGCCAAGGTCTTCAAAACCCAGTTTCCGTTCCCGCCGCTGGAGCGCTTGGCAACACCGCTCGGGCAATTTTCGCCCATGGGCTTGTTGTGGACCTTCATGGGGTATTCCAAAACATACAACTTGTTTACCGGCAGTGCCGAAATATTAGCGGGTACTTTGCTCTTCTTCCGGCGGACTACCTTGCTGGGCGCCTTGATCACTATTTCGATCATGGTCAACATTCTGATGTTGAACCTGAGCTATGACGTTCCCGTGAAATTGTTCTCCGCGCATCTTCTGCTTATCGCCATGGTGATCGCCGCGCCACAACTCAAAAGGTTGATTTCCTTTTTTATTTTGAACAAGGCCACGGCACCCGAAAATATCCGTCCCGCGTTCACCCACCCCAAAGCCAGGCTGTTCCATGGCATTGGGAAGGCGATCGTCATCCTGTTCATGGCCCAACAATTGATTGTTTCCGGCATGAAAAGGGAAGCTGAGATGGCTGCATTTTTCCCCGAGCGTTTTGATGCCTATGAAGTCGTAGAACACAAGACCAATGGCATGGCTGTTCCGGAAGAAGACAAAACCCGTCGCTGGAAAAAACTTTATGTCATGCCAAACGACAAATGCAGCCTGGTGTACATGGACGGGGCCACGATCCGATGGAACTTTGCCGCCGATACCGTGGCGCGCACGATGCGCCTCTCCAGCCCGGATTCCACAACGATCTACCATTTTCAATATGCCATCGCCAAGGACAATCTTTACACCTTAAAAGGAAAACTAAACGAAGATTCCATTCAGGTCGCTATGCGCAAAAATTCAGAAGAGTTTCTTTTACTAAATCGCGGATTCCATTGGATTAACGAGTACCCATTTAATCGCTGACGAAGGAATAGACAAGCGTTGAATTTTTTTATACGTTTCCGATTGTGATCGATGGGACTTGCTTTCTAACGGCCGAAAAAAACAGATTAAACAGCGCGTTCCGGCAAAAACACCTCTGCCATCATACATCGGGCACTTCCCCCGCCATTTCTTTCGATGGTATCGAGACTGGAGTGAAGAATAGGATTGTATTTTTCAATGGTCTCCACCTGCTCAGAACTTAGCGCTTTATAGGCCTGCGATGACATGATCAGGAATGTATCGCCGTTCGCATTGTTCACCTGCAGCATATTGCCGGCGAAATGATTCATCTGGTCCAGGGTGATCGCAATGATCGCTTTGTTTGTTTTGGTGATGCAGGTGACGGTTGTTTTTCGCTCCGCAGCATCGGGGATGGAGTCGAGGCAAATGATGACGTAGCGGTCGGCCACGCACATCATCACGTTGGTGTGATAGATGGGAAAGCCGTTGGCGTCGGTGGCGGTAAAGGCTTGGGCCGTATACCCCAGTCGTGCGCAAAAATCGTTCAATACTTTGGCGTCGGTTCGCTGCGATAAGCACGCATAGGCTATTTTGTTCTCACGGTCCAAGACCATGCTTCCCGTGCCTTCCAAAAAGACGTTGTTGTTTTCGTACGCGGAAAGGTCAATGCGCTGCTTTATGCTGAAATGTTTTTCCAGTGTCTCCAGCACATGGGGCTTTCGTTCTTGGCGGCGGTTGGCGGCATACATGGGATAGAGCACGATACTGCCATCGTCGTGAAACGAGATCCAGTTGTTGGGGAAAATAGAATCGGGTGTGTGTGGCGCCGGCGTATCGTTCACCACCGTCACGTCCACGCCTTTTTTTCGAAGCAAGCCGACAAAATTATCGAACTCTTTCAGCGCGAGCTCCTGAGCGTTTGTGTCTTGAGTGGACTGGAATGCATTGTTCACCGCCGTCTGCGCATTGAAAGCAAACTGCACGGGACGGATCATCAATAAATGGGAGGTAGTTTGGCGGCTCATCCTCAAAGACGGTTAGTTGATTTCATCCCGCAGCAAGGGCAGGCTCATACAATGAAAACCTCCGCGCGCACGCGACAGTTCAGCCGATGGCATCAGGATGACGGTATCTTTCAGATCTTCCACGCGCACCTTGCCGGCCTCCAGGTCATTCAATAGGTCGTGTACGTGTACGACGTTAAAACCTTGCGCCGTGAACGCTTCCGTGGTCTTGTCGTTTCGATCATAGCCCAGCACAACACCTTCTTTCAACACCAGCACATTACAGGAATCCGTCCATTGTTCGCGGACGTCATAGGGGAACTCGCTGTTGCCGGAATAAATAAACGCGGTCTTCTCCGGGCTCTTCAGGTCCACTTCGCTGATGTTGATCAGCAAGTCTTCGAGGGTCTCAAAATATACGGGACGGTCAATATCGTGGCGGTTGAATTGCACGATCTTGATCGGATCGTCTTTCTTCTTGCTTTCTAAAATGCGCTCCACCGGGTCGGCATCTTCCTTCTTGATGCTCTTTCGCGAGAAGTTGCCCAGCATCACCCACATGTTTCGCTTCACTTGGGTGAACACGGTATCGATGTGCATGTAGTCGCGCTTTTTGGGAATGCGCACCACGGTCACTTTGTCGACCAGTTTGCGTTCGAACAGGAGGTTCACCACCTGGTGTGCGGCTTCTACCGTGGTGCGTTCGCTCACGCCCACCAGCAAATGATTGGTGCTCACCATCATCACATCGCCACCTTCCAGGGTCACCTTCTTGTCGTCGCTTTCCTTTGGCATCAGGAAGTGATGCGACGTGTCTTCGATTTCGATGATCTTGTTTTCGAAGGAGGTAAACAGGGGGTGGTTAAAGAAAATATATTTGGTGAGCAACGCTTCGCGCGTCCTGGCTTTTTTTGCGGGGCGGTTTAGTAAAATATGATCGTTGACCACCACACCGATATCGCGCGTAAAAATGAAATTGGGAATCGGGGCGAAGAGCATGCGTCCATCCAACAGCGTGCCGCTGATGAGCACCTTGGAAAGCTCCACGTGATCTAAGGCGAAGAGTTTGCTTTGGGTTTCATAAGAGCAAAACTCGATGGCGCAAACCGACGCCACCAATTTCAATTTGATGGTGTGGTCTTTCAGGATGTCGGCCAGCAGCCATTGCAGCTCGATCACCTTTTCGGAACGGTGAAAGCCGTCGTCGTCGGGTTTATAGAATTTGCGATGGTTCTCGGGAGCGTCGATCTGTTTGAGCTTGCCGGCGATCTTTTCGGGATCGAGGAAGTAGAGCAGGATGCGTGTGTAATAGTCGTATTCTTTTTTGCGGATGGTGTCCAGGTGCACGATGTCTTCAAACAACCAGTCCTGTGCTTTGGAAGGCACCACTTTCCCCAAACTGCTATCGGGACTATGCACCAAAAGCTTTCTCAGGGTTCCAATCTCGGAGGTGACGTGCATTGATTTTTGGGCCATAAAACGAATAAAGGCCCCAAGGAACAAACGCCGTTTTTAATTTACAAATCCCCCCGCCACTTTCCCCAGCAATGTGGGTTTAAACCGTTTAAACCTTGATTAATTTTCCCTGCAATAAAAAGCCAGCCGAACCTTGAATGCGATAATGATACAATCCCGCATTTAACCGCCGGGTATCCAGTTCAAGGCGTCCCCCTTTTGGCGCGAGGGTTTCGTCCAGTGTCACCGCCGCGCCCTGGTCGTTCAGCAACTCCACCCGTAGGGCATTTTGTGCAGGAGGGAGGTTCTCGATGATGATAGTCTTCTCAAAGGGATTGGGGTAGATGTTCACACCATATTGTTCATCGGCAACGCCCGTCACCGGATCGTTGCCACTGTCTCCTTCATCGGTACCGGAATGTACCAGCGTGGCATCTTGCAAGATCAACTGCACCCACAGCGAGTACATGAGACCGGAAGGATGCAAACCATCCGGGGCAACGAGGTCGGGATCCACCAGACCCCTTCGGGATATTTCTGTGATGTTGTAGTAGGGAACGCCAAGCTTTTGCGAAATGGATTTATTCACGGCATTGAATGCGTCGACGCCCACACTGATCGTCGCCTGCTTGTCTTTTCCAAAAGGTGTATACCCATAGTCGGGAATGGAAACCACAAACACGTGCGACTTTTTACCACCCGCCAACCGGATCGCCGTGTTCAACAATTCTTCAAACTCCGGCGCATAACTCTCCACCGTTTTCCCCTGGTAATAGTTGTTCACGCCGATCAGCAACGACACGAGCGTGTAGTCGTTGGTGAGCTTCGCGGCCGCGATAGCGTTTTTTAAATCATCCGTGCGCCAACCCGTGGTGGCAATGATCTTCGGCTCAAAACAATCAAGGCCTTTCAACGTAACGGCATCGATCAACTGGACCGGCCAGCGTTCACTTACCGGCACACTCTCGCCAATGGTATAAGAATCGCCCAGGGCGAGGAATTTTACCTTTTCCGTAATGATCAGTTTCTGAGCCATAGCCGTCGAAGAAAGCAGCAGCAATATCACGATAAGTTTACGCATACTCAATGAAGCCTCCGGGAGGATTTAATGGAATGTACGTAAAAAAGAAAGAGGATGGTTTTGGGCCATCCTCTGTATTCTTAATTCTTAGAATCGTTATTCTTAGGCAGTTGCAGGTGCCTGCGCTTTTCGACCGCGCATATAGATCACCAATCCGATAAAGGCAACCACCAGAACAATAGGAATTACCAGCGTGGTACGGATAACTTCCGGCCCGGCGACCAACTGCGCGTTGGCAAAGGCCGTCGCCTCCGTGCTTCCTGCACCGGCAGCCTGATACGCTTTGAGATCGGCACCGGAAGGGAGATTCTTGGAAATAATGTTGTCATAAACACCACCCATAAAAGCCGTATAAACGGACACGGCAAACATGCCGGCGCCTCCCATCAGGTTCATTCCTACGGCACCCGATTTAGGGATATTTTCGGACACAAATCCCAGCATGGTGGGCCAGAAATAACAAACCCCAATTCCAAAAAGCAATGCTGCCACTAGCAACATGTTTCCGGTTACTGTACTCATTAAGTAGAGACCTAGCGCTGCCAGGATAGCCGACGCCAACAGTACGCCAGCAGGTGAAAACCGGTGAACGATAGGCTCTGCAAAACCACGGCCGATAACCATGATGCCGGTAGTGATGGTAAGGAGCAACAATGAATTGCTCGTTGCCTTCGAAAGCAGCAACCCTACCCATTGGTTGGTGAACAATTCAGTAATGGCCGTTCCAAACATACAGATGAACATGAAGATGAAAAGAGGAGTGAGGACCGCCTTATACATGTCGCCCGTGGAAACACCCGATGCTACGCGTTCGGTAACGGGGAAATCCAGTTTCAGGAACATATAGCCATACACCAAGGTGGGAAGAAACATCGTCGCCACCTGTACTTGCCATCCCAATCCCATTCTGTCGAACAGCATAACGATAAGCGTACCGATCACGATACCTCCTGGAAACCAGAGGTGGAAGTGATTCAATTTCGTGGTCTTGTTTTCGGAGTAAATGGTGGCCACTAGCGGATTACAAGCAGCTTCAACAGTACCGTTGGCAATACCGATCAAAAGAGTGGAAAGGAACAAGGACCAGTAGCCGTTCGCAAATACCGTGAGTCCGATACCCAGAAGGTGAAACAGGAAGGCAATAACGAGCAGGCGTTTCATGCCAATGATGTCTACAACGAAACCACCGATAACAACGGCCAGCGGGAATCCCCAGAAAGCCGTTGCGGCGATCGTACCCAATTGTTGGGCATTAAGACTGAATTCTACCCCGAGTCTGTTTAAGATACCGGCCCGGATCCCGAAAGAAAGCGATGTCACCAGTAGCGACATACAACTTGCCCAAAACAGGCTGGTGCGGTTAATATTCTTCTGTTCCATGATGAATTAAAAGGTTTAAGGTTATAGTCTAGTGTGGCGTTAAGATGCAGTTAAAAATCCGCCCTTGCAACAATGCAATGGATTGCAATCTACAAGAATTGGGGAAAACTTATAGTCCTTATGACTATTGGTGGGGCGGTTTTTTTTGAGACGGGGATTTGGAATTCAGGAGCCAGAATCCAGGAGCCAGGAGCCAGTAGGGGTGCGGGAACGGGTACGGTGTGACTGCAAGATAAAGGTTGTGGACATAATTTTTTCTCGTACAGTCAGTTATAAGATCTTTTGAAATTGGTCAAGCCAGATGCCAGGCGGTTTTTTCAGGAGTCAGGATCTAAGGAGCCAACAATGGGATGGGGCGTGAGGAACGTAAAATGATTTTTCGCATACCGCGAGTTATAAGCCTTGCGTAAATCGTTCAGACCTGAAGTCTACTTTATCGACAGATGCATTTTGCATTTCTCCTGGCTCCTGGCTCCTGGATTCTGGCTCCTGAACCCTCACAACTCAAACATAAAACCCTTCTCTTTCAAGTGGTTGTACGCTCTCTTATCAAACCGATAAAGCCCCGCCGCCCGATGCGATACATCCGTCTGTTTCTCCTTACACGGCTCCAACAGATTCATCCGCATCAGCTTGCGTCGGAAATTGGGTTTGTCCAGCTTCTTGTCCAGGATGGCTTCATAAAGCTCCTGCAATTGCAGCAGCGTGAATTTCTTGGGGAGAAGATTGAATCCGATGGGTTCATGCCGCACTTTATGTTTCAGGTACGCCAGACCTTCGTCGAGGATAATCTTGTGATCATAAGGCATTTCCGGCACTTCACTGATCTTGAACCACTGCGCATCAGCCGCCGTGAAACCGGCGTGCAGGGTGTAGTTCTCGGGCTTTACCAGCGCATAATAAGCAATGGTGATCACGCGCTTGGTAGGGTAGCGGTGCACGTCGCCAAAGGCGCGCAGTTGCTCCAGGTAGATATTGGACACGCCGGTGAGGTCGTTGAGGATCCGCGTGGCGGCGCCGTCGGTGCTTTCATTGTATTTGATCCAGCCGCCGGGGAGCGCCCATTTCCCCTTGCTGATGCCTTCACCGTGCTGGACGAGCAGGATGTCGAGCTCGCTTTTTTTAAAGCCAAAGATCAGGCAGTCAATGGAGAGGGCATCTATAATGGTATCGGGAAAGGGTAGGGTCGTCATACGCTGTTAAGGTATAAAAAATATTTTAGGATACTTGTAGTCAAATGTACTATAAGTTATATATTTACCGCACTTTCAAACGATTGTAATTTTACAAAATATGAAGAAATACCTGTTGGGGTATGACCTGGGCAGTTCCTCCATCAAAGCATCGCTGATTGATGCGGCCACCGGCCAATCCGTTGCCTCGGCGCAGTCGCCGGCCGAAGAAATGCCCATGCTGGCCGTACACGCCGGCTGGGCGGAGCAGGATCCGGAGATGTGGTGGGAACATGCGCAGAAAAGCCTCCAGGCTTGCTTGAAGAAATCCGGTGCCAGCGGTGCAGACATCGCCGCCATCGGCATCTCGTATCAAATGCACGGGCTGGTGTGTGTGGACAAAGACCAAAAGGTGCTTCGCCCTTCCATCATCTGGTGCGATAGCCGTGCCGTTGACATTGGCCGCAACGCCTTTCAAAGCCTGGGCGCTGACTACTCCTTAAAGCATTTGTTGAACTCCCCGGGAAACTTCACTGCCTCTAAACTCAAATGGGTAAAAGACAATGAGCCTGCCATTTTTGAACGCATCTATAAAGTGATGCTTCCCGGCGATTACCTCGCCATGAAACTCACGGGCGACGTTGTCACCACAGCATCCGGTTTGTCCGAAGGCATGTTTTGGGATTATGCTGCGGGAGCACCCTCCGAGAAATTGCTCTCCCTCTACGGCATCCCCGCGTCGATGCTGGCCACGCAGGTACCCACCTTTTCTATCCACGGCAAAGTGACAAAAGCTATGTCGCAAGTGTTGGGTCTGAAGGAAGGAACTCCCGTGAGCTACCGCGCTGGTGATCAGCCCAATAATGCTTTCTCCTTAAATGTCTTAAACGCCGGCGAGACGGCTGCCACGGCGGGAACCTCCGGGGTCATTTATAGTGTCACCGATAAAAATGCCTTCGATCCCAAGTCGCGGGTCAATACGTTCATTCACGTGAACGACAATAAACCCGTGAAAAGCAACGGAGTATTGTTGTGCATCAACGGTACGGGTATCCTCAACAGCTGGCTGCGCAAGCAGGCGCGCGGGAGTGGGTCGCTCTATGAATATGACCAGATCAACAAGATCGCGGCAGAAGCACCCATCGGTGCCGATGGGCTTTCCGTCCTCCCGTTTGGCAACGGCGCCGAGCGCGTGTTGGAAGACAAGAACCTCGATGCGTCGTTCCATGGACTGAACTTCAACCGTCACGGTCAATCCCACGTGTTTCGCGCGGCGCAGGAAGGCATTGTGTTTGCCCTCAAGTACGGCTTTGATGTTTTGCAGGGCATGGGGCTGAATACAAAAGTGATCCGCGCGGGCCATGCCAACATGTTCTTAAGTCCACTGTTCCGCGAAGCGTTTGTCAACACCATCGGCGCGCCGCTGGAACTGTACGATACCGACGGTGCAAAGGGCGCAGCGCTCGGCGCAGGGGTGGGAGCAGGCGTGTATGGCTCTTTCGAAGAAGCCTTCCGCGGCTTGAAGATCATCCGCACCGAACAGCCGTCGGCCACGCTGGCGGGTCAATATAAAGATGCTTATCAAACCTGGCTGGCGCACTTGCAAAAAGCGCTTTCCTGAAATTTTCAACTGGAATATCCCAACGCTAAATACAATTACATGAAACTTACACTCGGAGACAAGGAATACTTTAAAGGCATCGGTCCGATAAAGTATGAAGGCAAGGAATCGGACAACCCTTTGGCTTTTAAATTCTATGACGCCAAGCGCAAAGTAGGCAAGAAGACCATGGAAGAACACTTCCGTTTTGCGATCGCCTACTGGCACACCTTCTGCGGCACCGGCGGCGACCCGTTTGGTCCCGGCACCAAGAACTTTGCCTGGAACCAAAGCAGCGACGCCATGCAACGCGCCTACGACAAGATGGACGCCGCCTTCGAATTCATCACCAAGATCGGCGCACCTTTCTATTGCTTTCATGACTACGATCTCGTGGACGAAGCGCCCACGCTGAGCGAATCCGAGGAACGCATTCAAAAGATCGTCGACTACGCCAAGAAAAAGCAAAAAGCATCCGGCGTGAAATTATTGTGGGGAACGGCCAACCTGTTCTCGCACCCGCGCTACATGAACGGCGCCTCCACCAACCCCGACTTCAATGTGGTGTGCTGGGCCGGTGCACAAGTGAAGAACGCACTCGACGCCACCATCGAATTGGGAGGATCGAACTATGTGTTCTGGGGTGGCCGCGAAGGCTACATGTCGCTGCTGAACACCGACATGAAACGCGAACAAGAACACCTGGCGCGCTTCCTGCATGCTTCAAAAGACTACGCCCGTGCACAAGGCTTCAAAGGCACGTTCCTCATCGAGCCCAAACCGATGGAGCCCACCAAACACCAATATGATTTCGACGCCGCCACCTGTCTCGCTTTCCTTCGCGAGTTCGAGTTGATGGACGACTTCAAACTCAACATCGAAGTGAACCACGCGACGTTGGCGCAACACACCTTCGATCACGAACTCCAGGTGGCCGCCAACGCCGGCGTGCTGGGAAGCATCGACGCCAACCGCGGCGACAACCAAAACGGCTGGGATACCGACCAATTCCCCAACAGCTTGTATGAGCTGACCGAAGCCATGCTCGTGATCCTGCAAGCCGGCGGCTTCAAGAACGGCGGCGTGAACTTCGACGCGAAGACCCGCAGAAACTCCACCGACAATGCCGATGTTTTCTATGCCCATATCGGCGGCATGGACTCTTTTGCCCGCGGCCTCATCACCGCCCAAGCCATCCTCGACAACGGCGAATACACCAACCTGCGCAAAGCGCGCTATGCTTCTTTCGACGCCGGAAAAGGCAAAGCGTTTGAACAAGGCAAGGTAGGATTGGAAGAGTTGAGAAAGCTGGCCCTCAAGAACGGTGAGCCCGAACAGATCAGCGGCAAACAGGAATACTACGAGAACTTGTTGAACAAGTTCGTTTAGTGTTGTAACCGATAAAATACGCTAAAGGTCATTCAGCGCGCAACGCGTTTGAATGACCTTTGTTTTTGATCGCCCCGCCGTGCCAATGCATTTTGTTCTGTACCTTTGGCCGCAAAGTTAACCGACCTATGAAAACACTGCTTTCCCTGATCCTCGTGGCATGTTCCATCGTTGTCTTCGCCCAGGGCAACACGACCTACGGCAATTTCAAACTGGCCGACCAGGAGATCCTCTACCAAAAAGTGTTCGCCCAGGATTCCATCACCGTAGCCAAGCTCACCGAGTTCTACAAAGCCCAACCCTTCGCCGCCAACCTCCAAGCCACCGGCGACGAGATCACGTTCGACATGAACGACATCATCGTAGATTATAAGAAATTCCAATTCACCCAAGTGGCCACCCCCTCGATCATCCAAACCGGAAAGTACAGCGGCAAGGTCACGGTCGGCGTGAAGGACGGAAAATATCGCGTCACGGTCCGCTCCATCCAACTCACCGGCGACATCGGCTACAAAAAGATCACCACCAAAGACAATCTCACCAACTACGCCGCCAAAAACAACGGCACCATCATGAACCAGGAATGGTGCAAGCCGAACACGTTGGGTCTTCTTGACAAGTCGTTCACAGACAAGCTGCAGTATGTGGAGAAAGGGAAGAAGAAGGATAGTGATGATTGGTAACTAAAAAACTAACCCCGCTAGGGGTTCCCCATCATAACCCCGGTGAAACCGGGGGTAAGAGACTCAAATGCTCTCAACCCGCCTAGGCAGGTTACCTATTGGGGGTCCGTTCGCAATCGCGAGCGTAAAATAATGATAGAATGACGGCCTCCTCGGAAACCTCGGACCGGGCTATCCATTACAAGTCCGGCCGCGCGCATGCATACGCACTTCGGGCTTTCCATTTCTATCCCTGGCCGGGCTGCTGTTAAATATCTCCCAACAACTAAAGTTATCGCAAGGGTACGTCCTCGACTCAGGACAGGTTGCGTTTCAATTAATTTCTGTAGAGGAATGCATCATGATGTGATGAAGCAGCCTTTATTCGGAAGAGTAAAGTGCACATTGACTTTGTGTAGGTACTTGGAACGCGCGTATCCGAACGGGTAACCCCTCCGGGGTTGAATGCTGTGTTTCGTTTGCCCCGGGTTTCACCCGTGGTTATGATGGGGAATCCCTACGGGATTCAAATGCGGTTGCGTACTTGTGGCTGGACTGATTTTATAATAAGGATCAACGAGAATGGCATTGATCCCGTCGTTTCCGCTTCTCCCGATTACGAAGTGACGTGCTTTTGCACGAGGAACGTCAGGTATCATTGCCACTTGGCTACGTGATCCAATGCAACGTCTTCGGCTCCACCGGATTCACAAACGGCGTTTTATTCTGTTGCGACAGATCCCACTGGCGTTTCAGTTCATGATACCAGCGCGCTTGCAGGTCGGGTTCGCCGAGCAGCATTAGGGTGGGCTTTGATTTCAGGCCTTCGCTCAGTTTCTCGAACACACCGAGATCCTGGTGAATGAATTGTTTGCCCAGTTGGCGCAGCGGCCACCAGACGTATTTCACAAAGCCGATGGTGGTGAAAAAGATATGGTTGAGTTCGGTCTCGTGCTCGTTGATCGGCGTGAGGCAGGTGATCGAAACGATCTCGTCGTTGCCCACCTGGATATGTTCCGTGCGAATGCCCGGCAATTGAAAGTTGATCTCTGTGGACCGGCTTCCCTTCAGGATCGAATATCCTTTCGAATTCGACGACGGCGTGTGCCGCGTCATCTTGAAGCCCAGGTCGACGGGTTCGAACTTCTTCTCCTTCAGCTTCAACTTTTTGGACGAACGCCAGTACCACGATTGGTGCACGAACGTCACGTGGGCCGGGTCGATCAGTCCGATCACGGAGTGATCGATATCGGCGGGCATCGTCACTTTTTCTACGAAGAGAAAATCCTTGCCCTGGGGCACGAGCAAGTCGGGGATTCTTTCGTCGGCGCCGCTCAGTTGTGTTTTGTTCTGGGGCATGTAGATCCAGACGGTGCCGTTGATCTCGCGACAGGGATATTTGAAGACCTTGATCTTGCTGGTGTCGAACTTTTCGTCGGCCAATGCGGGGATGCCGGTGCAGGTGCCGGTGTTGTCGAACTTCCAGCCGTGATAGCAGCACTGCAGTGTTTTGCCATCGTACCATCCTTTGGAGAGGGGCACGCCGCGATGCGGACAATTGTCGCGTAGCGCGAAGGGGATGTTGTTCTCATCTCTCCCAAAAACAACCCGTTCGCCGAGGAGCTCCTTCGCCACAAGTTTGCCTTGCTTCAGAAACGAACCATGCATGGCGAAATACCAGAGATTTTTGAGAAAGAGCGATTCAGTCATGAAAAAAAGTTAAGGCAAATGGTGTCAAAGAAAGGATTTAACAACTAGTTTGCCAAACCCAACCTATGAATAAATCATTAGAAAATATATGGGCCGTCAACCCAACCCGCAATCGATTTCTGTAAATTTTATGCTTTATTTTTAGACATTTAATCCCTTACTTGAACCAAAACATTCTAACCTAATGAAAAGAAAATTACGCATGGGCATGGTAGGTGGCGGACTTACCTCTTTTATTGGCCCCGTTCATCGTAAAGCCGCCGGTATCGATGGAGAAATTGAATTGGTATGCGGTGCTTTTAGCGTGGTTCCCGGCGAGTCGAAACAGACCGGCGAAGCGCTTTATCTCAACCCCAAACGGGTCTATGAAACCTACCAGGAGATGTTCGAGATCGAGAAGAACATGCCTCCCGATCAACGCATCGACTTTGTGTCGGTTGTAACGCCCAATCACGTACACTTCGGTCCCTCGAAGATGGCCCTGGAAAGTGGCTTCCACGTGATCGTTGAAAAACCCATCGCTTTCTCTCTGGAAGAAGCAAAGACCTTACAAAAAGTAGTCGCAAAAACAGGCCTCATCCTCGGCCTCACCCATACCTACACCGGCTATCCCCTGGTGAAAGAAGCCCGCAACATGGTTGCCACCGGCAAGCTGGGCAAGATCAGAAAAGTATTTGTTGAATACCCTCAAGGCTGGCTTTCCACGCTGTTGGAAGGAACAGGCAACATGCAAGCCTCCTGGAGAACCGACCCCAAACAATCGGGTATGGGCGGTGCCATCGGCGACATCGGTACGCACGCTGCGAACCTGGCCGAATACATCACCGGCTCCAACATCACCGAAGTATGCGCCATGCTGAACGCCGTTGTAAAAGGCCGCAAGCTGGACGACGACGCTTCCATGTTGATAAAATTTGATAACGGTGCCACCGGTGTGCTCATGGCCACCCAGGTTGCCGCAGGTGAAGAAAACAACCTCAACATCCGCGTCTACGGTGAAAAAGGCGGCCTGGAATGGAAACAGGAAGACCCCAACACCATGATCGTGAAATGGCTCGGCAAACCCAAGGAGATCATCCGCGCAGGTCAGTCTTATCTTTCGGACGAAGCCAAGGCATTTACCCGCACGCCGGCCGGTCACCCCGAGGGCTACCTCGAAGCCTTCGCCAACATCTACCGCGCTTTTGGCAAAGCCGTGCGCGACTACAAGCCCGGCAAGAAGATCAACGCAGCCAAATACGACTTCCCCGATGTGGAAGACGGCGTACGCGGCATGAACTTCGTGCAAACGGCGGTAAAGTCCGGCAACTCCACCCGCAAGTGGACCAAGCTGAAATAACGGAAATGATGTTCAACCTAATGTCTCCAGTTTTTTAAATGAAAACGATAAAAGGACCGGCCATTTTCCTGGCACAGTTCATGGGCGATCAGCCGCCATTTGACAATCTGAAAACGATTTGCAAGTGGGTGGCTTCCCTGGGCTATAAAGGTGTGCAGATCCCCACATGGGATAGCCGCTGCATCGACCTCCAGAAAGCTGCCGAGAGCAAGGATTACTGCGATGAGATCAAAGGCATCGTAGATTCCTGTGGTCTGCAGATCACAGAGCTTTCCACCCATTTACAAGGCCAATTGGTGGCCGTGCATCCCGCTTATAACGACATGTTCGACGGCTTTGCGCCAAAGGCTTTGCACGGCAAACCTGCCGAGCGCACCGCCTGGGCCGTAGAGCAGTTGAAGTATGCCGCCAAGGCCAGCAAAAACCTGGGCCTCAATGCGCACGCCTCTTTTTCAGGCGCGCTCATGTGGCACACGGTATATCCCTGGCCCCAACGCCCCGCAGGGCTTGTGGACGATGGCTTCAAGGAACTGGCCAAGCGTTGGCTGCCCATCTTGAATGCTTTCGACAAGGCCGGTGTGGACGTTTGCTATGAACTCCACCCAGGTGAAGACCTGCACGATGGCATCACTTTCGAGCGCTTCTATGAGGCTACCGGAAAACACGCGCGTTGCAACATCTTGTATGATCCCAGCCATTTTGTGCTGCAGCAATTGGATTATCTTCAATTCATAGATTTCTACCACACCTTCATCAAGATGTTCCACGTGAAGGATGCCGAGTTCAACCCTACGGGAAAGAGTGGCGTCTATGGTGGCTATCAAGATTGGGTGAACCGCCCGGGGCGTTTCCGTTCATTGGGCGACGGGCAGGTGGATTTCAAAACCATATTCTCCAAGCTCACGCAATATGACTACGCCGGTTGGGCTGTGCTGGAGTGGGAGTGTGCCATCAAGCACCCCGAACAGGGTGCTGCCGAAGGTGCGCCGTTCATCCAGAACCATATCATCCGCGTCACGGAAAGAGCATTCGACGACTTTGCCGCTACCGGCAAAGACGCCAAATTCAATAAGAAAGTGTTGGGTATTTAGACCCGGGAAGATTTACTGACTGACCATTTTTAATTTTTTTAATTCGAACAACACATGAAAAAAGCATTTTTAGTATTAGCGCTGGTAGGTGTAGCCACCTGGTCCCTGACGTCGTGCGGCGGATCCAAGAAAGAAGCAGCAACCGAAGAAACCGAAGAAGGCTACAGCGACGAGGAAGCCGCCAAAGAAGCTGCTGAGCCCAAAGCCGAATCTGCCGACGACCTGATCAAACAAGGCCAGGCACTGGTAGATGCCAGCGACTGCAAGACTTGCCATCACCCCACCAACAAGATCGTAGGTCCTTCCCACACCGACGTGGCCAAGAAATACGAATTCACCAAAGCCAATGTAGGCTTGCTGGCCGACAAGATCCGCAATGGCGGAAGCGGCGTATGGGGAGAAATACCGATGTCGCCTCACCCTGACCTGTCGAAAGCCGACGCCGAGAAGATGGCCATGTACGTCCTCTCTCTCGACGGAGAAAAACCGAAAGATTAACACATTCATAAACCGTCAGCGCCCACAAGGCCTGACGGTTTTCATTTCTTTGAAAAAACAATCTACAACCAAGCTCACACAACCACTATCATGAAAAAAATCTATTCGACGTCGCTGCTATGGTGCGCCCTGCTTTGTTTTGTTTCTACCGTGAATGCACAAAACAACACCCTGACGGCACAGGAAAAGAAAGACGGATGGAAACTCCTTTTTGACGGAAAGACCACAGCCGGCTGGCACAACTACAACAAGAAAGGCGTAGGCACCGGCTGGAAAGTAGCCGACGGCGCGCTGTACCTCGACGCTTCTACAAAAGAAGGCCGCGGCGACATCGTGACAGACAAAACCTACCAGGACTATGAACTGATCCTGGAATGGAAGATCGACTCCTGTGGCAACAGCGGCCTCATGTTCAACGTGGTGGAAGACCCCGCCTCCAGCGCACCCTACCACAGCGGCCCCGAAATGCAAATCCTCGACAACGACTGTCACCCCGATGGTAAAATAAACAAGCACCGCACCGGCGATCTGTACGACCTCATCGCTTCTTCCTCTGAACCCGTGAAGCACGGCGACTGGAACCAGTTCCGCATTGTTTCCAAAAAGGCACACATGGAATTCTATGTCAATGGCGTGAAGGTGGTGGAGTTCACCATGCACACCCCTGAGTGGGATCAACTGGTGGCCGGCAGCAAATTCAAGGCCTGGCCCGTGTTTGGTAAATCGTTGAAAGGCAGCATTGCCCTGCAGGACCATGGCAACAAAGTGTGGTTCCGCAACCTCAAGATCCGCGAACTGAAGTAAGACCTCACCACAAACTTTATTAAAGGCCATGGACGACCGGAGAGACCCACGTGATGTCTATGCGCCGAAAACTCATATCCTTTTATGACAACGCATAAACTGAATTCATTCCTGTCGATCGTGGTGCTCTTTTGCCTCATCCTCTCCTGTGGCGAAAAGAGTGTGCCGGGCGTGCTGGTCTTTTCGAAAACGAAAGGCTATCGTCACGAGTCGATCGATACGGCAAAATTGGTGTTGATGGCCCTGGGCAAGACGAATGGCTTTGCCGTTGACACCACCGAAGATGCATCCCTTTTTAATGAAGAAAACCTCAAACGATACCGGGCCGTCATTTTCCTCAGCACAACGCAAGACGTGCTCGATCCCGTGCAGCAGGCCGACTTCAAACGCTTCATCGAAGCGGGTGGGGGCTATGTAGGGATCCACGCCGCCGCCGATACAGAATACGAGTGGCCCTGGTATGGAAAATTGGTGGGTGCCTATTTCAAAAGCCATCCCAAGCAACAGGAGGCCATGTTCCGCAAGGCAAAACCTTTTGGACCGCACCCCAACACGCTGCCCGACGAATGGAAGCGCTGGGACGAACTCTACAACTACAAACACTTCTCGCCCGACATCAACGTGATCTACACGCTGGACGAAAGCACCTATGAAGGCGGCGAGAATGGCAATAACCATCCCATCGCCTGGTATCACGACTTCGAAGGCGGCCGTTCTTTCTACACCGGCATGGGCCACACCAAGCAGAGCTATGCCGATTCGCTTTTCCAGGATCACCTGCTCACCGGGATCCATTATGCGATCGGAGACAAGCCCCTGGACTATTCGAAGGCAAAAACCATCCGCGCCGTGGAAGAAAACCGCTTCAAGAAAACCGTCCTCGATTTCAACCTGGACGAGCCCACCGAAATGACCGTGCTGCCCGATGGCAAGATCATCTTCATCGAACGCAAAGGCGAAGTGATGCTCTACACACCGGCCGATGGCAAGATCAAAGAGGTGAACAAGTTCAACGTCTGGACCAAATCGGAAGACGGCATGATCGGCCTGGCCGCCGATCCCAACTTTGCCAAGAACCATTGGATCTACATTTTCTACTCGCATCCCGACAAATCCGTGAACGTGCTGTCGCGTTTTGTTTTCCAGGATGACAAGGTGGACATGGCCTCCGAAAAGCAATTGCTGGAGGTGGGCACACAACGCGAGACCTGCTGCCATACCGGTGGCTCGCTGATGTTTGATCCCCACGGAAACCTGTTCATTTCCACCGGCGATAACACGAGTCCCTTCGAATCGGATGGCTACAGCCCTTCCGACGAGCGTCCCGGACGCGCTCCCTTTGACGCACAAAAGTCTTCGGCCAACACCAACGACCTCCGCGGAAAGATCCTGCGCATCCACCCGGAAGACGATGGCACCTACACCATTCCCGACGGCAACCTCTTTGCAAAAGGCGAAGAAAAGACCCGTCCCGAGATCTACGTGATGGGCTGTCGCAACCCGTATCGCATTTCCATGGATAGCAAAACCGGCTTCCTCTATTGGGGTGAAGTGGGTCCCGATGCAGGAAAGGACGATTCGCTCCGCGGACCGCGTGGTTATGACGAATTGAACCAGGCCAAGAAGGCAGGCTACTTTGGATGGCCGTATTTTGTGGGCAATAACTTCCCGTATGCGAAATATGACTTCGCCGTAAAGAAAGCGCTGGCAAAGTGGGATCCTGCAGCGCCCATCAACGAGTCGCCCAACAACACGGGTAAGCGCGAGTTGCCGGCCGTGAGCCCGCCCTTCATCTGGTATCCTTATGTGAAATCCGACGACTTCCCGATGCTGAAGGAAGGTGGCCGTAACGCTATGGCGGGCCCGGTCTATTACAGCGAAAACTACAAAGGCGTGGCGACGGCATTCCCGAACTACTTTGACGGCAAGCTGCTCATGTACGACTGGATCCGCAACTGGATGTTCCTCGTGTCGATGAACGACCAGGGCGCGATCATGGATATGGAGCCGTTCATGCCCAACACCCCGTTCAACAACATCATCGACATGTCGTATGGCCCCGATGGCAAGCTCTACATGATCGAGTATGGCACAGCCTGGTTCAAACAAAACCTCGATGCCCGCCTGGTGCGCATCGACTACAACAGCGGCAACCGCCCGCCCGTAGCCATGCTGAGTGCTGATAAGATGTCAACCGGTTTCCCGGCAACCGTAAAGCTGTCGGCAGAAGGCACCAACGATCCGGATGGCGACAAGATCACCTATCAACTGGAAGCCGAAGGAAAAACGCTGACCTCGACCGATGGCAAGTTCACCGTCGATTTCAAGAACGCCGGTGTTCAAAACGTGAAGCTCACGGTGAAAGATGACAAAGGAGGCGAGGCCGATGCCCAGTTGAAGTTGACCATCGGTAACGAACCCCCTGTGGTGACCGCCGAGATCGTGTCCGGAAACAAGTCGTTCTACTTCCCCGGCACACCCGTGAAGTACACCGTGACAGTGACTGACAAGGAAGACGGCTCTACCGCCGATGGCAAGATCAAACCCGAAGACGTGACCGTAACCTTCGACTATCTGAAAGGATTTGACATGACCGCGATCGCGCAAGGCCACCAAATGCCAACCGCCGAGTTGCCAGGCAAAGCCCTGATCGAGAAAAGCGACTGTAAGTCGTGTCACATCATCGACCAGAAATCCGCCGGCCCCAGCTATAAGATGGTGGCCGAAAAATACAAGGGCAACGAAAAAGCCGTAGGCCTTTTGGCGGCCAAAGTGATCAAAGGCGGCGCCGGCGTATGGGGCACCACCGAGATGGCGGCACACCCGCAAGTGAGCGTCGACGATGCCAAGAAAATGGTAGAATACGTCCTTTCGCTCAGCGAATCGAAAGTGGTGAAGAAACTCCCGCTTTCCGGCTCGGCCACCCCGGGCAAAGAGGAAGACGGCGCCTACATACTGACAGCAACCTACTTTGACAAGGGAGCGGATAAAGTGCCCGCCCTGGCAGGCACCACCGCCATTGCATTGCGCAGCCCCGTGTTGGGCGCCGAGCATATGGATGACCTCAACATCGTGAGCAAGGTGAAAAGCGACAAGGGCACGGCCCTCCAGAATGTGCTGAACAACGCGCATGGAGCCTTCAAAGGCGTGGACCTGACCGGCGTGAAGAAAGCGACACTGCTCACCTTCATCATGCCAGGACAGAACACGGGAGGCGACATCGAACTCCACCTGGACAAACCCGATGGAGAGTTGCTGGGCAAGGCAACGGTGACGGCCCCTCAATTGGTGAAAACCCCTGTGAAGCTGGCGCCGGTAAGCGGTAAACACGATCTTTATGTCGTGTTCAAAAATCCGAAGGGCGACAAACCCATGTTCTACTTTGGGGGGGTCGCGCTGGACAACAAGTGAAACCTAAACTAACCTAACCTAACTATATCTACAACCCATGAAAAGAAGAGAGTTTGTGCAAACTGCATCGTTCGCTGCGGTCGGTTTGCTTTCCCTGCCTTCGTTCCTGGCGGCCGGCAAGGCCACCAAGAACATTGGCTTGCAACTGTATACCTTGCGTGATGTCATTGGACAAGATCCAAAGGGCGTGTTGACCAAAGTGGCGAGCTACGGCTACAAGGACCTGGAAGCCTACAGCTACAAAGACGGCAAGATCTTCGGCATGGACTATGCTGAGTTCAATAAATTCGTGAACGGCCTGGGCATGCGCGTGACCAGCGGCCACTATGGCCTTGACCAGATCCAGGGCGACACCTGGCAGAAAGCCGTCGACGACGCCAAAAAGAACGGCCAGGAGTTCATGGTCATGCCCTACATCAAAGAGCCCGATCGCCAGACGATCGACGCCTACAAGGCCATCTGCGCAGACCTGAACAAGGCCGGCGAAGTGTGCACCAATGCCGGTGTGCGCTTCCAGTATCACAACCACGCTTTCGAATTCCAGCCCATAGAAGGACAGGTTCCCTACGATGTGATGCTCAAAGAACTCGATCCCAAAAAAGTGGGCATGGAGCTCGATTTGTTCTGGACGATAAATGCGGGCCAAGATCCGCTGGCGCTCTTTGCCAAGCATCCCGGCCTCTTCGAGCAATGGCACGTGAAGGACATGACTACAACCGACCGCAATAAAAACGCCAACGTCGGTACCGGTTCCATCGACTTCAAACGCATCTTCGCCCAGGCCAAACAGGCCGGTTTGAAACGGTGGTATGTAGAACACGATACCTTCCCCGGCACCACCTCGCTCGAAAGCGCCGAGGCGGATGCGAAATATCTGAAGACCATTATTTGATTTTGTTTTTTGTTTTGTTTTGTTTACAGGTGAATGCAAAGGTGTCGGGCACATGTCCGACACCTTGCTTTTACAGGTAACGTAAAAAATTTTTCATCCATGCGCATTCTGAATTTTTTGCTGGCCATCATGTTTGTGGTCTTTGCATTTTTACAACTCAACGATCCCGACCCCGTGATCTGGATCCTCATCTACGGCGCCATGGCGGTGTTGAGTGTCATGGCTATTTTTGAATTCTATCCCGTCAAATTTATCATCGGCCTCGGCGTGGTGTACATCGCCTATTCGCTGTTCTATATCCCGGGGGTGATGGAGTGGCTGCAACAGGACGACCGGTCGGCGCTCTTCGACGATGTGGCAAAAATGGAGCACCTCTACATCGAGGAGTCGCGCGAGTTCCTGGGGCTCATGATCTGTGTAGCCGTCTTGATCTTTTATTGGATGCGCGCCAAGAAATTCTCCCGACGATAAATGCCGTCACCGGAAGCGGGAACAAACGATTTCCGGTAAGGCAGCATACAAAGCTGTCTTTTCTTTTTTATATTCAAACCTATGAGACGACTCCTTTTTTGCCTGCTCGCATCGTCAATTTTTATGGGTTGCTCATCGCCCCCCAAGGAAAAAATCCCACCGCTTGTCACTATGGAAAGATCATCGGGTAAGATTGTCATCTATCAAATGATGACGAGGCTGTTTGGAAACAAGAAAGCCGTAAACAAGCCCTACGGAACACGCGATGAAAATGGCGTTGGCAAGTTCAACGACATCAACGAAGCCGCCCTGAAATCGCTCAAGGAATTGGGGATCACACACGTCTGGTATACCGGCGTGCTGGAACATGCCGTGCTCACCGACTACACGCCCTTCGGCATCCCGTTAGACGATGCCGACGTCGTGAAGGGTCGCGCCGGTTCGCCCTACGCCATCAAAGACTATTACGACGTGGACCCGGACCTCGCCATGAGTGTGCCCAACCGGCGCGAAGAGTTTGAGCGATTGCTGGAGCGCACACACAAAGCCGGTCTCAAAGCCATCATCGACTTTGTGCCCAACCACGTGGCGCGTCAATATCACAGCGATGCAAAACCCGCCGGTGTGAAAGACCTGGGCGAGACCGACAACAAGACCGTGACGTTCAGCGCCAACAATAATTTCTATTACCTCCCGGGGCAATCGTTCCAGGTGCCAAAAGAATATCATGCGCTGGGGCCCGACAATGTGTTTCCCACCAAAGACGGTAAGTTCGAAGAAACACCCGCCAAGGTCACGGGCAACGATGTGTTTTCCGCGACCCCCAACATCCACGACTGGTTCGAGACGATAAAGCTCAACTATGGCGTCGACCTGCAGGCAAAGCAAACCCATTTCGATCCGGTCCCCGACACCTGGATCAAGATGAAAGATATTCTGGTGTACTGGGCGCAGAAAAATGTGGACGGCTTTCGCTGCGACATGGCCGAGATGGTGCCGGTTGAATTCTGGGGATGGGTCATTCCCCAGGTGAGGGTGATCAACCCCGACATTGTGTTCATTGCCGAGATCTATAATCCGCACCAATATCGCAACTACATCGAGAACGGAAAATTCAACTACCTCTACGACAAAGTGCAGCTCTACGACACGCTGCGTCTCATCGTGCAGGGCAAAGCAGCCACGTCGGCGATCCATCCGATCCAACAACACTTGTCGGGCATTAACGACAACATGCTTCACTTCCTGGAGAACCACGACGAACAGCGGCTGGCGTCGCCATTCTTTGCCGGCGATCCCTGGCGTGGGGTGCCGGCCATGGTGGTGAGCGCCACCATCGATCGCGGACCGGTCATGATCTACTTTGGCCAGGAAGTGGGAGAGCCCGGTGCCGGTTCGGCGGGGTTTCAAGCCAACGATGGACGGACCACTATCTTCGACTACTGGGGTGTTCCCGAACATCAGAAGTGGATGAACGAAGGCAAGTTCAACGGCGACTCCCTCAGCATGGAACAAAAACAACTGCGGCAGTTTTACGGCGACGTGTTGTCGCTCGCGGGAAAAAACATAGCGCTCGCACAAGGAGAGTACCTGGACATCACAGCCCATAACCTTCAGGCTGGCAACTTCACTGCCAACACCAGTGCTTATCTTCGATATTCGGGCGAAGAGCGATTGTTGATCGTCACCACTTTCAACGCAGCCGACCAGCAGATCAAAATTCAACTTCCCCCGGCGGCGGTGGGCGCGCTGGGGCTGGATCCCACCGGCAGCTACATCGCCCGCGACTTGCTGTGGCGCGAAGCGGAAGTAGGTTTTAGCAAAGATTTCACGTTCGAATTGAAATGTAAACCTTATAGTTCCTATATCTTTAAGATCAAATAAAACTGCATGCCCATACGCCCCACATGCGCGGTTGCATTCCTGCTGGTTTCGTTTGCATTTCTCGCTTGCCAGCAGCAGGTCAGGAATGCGGCCGTGTGGCCGTATGGCGTCAAGTATGAAGTGTTTGTGCTCTCGTTTGCCGATGGCAACGGCGACGGGAAAGGCGACTTCAAAGGGCTGGCAGCCAAGCTCGGCTACCTGCAGGAACTGGGCGTGAACGGCATCTGGCTGATGCCCATCATGAACTCGCCAACGTATCACAAATACGATGTAACGGACTACAAAAGCATCCATCCCGACTACGGCACCGTGGAGGAGTTTAAAACGTTTGTGGCCGAAGCGCATCGCCGCAACATCCGCGTGGTGATCGACCTCATCCTAAACCATACCGGGGCGGAGCACCCGTGGTTTAAAAGCGCATCCGCAGACAAGAATAGTCCCTATCGCGATTACTACGTATGGGCTAAGCGGGACTCCATCCGAAATCAAATCGCCAAGAAGACCGCGTCGTTCGATTCGGATAATCTCACGCAGTGGCACGCTGTGAACGGCGACACCCTGTCGGAACAGTATTATGGCTATTTCTGGGGCGGCATGCCCGACCTCAATTTCGACAATCCAAAAGTAAAGGAAGAGTTCAATGCCATCGGCAAATTTTGGCTCAGCGACATGAACGTGGACGGCTTTCGCCTGGATGCCGCCCGTCATATTTTTCCGGCCGATAGGGCAGCCGATAACCATGCGTTCTGGGAAGAGTTCAGGACCAACATGAAGAAAATTAAACCGGATGTGTACCTGGTAGGAGAGGTGTGGTCTACCGCGCCCGAAGTAGCGCCCTATTTGAAAGGCTTGCCGTCGCTTTTCAATTTTGATATGGGGTATAAGATCACTGATGTGGTGAACGCAGGCAGAGATACCATCGGGCTGATCAAAAGATACAAGGAAATCATCGATTACTATCACACGGTAAACCCCGAATACATCGACGCCACGTTTCTCAAGAATCACGATCAGAATCGTATTCTCAGTGAGCTGGGAGGGAGCAAGAACAAGATGCGTGTAGCCGCCGGGATACTGCTTACCCTGCCCGGCACACCTTATTTGTATTATGGCGAAGAGATCGGCATGCTGGGCCGGAAACCTGACGAAAACATTCGTGAACCGTTTCTGTGGGACGTCACCAATACAGGCGGGCCGCAAACGTCGTGGGAAAAGCCGGTATATTCCACCGTCGAAACCGTGATCCCTGCCCGTCAACAACAGAGCGACCCGGGTTCTATGCTGGCCTTTTACAAAAGTCTTATCTATTTCCGAAATGCAAGTCCCGTCATGACCTATGGCACGCTCGAGGAATCGAATGTGAACGTGAGTGAGGTGATTGGATTTAAGAGAACGTATAAAGACGAAACACTGCTGGTGTTGAACAACATCGCGGATGTGGAAGTGACCCTGAACCTCGCCGAGCAAAACAATGCCTTTACGGCACTGGCGTTCGACACCAGCAAGAAAGCAAAACTACAAGCCGGCGAACTCACATTGCCGGCCTACTCAACCGTGATATTGAAACCCTGAACGAAGCATGATCCCAATAGAAGGAAAATCGCGAGTCATCATCGAAAATGTGCAACCCCAGGTTGATGGCGGCTTGTATCCCGCCAAGCGAACGATCGGAGAACGCGTAGACGTGACCGCCGACATTTTTGGCGACAGCCACGACCACATTCGCGCCCGCCTGCTCTACAAAAAAGAAGGCGCCAAAGAATGGCACCACGCGGAGATGACGCCCTCCTACAACGACAACTGGTACGGATCGTTTACCGTGACGGAAAAAGGCACATACGAATTCACCCTCATGGCCTGGGTGGATCACTTCGACACGTGGTACGACGGCTTCAAAAAGAAAGCCGCCGCCAAAGTGGACGTACACCTCGAATTGCGGGAAGGCGTTCAGTACATCACAACGGTCGCTGCCGACAAGCATGAAAATCTGAAACAGGCCATCGGCATCCTCGAAGGAGAGTATAATGCAGCATTACACTATGTGCAGAGCCCCGAGTTTGGTGAGTTGGTGCACGCCCATCCGCTCATCACCCACGCGACCACCTATGCAAATGTGTTGAGCGTTGTGGTGGAACATAAGAAAGCAAATTTCTCGTCCTGGTATGAATTGTTCCCGCGCTCTGCTTCGCTGCAGGGCAAGCATGGCACGTTCCTGGACGTGATCAAATTGCTGCCCCGCATTTCTGCGATGGGTTTTGATGTGCTGTATTTGCCGCCCATCCATCCCATTGGCAAAGTGAACCGGAAAGGAAAGAACAACAACGTGCGTGCGGAAGCCGGCGAACCCGGATCGCCCTGGGCTATTGGCAGCGACGAAGGCGGTCACAAGGCCGTTCACCCCGAACTGGGCACACTGGAAGACTACAAAAAGTTGATCGCCGAAGCGCACAAATTGAACATCGACATCGCGCTCGACCTGGCCTTTCAATGCGCACCCGATCATCCTTACGTAAAGGAGCATCCCGATTGGTTCAAGCAACGTCCCGATGGTTCGATACAATACGCGGAGAATCCACCAAAAAAATATCAGGATATTTATCCCTTCAACTTCGAGACGGACGACTGGCAGGGCTTGTGGCAGGAGTTGAAATCCGTAATCACCTTTTGGATCGACCAGGGGGTGAAGATCTTCCGGGTGGATAACCCACACACAAAGCCCATCCCATTCTGGCAATGGGCCATCGCCGAAGTGAACAAAGAATATGAGGACGTTATTTTCCTGGCGGAAGCCTTTACGAAGCCCAAGGTGATGGCGTCGCTGGGAAAGATCGGCTATACGCAATCGTATACGTATTTCACGTGGCGGGTCTATAAACAGGAGATCGTGGACTACATGAACGAGTTGGTGTTCGGCCCCTCGCGAAATTATTTCCGGCCCAATTTCTGGCCCAACACGCCGGACATTCTGCCGTTCCACGTGCAGTATCAAGGCGAGAATATTTTCATCATTCGCCTTGCGTTAGCCGCCACGTTGTCGTCGAACTATGGCATCTATGGACCGGCTTACGAGTTTTATGACAATGTTCCCATGCAGGGGAAGGAAGAATATTATAACTCGGAAAAATACGAGGTGAAGCGCCACGACTGGAAACGCGCCAACCGGATGATCGACATCATTGCCATGATCAACAAAGCAAGGAACGAGCATGCCGCTTTGCAGTCGACGTGGAATATGCAATTTTGTGCCATCGAAAACAGTAACCTGCTGGCCTACGTCAAGGCAACGGACGATCTGACCAGCATCATTTTGATGATCGTAAACCTCGATCCCAGCGGACGCCAATCGGGTTTTGTGCAATTGCCAAAGGACCGGTTGAAGCTCGGAGGCCACATCAACGTGAAAGTGCACGACCTCATCACCGACGAACATTATACTTGGACACAAGAATGGAATTATGTGGAGCTGGACCCCTACAAGATGCCATTCCATCTATTTAAAGTAGTGATACACGAATCATACTTGTAAGCCATGAGCACACCACTCAAACACAACGATCCCCTCTGGTTCAAAGATGCCATCATCTACGAGCTCTCCGTGCGGGCGTTCTTCGACAGCAACGCCGATGGCATTGGCGATTTTCAGGGCATCATCCAACGGCTCGACTACCTGGAGGACCTCGGCATCAACACCATCTGGCTGCTGCCCTTTTATCCTTCGCCGCTGAAAGACGACGGGTTCGATGTGATCGACCACTGCGATGTCCATCCCGACTATGGTAACCTGTCGGATTTTAAACAATTTTTGAAAGAAGCGCATCGCCGGGGGATCCGCGTGATCACGGAGTTGATCCTGAATCACACCTCGGACCAGCATCCCTGGTTCAAACGCTCACGCAAGGCCAAAGCCAATTCGCGCTACCGCGATCTGTACGTGTGGAACGACACGCCGGATAAATACAAAGAAGCCCGCGTCATGTTCAGCTCCGAGGAATCCACCAACTGGACCTGGGACCCCGAAGCCAGAGCCTACTATTGGCACCGCTTCTACCGTCATCAACCCGAGCTGAATTTCGAAAACCCCGAAGTGCAGTTGGAGATGATCAAGATCGTCGACTTCTGGATGAAGATCGGCGTGGACGGTTTCCGGTTGCCCTCTGTGCCCTTTCTTTTCGAAGAGGACGGTACCAGCTGCGAGAACCTGCCGCAAACCCACGTGTTCCTGAAACGCCTGCGGGCGCACATCGACAAACATTATAAGAATCGCATTCTTGTTGCCGAGGCCAACCTGTGGCCGGAAGATGCCGCCACCTATTTCGGCGACAACGACGAATGTCACATGAACTTCCACTACCCGCTGATGCCTCGTATGTTCCTGGCCCTGCGCACGGAAGACAGCTATCCCATCGTCGACATCATCGAGCAAACACCAGCAACGCCAACCGCCAGCCAGTGGGCGTTGTTTCTGCGCAACCACGACGAGATGGGCCTCGAAATGGTGACGGAAGAAGAAAAGGACTACCTCTTCAAAGCCTACGCCAACGACGCCAACACAAAATTTAACGCCGGTATTCGCCGGAGACTGGCCCCGTTGCTAAACAACGACCGCCGGAAATCTGAATTGCTTCACGCCATTTTGTTCTCACTCCCCGGCACACCCGTGTTGTATTACGGCGACGAGATCGGCATGGGTGACAACGTATACCTGGGCGACCGCTTTGGCGTGCGCACTCCGATGCAATGGAACATGAACCTTAACGCGGGCTTTTCCACGGCAAACCCTCAACGCCTTTATCTCCCCATCATCACTGACCCGGCCTATCGCCATGAGTCGGTGAACGTGGAGGCGCAGGAAGAGAATCCGTCATCGTTCCTGTGGTGGATGAAAAACATCATGGCCATGCGCAAGCGCTTGCACATTTTTGGAAGAGGGGAGATGAAGTTTATCGAGAGCTCCAATGCGAAGGTGCTTTCCTTCGTCAGAACCCTCGACAAGCACCGCATCATTGTGGTGGCCAACCTCTCGCAATTTTCGCAAGCGGCCACCCTGAACCTGGGCGAATACAAAGGATGCGACATCACCGAAGTGTTCAGTCAGAACCGGTTCATGAGCGTGGACGAAGGCAGCTATCCCATTACGATCGGCCCTTATGGCTATTTCTGGTTCCAGGTAGACACCGCGGAGAAAAAAGAGAAGTCGGAAGCCAGCGGCGAATTGCCCCTGTTGAAAACGGATGTGTCGTGGGAAAAGCTGTTCGACAACTATGACGAGGTGCGCGTATTGGAGCGAAACATCCTGCCACCGTTCATGAAGAAGTGCCGTTGGTTTGGAGGCAAGGCCAAGGTCGTGAGCAAGGTGAGCATCAACAAAACCATTGCGCTGAAAGTAGAGGGCGATGCCCATTTCCTGGTGGTGCTGGAAGTTCACTACGTGCAACGCCTGCCCGAATTCTATTTCCTTCCGCTCACATTCCTGCCCTCCGACAGCATTCTGGAACGCGTGGAGTACACGGTTCAAAGCGTGGTATGCCGCGCCGAAATCCAGGGCAAGGCAGGCTTCATCATGGACAGCAGCTACGACAAAGTGTTCCGCGACTTCCTGTTCACCAGCATGGCAAAAGAAACCCGTGTTCGCGACGACGAGGGCGGAACATTGGAATTCAACTCCAGCGTCTTTGCCAAGATCGACGTCAACAAAGAGGTTGACTCCAAGGTTTTAAAATCCGACCAAAGCAACACGGCGGTCATTTATAACGATCAGTACTTCTTCAAATTCTATCGCAAACTGGAGAAAGAGATCAATCCCGAGTTGGAGATCGTTCGATTCCTTTCTGAACACACCTCCTTCCAAAACTCACCGCGCTACGCCGGCAGTATTGAATATCATGATGCCGACGACAACGTCATCGTGTTTGGGTTGCTGCAGGAAAAAGTAGAGAACCAGGGCGAGGCCTGGACGATGTCCGTGGACTCGGTGGGAAGATTCTACGAGCGTGTGCTGGCCGGGGCGAAATCGATCAAGCTGCCCAAGCTGGTGAACCGAGCGTCAATAAAATTTGAGGAGGCCCCCGAAGTGATCCAGGAATTTATTGGACGCGGTTTCTACGAGCGCATGGTGCGCCTGGGACAACGCACAGCCGAAATGCACCTGGCCCTGGCGTCCGACAATTCCAACCCAGCCTTTACCCCCGAGACGTTCACCCCCAACTATCAGCGTTCGCTATATTCATCGCTGCGTAAATTGGTGCGCGACCGGTTCAATCTCCTGGAGAGCAGCCTGCCAAAACTGAACCCTGATGTGCAGGAGTTTGCCAAGCGCGTGCTGGTGCTGGAAGACAAGATCCTGGAATGCTTCAGCGAAGTCTATCAAACCAAGATCAAAGCCATCAAGACCCGTATCCATGGCGATTTCCACATGGGACAAGTACTCTTCACCGGCAAGGATTTTGTGATCATCGATTTTGAAGGCGAACCCGGTTTTTCGTTTAGCGAGAGACGCTTGAAGAAAAACCCGCTCAAGGACGTCGCCGGCATGATGCGTTCGATCCACTATGCCGCTTTTGGCAAAATTTTGTTGAACGAAAATTATCGCGACCGCGACCTCGAATTCCTGGAGTCATGGGCCGAACAGTGGCAACACTATGTGGGCCGGTTCTACCTGGGCGCCTACATGGAACGCATGGGCATGGGAACCACGTTGACCCAGGAAGATGACATACTTATTCGTACCTTCCTGTTGGAGAAGGCCATTTATGAGCTCGGCTATGAATTGAACGGCCGGCCCGACTGGACCATCATTCCGCTCCGTGGCATTTACTACCATATGAAGCGCTACCAGGAAGAGAAGGACGAACGAAAGAAAAAGTGATCACGAAACGCTTACTATCCACGACACCATCATGGCAAAAAAAACGGTAACACCCTCGACCACCACTCTACCGGCAAGCTTTTCGCTGCTCACCGACTTCGACGTGCATTTGTTCAAGACCGGAAAACACTACAAGTTGTATGAGAAGCTCGGCGCACACTTTGTGAACAACGAGGGGCAGGAGGGAACCTACTTTGCCGTCTGGGCACCCAATGCATCGGCTATTTCCGTCATTGGTAATTTCAATCAGTGGAACAAAGGCAAACACATTCTGCATGCGCGATGGGATGAGTCGGGCATCTGGGAAGGATTTTTTGCCGACATTAAACATGGGGAGGCCTATAAATATGCCATTCACTCCAACACCGGCGAATACCTGGAGAAATCCGATCCGTTTGCCACCTTTTGTGAAATGCCACCCAAGACGGCCAGCATCGTGTGGACCCCGAAGTTTGAGTGGAAAGATGAAGCCTGGATGAACGAACGCAAAAGCCAGGCGGGCAAACCAAAGCCGTACTCGGTGTATGAAGTGCATTATGGCTCGTGGCGCCGCAAACTGGAAGAAGGCGCGCCTTCATTAACGTATCCGGAAATGGCGCATACGTTGGTCGACTATGTGAAAGACATGAATTTCACACATGTGGAATTTCTGCCCCTCATGGAACACCCTTTCTATGGATCGTGGGGCTACCAGCTCACCGGATATTTTGCGCCCACCAGCCGCTATGGCAGCCCGGAAGATTTCATGTACCTCGTCGATAGTTTTCACCGCGCCGGCATTGGCGTGATCCTCGATTGGGTGCCCTCACATTTTCCCGGCGACGCACACGGCCTTTTCAAATTCGACGGCACGTTCCTCTACGAGCACGCCGACCCGCGCAAAGGATTTCACCCCGACTGGAAAAGCTACATCTTCAACTATGGCCGCAACGAGGTACGTTCGTTCCTCATCAGCAACGCGGTGTACTGGCTCGACAAATTCCATATCGACGGCCTGCGTGTAGACGCCGTTGCGTCGATGTTGTATTTGGACTACTCGCGGAAAGCAGGGGAGTGGATCCCCAACGTCTACGGCGGCAACGAAAATATTGAAGCCATCACGTTCCTGAAGGAAATGAATGAGGTGGTGTATGGCACATTTCCCGATGCGATCACGATTGCGGAAGAATCCACGTCGTGGACCGGCGTATCGCGTCCGACCTATCTCGGCGGCTTGGGCTTTGGACAGAAATGGATGATGGGCTGGATGCACGACACGCTCCAATATTTCAAACAGGATTCTATCCATCGGAAATATCATCAGAACGAGATCACATTCAGCATCATGTATGCGTTCACCGAAAACTTTATGTTGCCGCTCTCGCACGATGAGGTAGTGCATGGAAAGGGTTCGCTGCTGGGAAGAATGCCCGGCGACGAGTGGCGCAAGTTTGCTAACCTTCGCCTCATGTTCACCTACATGTTCATGCATCCCGGTTCAAAATTGTTGTTCATGGGAGGGGAATTCGGGCAATCGGCCGAGTGGAACCACGAAAAAAGCCTCGACTGGCACCTGCTGGACTACGACGTCCATAAGGGCGTTCAGAAGCTCGTCCGCGATCTCAATCGATTTTACAAGGCAGAACCGGCCTTATATCAACATCAATTCGAACAAAAAGGATTTTCCTGGATCGACTACGACGATCGCGAAAACAGTGTGATGGCCTTCCAGCGCCAGGGCGACGGCAAGGAAAACCTGCTCATTGTCGTCTGTAATTTCACTCCGGAGACGCGCCGTCATTATCGCATCGGTGTACCTTTTAGGGGCAGTTGGAAAGAAGTTTTCAACTCCGACCGCCAACAGTATGCCGGCAGTGGCGTTTTGAACGAAGGACTGCTGCTCACCTCACCCGTAAAATATCATGGTAGGGATTACTCGATTTCATTAACTTTACCCCCGCTGGGGATTTCGGTGTTACGCTTGGAAAAGGAGATCAGCGAATTTGATCTGAACGACATGGGAACCTGACGGCACGAGTCATTACCTAATTTGAATTTGTTTGGAAAAGTATATATGCATTCACGGGCATTTCTACCAGCCACCCCGCGAAAATGCCTGGCTTGAAGTGATTGAGGTGCAAGACTCCGCTCACCCGTATCACGATTGGAACGAACGGATCACGGCCGAATGCTATGCGCCCAACACCGCGTCGCGCATTCTCAACGAGAAGGCCGTCATAAAGAACATCATCAACAACTATTCGCGCATCAGTTTCAACTATGGTCCCACGCTGTTGTCGTGGATGGAGACCAGTGACCCGGAAACGTATGCGGCCATCATCGACGCCGACCGCGAAAGCGCAAAGCACTTCGGTGGCCACGGTTCCGCTATGGCACAGGTCTACAACCACATGATCCTGCCGCTGGCCAACACGCGCGACAAAGAAACCCAGATCATCTGGGGCATCCGCGATTTCGAATACCGCTTCAAGCGCAAACCCGAAGGCATGTGGCTCGCCGAAACCGCGGTCGACATCGAATCGCTGGAATTGCTGGCAAAGCACGGGATCAAATTCACCGTGCTGGCACCACGCCAGGCCAAAGCCATTCGCAAAATAACGGATGCCGAATGGACCTCCGTAGACAGCGGCACACTCGACACCCGCAGACCCTACAAGTGCAACCTGCCCTCCGGCAAAAGCATCGTCCTGTATTTCTATGACGGCGACATTGCACAAGGCGTGGCCTTCAACGGATTGCTGAACGACGGTAAGAAATTCGCCCACCGCCTGTTGGACGGTTTCGATAAAGAGTCCACCGAGCCTCAACTGGTGCACATCGCCACCGACGGCGAAACCTACGGCCACCACCACAAGCATGGCGACATGGCCTTGGCCTATTGCCTGGATTACATCGAAAGGCATAAACAGTCCAACCTCACCAACTACGCCGAATTCCTCGCCAAATTTCCGCCCACCTACGAGGCCGAGATACACGAGAACAGTTCCTGGAGTTGTGTGCATGGCATCGAGCGCTGGCGCAACAACTGCGGATGCAACTCGGGCACACCCGACTGGCACCAACTCTGGCGCAAGCCGCTTCGTGAGACACTGGATTGGCTCCGCGACGAGCTCGCCAACGTATTCGAAGACGAAGCCTCCAAAATACTCAAAGACCCGTGGAAAGCCCGAGAAGACTACGTGGACGTCATCCTGAACCGGACCGACGAAACCATCGAGAAATTCTTGAAAGAACATTGCATCCGCGAGGTGGAACACAACCGCGTGTTTCGCATGATGGAAGTGCAACGCAACGCCATGCTGATGTACACCAGCTGCGGCTGGTTCTTCGACGAGATCTCGGGCATCGAGACCACCCAGATCATGCAATACGCCTGCCGCGCCATGCAGTTGGTGAGCCAGATCGTAGAGGTGAACCTGGAGATCGAATTTCTCAACCGCATGCAACTGGCGCCGAGCAATCTCACGGCGCTGGAGACCGGCGCCGAGGTCTATCGCAAATATGTGCTGCCCTCCAAGACGAACCTGCAGCGCGTGGGCATGCACTATGCGGTGGCATCCATCTTTGAAGAAGATCCGGAGTCCTTCCCGGTATTTAATTATACCACACAAAACGACGTCTTCATCCGTAAAGAAGCCGGCGAACAAAAACTGGTGTTGGGCATCACGAAGGTGCGCTCGAACGTGACGCGATCGGAGAAGAAATTTGCTTTCGCGGTAATTTACATGGGGCAGCACAACATCATCGGCAACATCTCCATCGACATGGAAGAAGAGAAGTTCGCCAGCATGCAGGCCCGCATGGTCGACGCCTTTGAAGAAGCGCGGCTAGGAGACATCATCGGGTTGATGCAAACTTATTTCGGACCGGAGAAGTACACCATTTGGCAGTTGTTCCAGGACGAGAAGCGCAAGGTGTTCAACCTGATCACCTACCAAAGCATGCGCGACCTCGAAAACTCGCTGCGCCGCATCTACAACCGCGACTATCCGTTGGTGATGGCCTTGGCCAACAACGATGCCCCGATCCCCAATGCATATCGCACCACATTTGAATACATTCTGAATGCCGACCTGATCCGGAGCTTCGAATCCGAACGCATCAATATTCGCCAGGTGGAACGCATCATGAACGAGCTGGTGTTGTGGAAGCTCAACATCGAGGATACCGGAAAACTCGAGCGCCTGGTAGGGGAGAGCGTGTTCAAAGAAGTGAAGCGCATCAGCGCCGAGGGCGACAACCACAAGCGCGTGGAGAAGCTCAACCGCCTGTTTCCATTGCTGCGCAAGTTCAACATCAATCCCAATCTCTATAAAAGCCAAAACCTCTATTTTGAGATCTCCGTCAGAAACCGCGCACACGACGGGCACTCAGCCGAGTGGATCAAACAATTCAATCTATTGGGTGAAAACCTCAGCGTGAAACTGGAATAGCAACACGCGACGCAGCATCCTTCAGACAATAAAAAAACCTGTTCATCTTTTGAAAGAGACAAACAGGTTATGTCTTGAAAGATGGCGACTGCTGGTTAGGCGATCGCCTCTTCGGTCAGGTGCGTATTGTGAGCATTGTCCAGGTAGTTCCACACCAGGCTGCTGGCACCGATGATCGGCGCGGCTTGGTTCTGAAGACCCGAAGGCAACACTTTTACTTTTCCTCTGAACAAAGGCATCAGGTTGGCCTCCATGTGCTTGATGGTGGGCTTGAAGATAAGATCGCCCGCCAGGGACAAACCGCCAAACAAGAAGATCGCTTCCGGATCGGTGTGCACAACAGTCTCGGCCAGTTTCATACCGAGGATCCGACCGGTGTATTCATAAGCCGCCAAGGCAACCACATCGCCGCGCACAGCAGCCTCGGTGATCATCTTCGTGGTCAGGTTATCAAAACTGATGCCGCGCAGTTCGCTGGGCTCCAGGTGATCGGCAAGGAGTTTATAGACCGTGCGCTTGATGCCGGTGGCCGATACGTAAGTTTCCAGGCATCCGCGTTTACCGCAGTTGCAGAAACGGCCGGCGGGGTTCACAGAGGTGTGGCCCACTTCCCCGGCAATGCCGTGTTTTCCATTCAGCAGTTGGCCATTGGCTACAAAGCCGCTGCCTAATCCGGTTCCCAAGGTGATCACCACGAAATCGCGCATGCCTTTGGCGGCACCATAGACCATTTCGCCCACAGCCGCAGCGTTGGCGTCGTTGGTGATGATGGCAGGAAGATCGAATTCTTCACGGAACATGTCGGCCAAGGGAATAATGCCTTTCCACGGCAGGTTGGTAGCACGTTCGATCGTACCCTTGTAGTAGTTACCATTCGCTGCACCAACACCCACACCCAATACTTTATGTTCGCCCGGGATCGCCGCGATCTCTTTGCGAAGGGCTTCGGAAAGCCCTTTGAAATAATCTTTGAACTCCTGGTATCCCGTAGTGGAAATACTGCCATGGGAAATCACATTTCCTGCTCTGTCTACAATGCCATACTTGGTGTTGGTCCCCCCGATATCGATGCCGATGGTTAGCTCTCTCATAATGCCGGATTTAAACGTGATGAATTATATAGAAAGAATTTTAGCGATGCGAAGCGACTCAGCGTCGATCTCGTGGATCTTCGACATGATATCGTCAAATTTGTTGTAAACGATCTTCCGGTCGCGTACGCCCACCATCACATCGCTCTTGCCTTGGAGCAAGCCTTCGACTGCACCAACGCCCATGTGAGACGCCAGCACGCGGTCGAAGTAAGTAGGCGCACCCCCGCGCTGAAGGTGTCCCAGCACAGTGACCTTTATATCAAAATACGACGAACGTTCTTTTACCTGTCTTGCCAAAGCGTGGGCATCTCCAATTTTCGATCCCTCTGCTACAACAACAAGATTTGATTTTTTATTCGTTTTACCTCCTTCTTCCAGAAGCTCCCAAAGCTCGTCAAACGAAGTGGCTTCTTCGGGGATGATCACCGCCGCAGCACCACCGGCAATACCGCTGTTGATGGCGATGTAGCCGGAATGACGACCCATCACTTCAATAAAGAACAATCGGTTGTGGGAGAGGGCGGTATCGCGAATACGATCGATGGCCTCTACCGCTGTGTTGGTGGCCGTGTCATAGCCGATGGTATAGTCGGTACCGGCAAGGTCGTTATCGATGGTGCCCGGGATACAAATCGAGGGCACTCCAAATTCTTCATAAAATTTATGAAGCCCCGTAAACGTTCCGTCGCCACCAATGGCGATCAAAGCGTCGATGCCTTGCTTCTTAATATTGTCGTATGCTTTCTTTCTCCCTTCCGGAGTTCTGAATTCCTTGCTGCGGGCCGATTTCAGGACCGTGCCACCGCGCTGAAGAATATTGCCGACCGAGCGTGCGTCCAATTTGATCACATCCCCTTCAATCATCCCCTCATAGCCTCGCATGATGCCGAGACTGGTCTTGTCATAATACGTGCATGCCCGAACGACGGCACGGATGGCTGCATTCATCCCAGGAGCATCGCCACCCGACGTGAACACTCCAATTTTCGAAATTTTATTCTCCATTCAGATTCAAAATCCAACAAAAATAATGGACATAGTTTAGTTTGCAATCAAGAATTTACTCAAACAGACTTCAATCGTTTGAATTCGTTAATTAGGCCATTCGTAGAAGAGTCGTGCGAAGTGATTTCTTCTTTCGATGTGAGCTCGGGAAGGATTTTCTTGGCTAACACCTTGCCCAGCTCCACACCCCACTGGTCGAAGCTGAACACATTCCAGATAACACCTTGTGAAAAGATCTTGTGCTCATACATGGCAATGAGGCTTCCCAGCGTCCGCGGCGTAAGCTCCCGGAACAGGATGGAATTGGTTGGACGATTACCTTCAAACACCCGGAACGGTGCCTGGAGGGCAATTTCCTCCTTATTCATGCCATTGGCGGCCAATTCTTTCTGAACTTCTTCGAGGGTCTTGCCCATCATGAGCGCCTCGGTCTGCGCAAAGAAGTTGGACAATAGTTTGTCGTGATGATCGCCAATCGGATTGTGACTGATGGCCGGCGCGATGAAGTCACAAGGAATGATCTTCGTGCCCTGGTGGATCAGCTGGTAGAAAGCATGCTGCCCGTTCGTACCCGGCTCGCCCCAAATGATGGGACCGGTCTGGTACGTTACCGGCTTGCCCCCGCGGTCGGTCGACTTGCCGTTACTTTCCATGTTGCCTTGTTGGAAATAGGCGGCAAACCGGTGCAGGTATTGATCGTAGGGGAGGATGGCCTCTGAAGCCGCCCCAAAGAAGTTGTTGTGCCAGATCCCCAGCAAAGCCAGGATCACGGGGATATTCTTTTCAAAGGCTTCGTCCTTGAAGTGGTTGTCCATGGCATGCGCGCCATCCAAAAGCTGCTCGAAGTTTTCGAAACCGATCGTACAAATAATAGACAACCCGATCGACGACCACAAAGAATAGCGGCCACCAACCCAGTCCCAGAACACAAACATGTTCTCCGGCGCAATGCCAAACTTGGTCACCTCTTTTTCATTGGTGGACACGGCCACAAAGTGTTTGGCCACCTCGCCTTTACCACCGGTCTTTTCAAGGAACCATGCACGAGCCGATTCGGCATTGGTCATGGTCTCCTGGGTGGTAAATGTTTTCGAAGCAATGATGAAAAGCGTGGTTTCCGGATTTAATTTTTTTACCGTTTCCGCGATGTGTGTACCGTCTACGTTGGATACAAAATGAGGCGTGATGTTTTTCCAATACGGACGCAAGGCTTCCGTCACCATATAGGGCCCCAAATCCGATCCGCCGATCCCGATGTTCACAATGTCGGTGATGGCTTTCCCGGAATAGCCTTTCCACGAGCCGTCGAGGATCTTGCCGGAGAAGGTTTTCATTTGTTGCAACACGCGGTTCACCTCCGGCATCACATCTTCGCCGTCCACCACGATGGGGCTATTGGAGCGGTTGCGCAGGGCAATGTGCAACACGGAGCGGCCTTCGGTCTGATTGATCTTCTCGCCCCGGAACATGGCGTTGATGGCGTCTTTCAACTCCACCTCGTCGGCCAACGCGACCAGATCCTTCAGGGTCTCGCCAATCACGAGGTTCTTTGAGTAGTCCACGAGGATGTCTTCAAAGCGGGCGTGAAGGGATTCGAACCGGTGAGGGTCTTCTGCAAACAATTCGCGCATGTGCGACGCTTGCAGGGTCAGGAACTGGATCTCCAGTTTTTGCCAGGCTTCAGTGGTAGTCGGGTTATGTTTGGGTAGCATAGGCTAGGGTTTTCTTATAAAGTATGCGAAGTTAAAAGGATTTTTGAGCTTACTTCTTGAACTTGCTCACCAGCATGGCCAGCTTCTCCTCCATGCTCAGCTCTTTCTCCTTTTCCTTGGGACGGGATCCACCATTGCCGCCACGGTCCGGGCCAGGACCCGATTTCTTCCCTTTCGGGGAATTGCCTTTCGGCGACGCGGCTTTTGGAGCAGGTTCCGGTTGGCCGAACGGGTCGCTCTTCATGGACAAGCCGATGCGCTTGCGGGGCACGTCCACTTCCACTACGGTGACCATTACTTTTTGCTGGACGGTGACTACTTCTTTGGGGTCTTTCACAAACTTGTCGGCCAGGTGGCTGATGTGTACCAGGCCGTCCTGGTGAACGCCCACGTCGACAAACGCGCCGAAAGCGGTTACGTTCGTTACAATGCCGGGCAGGCGCATGCCAAGTTTCAGATCTCCAATGGAATTGACGCCGTCGGTGAAGCTGAATACTTCAAATTCCTTCCGCGGGTCGCGTCCGGGCTTTTCAAGCTCTTTTATAATGTCGTTCAGAGTGGGAAGTCCCACTTTTTCAGACACATACTTCTGGAGGTCCAGTTGTTTGCGCAGGGCAGCGCTGGTCATGAGGTCTTTCACGCCGCAGCCCAGATCGGTGGCCATTTGCTGCACCAAGGCATAGCGTTCGGGGTGCACCGAGCTGGCGTCGAGGGGGTTTTCGGCTTGTTGGATGCGTAAGAAACCGGCAGCCTGCTCATAGGCTTTTTCACCCAAACGCGCCACTTTCATCAACGACTCGCGGTCTTTGAACGGCCCGTTCTGGTTGCGATATTCCACGATATTCTTAGCCAGGGCAGGGCTCAGGCCCGACACATAGGAGAGGAGCTCTTTGCTGGCCGTGTTCACTTCCACGCCCACGGAGTTCACGCAACTCATCACGGTGTCATCCAATCCATGTTTCAGTTTGGTCTGGTCCACGTCGTGCTGGTATTGACCTACGCCGATCGATTTAGCGTCGATCTTCACCAACTCGGCCAACGGATCCATTAGACGCCGGCCGATAGACACTGCGCCGCGAACGGTCACATCCTTGTCGGGGAATTCTTCACGGGCCACATCCGAAGCGGAATACACGGAGGCTCCGCTTTCGTTGACCATCACGATGATGATCTTGTTGTTAAGGCCGATGCCTTTAACAAACGCTTCTGTTTCCCGGCCGGCCGTACCGTTGCCGATGGAGACGGCTTCGATCTCATATTTGTCACAAAGCGATTTTATAAGGGCTGCGCTTCTTGCGGTTTCGCGTTGGGGTTCGTGCGGGTAGATCACATCGTGATGCAAAAGTTTTCCCTGGCGGTCCAGGCACACCACTTTACAGCCCGTGCGGAAACCCGGATCGAGTGCCAGCACGTTTTTTTGACCCAGCGGCGCGGCCAGCAACAGCTCTTTCAGGTTGTCGGCAAAAACTTTGATGGCCTCTTCGTCGGCCTTCATTTTCGACTCCATGCGGATCTCCGTTTCCAGCGACGGGCGAAGCAGTCGTTTATAGCTGTCTTTGATGGCCAGCTTCATCTGTTCACCGGCAGCATTCTCGTTCTTCACAAATTGACGCTCGATGGAACCGATGGCCATTTCTTCGGGCGGAAAAATATCGAGGGCGAGAATGCCTTCTTTTTCGCCGCGCCGCATGGCCAGTAGCCGGTGCGATGGTGTTTGCGCGATAGGCTCTTTCCACTCAAAGTAATCCTTGTATTTCTGGCCTTCACCTTCTTTGCCTTTCAGCACTTTAGCATCCAGTGTGCCTTCGCTCCAGAACAATTCGCGTACACGTTTGCGTGTCTCGGGATTTTCGCTGACCCACTCGGCAATGATGTCGCGGGCGCCTTCTAAAGCTTCCTGTAAATTGGCGACGCCCTTTTCGCTATCAATGAACGACTTGGCAAATTCTTCGGGATCGAACTTCTCTTGTTCCAGTATCTTTTGTGCCAACGGCTCGAGTCCTTTTTCTTTGGCGACACTGGCGCGTGTTTTTCGCTTTGGTTTGAACGGCAAATAAATGTCTTCGAGCTCGGCCAAGGTCACGGCCGCCACGATGGACTGCATCAATTCAACGGTGAGTTTACCTTGTTTCTCGACCGAGCTGATGATGGCTTCGCGGCGTTTGTCGAGTTCATCCAGTTGCTCCAGACGGTCGCGGACATTGGCGATCATCACTTCATCCATACTATCGGTCAATTCCTTCCGGTAGCGGGCAATGAAAGGGATGGTCGATCCTTCCTGCAGCAGTGTGGCAACGGCTTTCACATTTTTGATTTGCAGGGAGAACTCCTTGGCAATTTGTTCTACCCAACGGGCGATATTTTCTTGGTCCATATTTTTAATGACAGGGTGGCAAAAATAGAATAAGGTTTAGAACCTGCAATACCGTATTTTTAGAATGAAGTTTAAATTAGATATGAGTACAAAAACCGTCGCCCTCATCGCGCATGATAACCGGAAGCGAGAACTCGTCGAGTGGGCGGAATTGAACAAAGCAAGCATGCAAAAGTGCAAGGTGTTTGCCACAGGCACAACAGGAAAATTATTAAAATCAGACGTCGGCCTCGAAGTCACTTCACTCCAAAGCGGGCCGCTCGGCGGCGACCAACAGATCGGCGCCCTCATCGCCGAAGGCCGCATCGACATGTTAATCTTTTTTTGGGATCCCCTCGAGCCATTGCCTCACGATCAGGACATTAAAGCCCTGCTCCGGCTCGCCGTGGTCTGGAACATCCCCGTCGCCTGCAACCGCGCCACTGCCGACTTCCTGTTCGCATCACCCTTGCTCTTCAGCGACTACGAACGAACCCGCCCCGATTTCACCGCCTACCAAAACCGGAAGCTCTGAAATAATAGAATTTCGCATCTTAGTTGGGAAAATTCAATACAACTTGTAAGTTTGCGCTCCCAAATTTTTTGGGAATCGAGACATAGCGCGGTAACTCAGTTGGTTAGAGCGCAGGATCCATATCCGTCTAGGCGGACGGGGGTTCAAAAATGTAAATCGACAATAGATGGCGCGGTAGCTCAGTTGGTTAGAGCACAGGATTCATATCCGCCTAGGCGGACGGGGGTTCAGACAGAGATTTAAGGACATGTTAGGTATAAGTCGGTAGTGAATTTGAAAACAAAATGGCGCGGTAGCTCAGTTGGTTAGAGCACAGGATTCATAACCCTGAGGTCGGGGGTTCAAATCTCCCCCGCGCTACAAAAGAAGAGCTCGCAGAAATGGCGGGCTTTTTTTATGATTACCTGGGAGCACAGGATTCATATCCGCCTAGGCGGACGGGGGTTCAAATCTCCCCCGCGCTACAAAAGAAGAGCTCGCAGAAATGACGGGCTTTTTTTATGACATTACCTGTTAGAGCACAGGACTCATATCCGCCTAGGCGGACAGGGGTTCAAATCTCCCCCGCGCTACAAAAGAAGAGCTCGCAGAAATGGCGGGCTTTTTTTATGACATTACCTGGGAGCACAGGATTCATATCCGCCTAGCCGGACGGGGTTCAAATCTCCCCCGCGCTACAAGCAAGGAGCTTGCAGAAATGCAAGCGCTTTACTTTTCCGGGCGACGGGGCTCACCTCCCCACAAGAAAAACGCCAACTCTTTTTATACCCCTTCAGATCCCTCACCACAGGTCATTTGCGTCAATAGTTCCTTATTTGGGTCAAAATCATGTTTGCCATACTAAATAAATTGGCCTAAATTCAATCGCACGAAAGAATTACAATGGCGACCCTCAGCATGTCCAATAAAAAGTTGTTCACGGCGGATTACGAAATCCACGCCTCGATCAAGATGCTGTATCCCTACATTCAAACGGCAAGCGGTCTGTCAGAATGGTTTGCCGATGACGTGACCATCAACAACGAAGACAAATCTTTTACCTTCTTCTGGGACAACGAAGCACACAAAGCCAAGCTCGCTGCCTTTCGTACCAACCACTTCGCCCGCTTCGAATTTCTCCCCGAAAACAAAGACGATGAGAAAGATCCTTCCTACTTCGAGTTGCGCCTCGAATTCAACGACCTCACCCAATCCGTCTACATCAAGATCTTCGACTACTCCGACTTCGACGATCAGAAAGAGCTCAACGACCTCTGGCATGGGTTGGTGGAAACCCTCCGGAAAACCGTGGGCGGTTAAAGGAGGGATGTAATTATTTTTGTTTTATAATGATGGGTTAACAGGTTGGCCTTATTTTTGACCTTTGTTTTGCGCGCAAGCCATACCCCATGAAAAAAATAGACAAACTCGTTTTAGATGCCTTCCTGGGACCGTTCCTCATCACTTTCCTCGTTGTCGTTTTTATCCTGCTGAACATCAACATGCTGAAATATTTCGACGACATCATCGGCAAGGGCCTCGACGGCCTCGTGCTGGGACAGTTGTTTTTCTACTTCGCCGTGTTCACCGTGCCCACCGCCATGCCGTTGGCCGTTTTGTTGTCGTCGCTCATTGCCTTTGGAAACCTGGGGGAACATTTCGAGCTGTCGGCCATCAAGAGCGCGGGCATTTCCCTGGTGAGAGCGTTGCGGCCGATCTTTTTCTTTGTGCTCTTGCTCACCGTACTGGCCTTCTATATCAACAACAACCTTGTGCCAAAGGCGGCCTTGGAAGCGTACAGCCTGCTCTATGATATCAAGCAAAAGAAACCGGCCCTCGAGTTGCGCGAAGGCGTGTTCTATCACGGCATCGATAACATCAGCATCAAGGTAAACCACAAGTTCCCCAAAGACGACAAGGCACTTAAAGAAGTGATTGTCTATGATCACCGGAAGAACGACGGCAACAAAGAAGTGATGATCGCCGACAGCGGCCGCATGTACACCATCCTGGGTGAACGCTATTTAAAGTTCGAGCTGTTCAATGGCTATCGCTACACGGAAGGCACCAGCAACGAGCGCGAAATGACGGGCCAACGCAACGCCAATCCCCAGGCCCTGAGCCGCAGCAAGTTTGCCAAATCACAGGTGGTCTTCGACCTGTCATCGTTCGCGTTGCAATCCACCGACAAGAAGTGGTTCCAGGGCAACCGCATCATGCGCAACATGTCGGAGCTGACGTCGGACATCGACTCCATCAATATCGAAGTGCTCAACCAGCAATTGAATTACTACCAAAACAAGCCATCCTTTTTCACCTATTATCACAAGCACGATTCCCTGATCATGCCTCCGGACATACAGGCCTATAAAACGTACCGCGACTCCATCAACCGAATCCCTTACCTGAGCAAGATCAGCCCCGTGGCCACGACGCCTGATAGTGTGAAGAAGACCGGCAGCGATTCGGTGAACGCCGAAAAAGAACGGGAGGAGCGCCTGAAGATCAAGAATGAAAAACGAAGGGCGCTGCTGGCGGCCCGTAAGAAAAAATTCAACGAAAAACCCGCGCCGGCACCGGTACGAACGGTGAAGAAGGTCACTGTAAATTACGACTCGGCTTCCCTGGCCCGTATCGACAGCGTGTTCAACATGCCCATTGGCCGCGACGTCATGCAGGGCGCCACCAACATGGCCCGCCAGGTAAAAAGTCAGATCATGAACTCCAACAGTAGTGTCGACAACTATGAAAAGGACCTGAAAGAATTCAATATCCAGTGGAATAAGATACCGGCGAGCTCGTTTGCCTGCATCGCGATGTTCCTCATTGGGGCGCCTTTGGGGGCCATCATCAAGCGCGGGGGGTTGGGGGTGCCGTTCCTGGTGTCGATCTTCTTCTTTATCGTATTCTATGTTCTGAGCATGCAAGGCGAGAAACTGGCCAAGCAGGGGACGGTGAGCGTCGCCATGGGCGTTTGGCTGTCGGATTTTGTGCTGCTGGCCGTGGGGGCCCTGTTCCTGCGGCAAGCCAGGGCGGATGCCAGGCTGTTTGAGGCTGATTTTTATCTAGTTGCTATCGACAAGATGAAGCGATGGTTTGCCCGCAGACGGCAACTGCGTGCGCAGCAGGCGTAGGGGAGAAGTCGAATATTTCAACAAAATGTTGCAAAATTGGGCCGTTTTGGCTTACCTTTGCCCCCTGAAATAAAGGAAAAAAAACATTTTTTGAAATGTATCTGACTACAGCAATTAAACAAGACCTGTTCGCGAAACACGGCTTTGCGAAGAAAAAAGAAGAAACTGGTTCTGCCGAATCACAGATTGCCCTCTTTACGCATAGAATCAACCACCTCACGGCCCACTTAAAGGAAAACAAAAAAGACTTTTCCACCCAGCAAGGCCTCATGAAACTGGTAGGTAAGCGCAAGAAGCTCCTGAATTACCTCCAAAATACGAACATCGAGAGATACCGCGCAGTGCTGGCAGATCTTGATCTGAGAAAGTAATTACAAGACATTCCCCGAAGGGAACCCAACCAAAGGTTCCCTTTTTGCATTTAAAATAAGTTAAGTCCGTCTTCGGACCACATTGACGCATCCTGAAATAGCCGCGCGAACCCCCTGGCAACAAGGCCGGTCGCAGGGCTGTTTTAGGTGTTGTCGCTGTCAGACGTAAAAAAAACAACACATGAAACCTACTGCAATCACCAAAACCTGCAAGCTGCCCGATGGACGCGAAATAACAATTGAAACCGGTAAACTTGCACGCCAGGCCGACGGTTCGGTCGTGCTCAAAATGGGCAACACCATGTTGCTCGCCACCGTGGTATCCGCTCAAGAAGCCAAAGAAGGCACCGATTTCCTCCCCCTTTCGGTTGATTACCAAGAAAAGTTCGCTTCTACGGGTAAGATCCCCGGCGGCTTCCTGAAACGCGAAAGCAAACTCTCCGACTACGAAGTACTCATCAGCCGCCTGGTTGACCGCTGTATCCGTCCGCTGTTCCCCAGCGACTATCACGCCGACACCCAGGTGATGTTATATCTCCTCTCCGGCGATGAAAATGCATTGCCCGATGCCCTTGCCGCCTTTGCCGCTTCGGCTGCTTTGTCGGTTTCCGATATCCCTTTCCAAGGTCCCATCTCCGAAGTACGGGTGGCCCGCGTGGAAGGCAAATTCGTCGTTAACCCGACCATGGAACAAAAGAAGATCGCCGACATCGATTTGATGGTAGGTGCATCGATCGAGAACATCCTGATGGTGGAAGGCGAAATGAAAGAAGTGAGCGAAGACGATATGCTGGAAGCACTGAAGGTGGCACATGAAGCCATCAAGGATCAGTGCCGTCTCCAGATCGAATTGACCGAAGCCGTAGGCAAGACCGTGAAGCGTACCTACAGCCACGAAGACAGCGACGAGAACCTGCGCCAGGAATTGTGGAAACTCATGTACGACAAGGCCTACGCCGCCGCCCGCAAGCTCATCACCAACAAAAGCGAGCGCTCCGAAGCCTTCTCCAGCATTCTGGACGAATACCTGGACGCCCTTCCCGAAGACACGACCATCAACAAACTGCTCGTAAAGCAATACTATAAAGAGATCCAAAAGAAAGCCGCCCGCGACCTCGTTCTTAACGAAGGCGTTCGCTTGGATGGCCGTAAGACCAAGGAAATCAGAGAGATATGGAGCGAGGTCGACTACTTGCCGTCGCCCCACGGCTCTGCGGTTTTCACCCGTGGTGAAACCCAGTCGCTGACCACCGTGACGCTCGGAACCAAACTGGACGAGCAGATGATCGACGGTGCCATGATCGAAGGCTCCAGCAAGTTCATTTTGCATTACAACTTCCCCGGCTTCTCTACCGGCGAAGTGAAACCCAACCGCGGCCCCGGACGTCGCGAAGTGGGCCACGGCAACCTGGCGTTCCGTGCCCTGAAGCAAGTGCTTCCCCCGGAAGAAAAGAACCCCTATACCATCCGTATTGTTTCCGATATTCTCGAGTCTAACGGCTCGTCTTCGATGGCCACCGTATGTGCAGGCTCACTGGCCCTTATGGACGCCGGTGTTCCCGTAAAGAGCTCCGTATCCGGCATTGCCATGGGTATGATCTCCGATTCTGCTACGGGCAAATACGCCATCCTTTCCGACATCCTCGGTGACGAAGATCACCTGGGCGACATGGACTTCAAAGTGACCGGAACGGAGAAAGGCATCACCGCCTGCCAGATGGACTTGAAAGTAGACGGCTTGACCTATGAGACCATGCGTGAAGCATTGCTCCAGGCGAAAGAAGGCAGACTTCACATCCTCAACGAGATGAAGAAGACCATCAGCCAACCCAGACCGGATTTGAAGCCTCAAACGCCACGTGCCGAAACCGTGATCATCGAGAAAGACATGATCGGCGCCGTAATCGGCCCAGGCGGAAAAGTGGTACAAGACATCCAGAACACCACCGGCGCAACCGTGGTGATCGAAGAAGTTGGCAACAAAGGCGTGGTGAACGTGTTTGCCAGCAACAAAGATGTGATGGAAGCGGCCCTGCGACGCATCAAAGGCATCGTGGCCATTCCCGAAGTAGGCGAAGTATATGATGGTAAAGTGAAGTCCATCATGCCTTTCGGCGCATTCGTTGAGTTTATGCCCGGCAAAGACGGTTTGCTCCACATCTCCGAAATCAAGTGGGAACGCCTCGAAAACATGGATGGCGTGCTGGAAGTAGGGGAAGAAGTGAAAGTAAAACTGATCGAAGTAGACAAAAAAACCGGCAAATACCGTCTCTCTAGAAAAGTCCTGTTGCCCAGACCTCCACGTCCGGAAACTACTCCGGCCTAAATCCGTTAAGAACTGGATTGACAGGAACTATATTTTGACAGTATATTGTTAAACAAACGAATTGTATATTTAGAGAATGAGACAGCTAAAGATCAGTAAACAAATTACCAACCGCGAAAGCCAGTCACTGGATAAGTACCTCCAGGAAATTGGCAAGGTTGACCTGCTTACGCCGGACGAGGAAGTAGAGTTGGCAAAGCGTATCAAGGAGGGAGATCAAATAGCATTAGAGAAACTTACGAAGGCCAACCTCCGCTTTGTGGTGTCGGTGGCAAAACAATACCAAAATCAGGGACTTTCCTTAGGTGATTTGATCAACGAAGGAAACCTGGGTTTGATCAAAGCCGCACAACGTTTCGATGAGACGCGTGGTTTTAAATTTATCTCTTATGCCGTATGGTGGATCCGTCAATCCATCCTTCAGGCGCTGGCCGAACAATCCCGTATTGTTCGCTTGCCTTTGAACCGCGTGGGTTCCCTGAATAAGATCTCCAAAACGTTTTCGGAATTGGAACAGAAGTACGAGCGCGAGCCTTCCCCGGAAGAGCTTGCTGAAGTGCTGGACGTGACAACGGCCGAGGTAGTGGATACCATGAAGATCTCCGGACGCCACGTGTCCATGGATGCTCCGTTCGTGCAAGGAGAAGAAAACAGCCTGCTCGACGTGTTGGAAAACGACAGCGAAGAAACACCGGACTCCGGTCTGATGAACGACTCGCTGCGCCGCGAAGTGCAACGCGCACTGTCGACCCTGACCCAACGCGAAGCCGATGTGATCACTTTATACTTTGGACTGAATGGCGAACACTCGATGACCTTGGAAGAGATCGGAGAGAAGTTCAATTTGACCCGCGAACGCGTTCGTCAGATCAAAGAAAAGGCTATCAGACGGTTACGTCACACCAGCAGAAGCAAAGCTTTAAAGCCTTACCTCGGTTAAGAAAGTACGATTTTAGAATATTGAAGGGTCTCGCATTCCGAGACCTTTTATTTTACCCGGAATTTATAAGACGCTAACAGACATGGCAAAAGAAGAAGTAAAAGTCCTCATCATCGGTTCAGGTCCCGCCGGCTATACCGCCGCCATTTACGCGGCCCGCGCCGGCTTGAAACCCGTATTATACACCGGCGCCCAGCCGGGAGGACAATTGACGATCACCAACGATGTTGAAAATTTCCCCGGCTATCCCGACGGGGTCAACGGCCCGCAGATGATGGTGGATCTCCAGAAACAAGCCGAACGCTTTGGCACCAAGGTGCATTACGGCGTGGTGACGTCAGTGGATTTTTCAGGCTACCCACACAAGGTGGTGGTAGACGAAAAGGATGAGATCATTGCCCATAGCGTGATCATTTCCACGGGCGCAACCGCGAAGTATTTGGGAATTCCTTCCGAAGCAAAATTCAATAACAACGGAGTGTCTGCCTGCGCAGTGTGCGACGGTTATTTTTACAGGGGCAAGGACGTGGCCGTTGTCGGTGCCGGTGATTCGGCTGCCGAAGAAGCGACCTACCTGGCCAACCTCGTGACCAAGGTGCACCTCATTGTGCGCCGCGATGAAATGCGGGCCTCCAAGATCATGCAACAACGCGTGAAGAACACGCCCAACATCGAGATCCATTGGAACTCCGAAACGGAAGAGATCCTGGGGAACGAGACCGGGGTTACGGGCGTGCGTCTCGTAGACAATAAGACCGGCGCCAAGAAGGTGCTGGACATTCAGGGATTCTTCCTGGCCATCGGCCACAAGCCGAACACCGATATTTTCAAGGGTTGGATCGACATGGACGACACCGGCTACATCCAGGTGCAGCCCGGGTCCACCAAGACCAACATCGAAGGCGTGTTTGCCGTAGGCGATGCCGCCGACAAAGTATACCGCCAAGCCATCACGGCCGCCGGCACCGGTTGTATGGGTGCCCTGGATGCCGAGAAGTTCCTGGTGGCCAAGGAAATGGAAGCCGTGCACTAAGCCGGCTCCCACAAAACAGTATCCACCAAATACCGCATCCGAATTTGAAACTCGATATTCTCGTTCTTTCCGCCCACCCCGACGATGCCGAAATCAGTTGCGGGGGCACCATTGCCAAGCACGTGTCGCTGGGATATAAGGTGGGTATTGTTGACTTTACAAAAGGGGAGTTAGGAACGAGGGGCACCCCCCAGACCCGCAAGGAGGAAGCCGCCGAGGCAGCCCGTATCCAGGGTATCGCCGTGCGTGAGAACCTGGGGTTGAAAGACGGCTTTTTTCAAAACGACCCCGATCACCAAATGGCGGTGGTCCGGGCCATCCGCAAGTTCCAGCCCCGCGTGATCCTGGCCAACGCCGTCTACGACCGGCACATCGACCACGGCAAAGGCGCTTCCCTGGCCTATGACGCATCTTTCCTGTCGGGACTGGTCAAAATCACAACCCAGGACGATCACGGCCATGCGCAGGCTCCCTGGCGTCCGGAAGCCTTCTACCATTCCATCCAGAGCCTGTTCATTGAACCCGACTTTATCGTAGATATATCCGGCTTCTGGGAGACAAAGATGGCCGCCCTCCGGGCCTTTAAGACGCAGTTCTACGATCCCAGCAGTACCGAACCGGAGACCTATATTTCCAATCCAACATTTCTGAAAATGATCGAAGCCCGGGCCGTTGAATTTGGTCACGCCATTGGGACCACCCATGGAGAGGGCTATACCGTGCGTCGCTATCCCGGTGTGAATTCGTTGTTCGACCTGCGTTAAGGCGCCAGGCGATGCGCTTTCCAGGTGCCTTCGACCTTGGTGTATTCGATGCGGTCGTGTAGGCGGCTGGGCCGTCCTTGCCAGAATTCGATGAGCAGCGGATCGATTTGAAAGCCACCCCATTGGTGGGGCTTGGGAAGTACTTGTTTTCCTTCGAATTTTTGTTCCATTTGCCGCACGCGTTCCTCCAGGATCTCGCGGTTCTCCAATACCGAGCTTTGGGGTGACGACCATGCCCCGATTTGCGATCCGCGCGGCCGGCTTTGAAAGTAGGCTTCCGCTGTTTTATCGCTCACGCGCGTCGCAGTTCCTTCAATGCGCACCTGGCGTTCCAACTCGGGCCAGAAGAATGTTGCCGCACAAGCAGGGTTATTTTCAAGTTCTTTTCCTTTATCGCTCTGAAAATTGGTGTAGAAAAGAAAGGCTCCATTCTCGATGCCCTTTAGGAGCACGATGCGTGCAGACGGACGATTGTCTGCATTGACGGTGGCCAGGCACATCGCATTCGGTTCCAGCACTTGAGCATGCAACGCTTCTTGAAACCAACTCTCAAATTGCTGAATTGGGTTGGTCGACATGCTGAGGATGTCCAGGGCGGCTTTGGAATATTCTTTTCGTATATCGGCGAGGTGTTGCATAGGACGATTTTGATGCTGCAAGTTTAGGAAGAAATAAAATTTGCACAGGTGCGTACGAAGTATTTTATTCAGGTATTGAAAGACGGACAAATGGGGCCAAAATTCAACAACCTTAACGTGTGGTATGGAGTTTTTTAAATATCGAAACAAGCTGAAGCCGGAAAAAGGAAGGTTGCTGATCTCGGAACCTTTTCTGCCCGACCCGAATTTTGAGCGGACCGTGGTCTTGTTATGCGAACACAACGAAGAAGGGTCGTTTGGTTTTGTCATTAACAAGCCCTCCATTCTCAAGATCGCCGAAGTGATGGAAGAAGCCAGCAACCTCGATGACATCGTCTTCGTGGGTGGTCCCGTGCAACAGGATACACTCCATTTCCTGCACCGAAACACATCTATAACGAATGCTGTTAAGATACAGGATGACATCTATTGGGGTGGCGATTTTCAAAGTTTGATGACACAGTTGAATACATCCGTCATAAAACCGTCGGACATTCGTTTCTATCTCGGATACAGCGGGTGGGGGCAGGGACAACTCGAATCGGAACTGCAGGAAGATTCCTGGATCGTTTGCGACTTCGTGGATGATACGTTGCTGTTCGACACCGATCCAACCGTTATCTGGAAAAAAGCGTTAGACAATATGGGCGGACGTTTCTCCGTATATTCGAACTATCCGGTAGATCCGCGATTGAATTGAGCAATTTTAGTAAATTTACGTAAAGCGTAGTAGCACACCGAACCGACTATGGAAATGGAAAGAGAAAAAACCGAAGAGCAAGAGCAGGGGCATCCCACGGAAGTGGTGACAAACCATGGTCACACCTTACAGTCTGAAATTGATCTTTCCGACCGCGACGAGCATCATGACGAACACCACGAAGATGAAGTCCACGAACATGTGGACTATAGTCACTATACCAAGCAGCAATTTGCCGACCTCATTAAAGACCTGGCCAAAGACGCCAACTTTAAAAAGGTAGACAACATCCTGCGCGAGATCAAACCGCTCTATGACGAGATCCGCGACAAGGAAAGAGCTGAAGCCCTGTTGAAATTTACCGCAGGGGGTGGGACGGAAGAAGACTTCGACTACAAAGGCGACGAGAGTGACAATGTGTTCGACGCCAACTTCAAGTTGATCCGCGACCGGCGCGCTCAATACTTCAAACAACAGGAAGAACAGAAGCTCGACAATCTCCAAAAGAAACAGGAGATCCTCGAAAAGCTCCGCGTGCTTTCCGACTCACAAGATACCTCCGACCAGTTCGACAGCTTCAAGACGTTGCAACGGGAGTGGAAGGCGATCGGCGCCGTGCCCGGACCACAAGCCAAAACGCTTTGGGCCAACTATCACGCGCTGCTGGATCGTTTCTATGACAACCAAAGCATCTACTTCGAGCTGAAAGAACTCGATCGCCGTAAAAACCTCGAGGCCAAGATCGAATTGTGCGTGCGCGCCGAAAAGCTGGCCGACGTCGAGATCATCAAGGATGCCATCCGCGAACTCAACGAATTGCACCATGAGTTTAAACACCTGGGCCCCGTGCCCAAAGAAGATAAGGAAGCCGTGTGGCAACGCTTCAAAGCCGCGTCCGATGCCGTATACGCCAAACGGGATGCCTACCTGCAGAACCTCCAGCAAGAGCTGCAAGTGAACCTGGGAGGCAAAGCTTCGTTGAGTGACGAAGTGCAGCAATTCATCGACTTTAATTCCGACCGCATCAAGGAATGGAATCAAAAAACGAAAGAGATCCTGGAGCTGCAAAAACGCTGGGAGGTCATCGGCGGGCTTCCGCGGGCAAAGGCGAAGGAAGTGAACAAGAAATTCTGGTCGGCCTTCAAGACCTTTTTCAATAACAAAAATGTATTCTTCAAAAAACTGGACGAAGAGCGCGAACAAAATCTGCAGCTCAAGAACGACCTGGTGAAGAAAGCGATCGAGCTGAAAGAAAGCAACGACTGGGAACGCACGTCGAATGAGTTGAAGAACCTTCAGCAAAAATGGAAAGACGTGGGACCCGTCCCCGAGAAATTCCGCGAAAAGGTGTTCAAGGAATTCAAAGATGCCTGCGACCACTTCTTCGAACAACGCCGCACGCAACACGGTAAAGTGGAGAGCGAACAAGCCGAAAACCTGCGTCTCAAAGAAGATGTGTGCTCCGACCTGGAGGCCCATGCTTCAGCCCACACCGGCACGGAAGACATCTTGTTGGAACTGCAAGCCAAGTTCAATTCGATCGGCTTCGTGCCCAAGAAAGACATCAATGCCATCCGCACGCGCTATCATGAAGCGGTGGAGCGTTTCATCAATTCCATCCCCGGCATCACCGAAGACGAGAAAGGAAAGATCACGCTCGAAAATCAACTGAACGAGCTGCGCAGCGACCCCATGGCCGAACGCAAGATCTTCCAAAAAGAACAGGTCATCCGTAAGAAGATCAGCAAAGTGGAAAACGACATCGCGCTCTGGAAAAACAACCTTGAATTCTTCGGCCGCTCCAAAAACGCCGACAAATTCAAGGATGAATTCAACGACAAGATCCGCGAGGCTTCTGACCATCTGAAGCAACTGAAAGAGCAGTTAAAACTCCTCAAAACCGTCTAACGCCTCAAAAGGGCCTTGGAGCCTTTAAAAAACCCGAAAAATGTTGAAGTAATTTGGGACAAGTATTTGCGAAAACGCATTCTTACTCTATTTTTGCACCTCCATTTTGGCTCCTTAGCTCATCCGCCAGCAGGCGGAAACTGATTTGTAATCAGTAGAGAGCAAAAGAAAAAAGCCTCCTTAGCTCAGCAGGTAGAGCAACTGACTTGTAATCAGTAGGTCGTTGGTTCGATTCCGACAGGGGGCTCAGATAATCAGGCAGTTACATCGATGTGACTGCCTTTTTCTTTTGGCTCCGTTCGTGGGTCGCAACAATGGTCAGTTGATAATTTCGCAAACGCAGCGCGCTACCGATTCAAATAATCATGAATACTCATCAGGATGCAGGGCATCTCTTCCTTTGCGTTTGAAAGGAGACCATTTATCACGCTCGTCGAAAAGCTTTGCGAAGTCGGATTTAAGTTTTCTTCGACGCCATTCTGCCTCATCATCTTTGTTATCATCCACTCCATCGATATTAATTTCCTGAGCGAGTCGATTACTAATGTCAAACAACGTTTTATACTTATCCACACTAGTCGTTGTATTAATATGCTCCTGAATCTTTTGCCGGAGCTTGGCCACATCATCAACAAGCCTTGATATAGGGTCCTGTTATTTATAATGTCGCGCTATTCTCTCTAATGGCACATAGGTCTATGTGAACAATCATTACTGGCAAAGATTCAGTATTCAGCATTCACATTTTGCTATCCAAGTAACTTTTACATCTCGTTTACATCTTTTTACAAGCGCTTTACAAAGCCGAGCACAAAGACTTGTAGGTTTGTTGGAAGATAAAAAGATTAAAAAAATGAAAAAAGTATTTGTGTTTACTCCGGCTATCCTCCTGGTATTATTTCTACTAAATTCTTTTGTGCTAAAAGAAAAGGAAGCAAGAAAGAAACCAATAAAAGAGGGCAAGTCATCGGGGATTGGCAACATCATTTTCAAATCTACTGATGGCGGACAAACCTGGCAGGATATTAGCAAAGGGCTGCCTGAAAATTTGCAGAGAGAAGGTGTACGGAGAGATGGGTTCTTTGCAAATGACCGTGGGCTCTATTTACGTGCTGGAAATGGGGTTTATCACAGTGAACCAAATTCCACAACTTCTTTTTGGACAAAAGAGATCTTCCCTGGTAAACAGGCGAACATTGCCCCTGGCAAGAATGGGATATTTGCCTATAATTTCAGGGGCCAATTTTTACAAAAAGTAAACGGAACGAGTAACTGGTCGCCCGTGTACAAGAATTTTCAAGAGCAAGCCGTACGCCTAAACGGAACGATAGATTGGATGTACACGCATTATAAAGAAAAATTTGTACGCACCATTTTCGAAACTGCCGGAGGCACAGTTTTCATCGTTTCCAGCAACAGCCTTTTTAGATCGACGAACAATGGGGAAACCTGGAAGCAAGTGCATGTTGGGGGCTGGGGAATGAAATTGGTAGAGTCAAACGGTGTACTGTTGGCTGCCTCCAAAGAGGGAATATTAAGATCCACCGACGATGGTCAAAACTGGGATCTTGTGATCAATGAAGGGGGTGTTGGCATCGCTGTGGAACGTATTGATGGAGGATTTGCTGCTATAGTAAACAACATAGTAACCCAAACAAACAGCCTACACATTTCAATGGATAATGGAAAAACCTGGAAAGCCATAGGTGAAGATCTTCAGCCTTCCTGGAGTAGTTTATTCATGAAAAAAATAGGGTTACTTCAATCTTCACCGGAGATTTCATCAATCAAACAAATGGGTAAATATTTACTATGTGGTCGCTCAGATGGTATATTCCGGTCATCCGACATGGGCAAAACATGGCAACAACTATTACTTCCTACTACAGAAAATTATGGCTTCAATTTATCTGTTTCGGGCAACGTGATCTATCTCATACCAAATAAAGGATGTTGAAAAACTCCAAACTCAGCAATAATGTGTATTGCTGAGTTTAAAATCATAAAAATGGCTTTGGGACGTTTTTTAAAGGGGTTAGTGGCATTGGTTCGATTCCGACAGGGGGATCAGATAATCAGGCAGTTACATCGAATGCAGCTGCCTTTTTCTTTTTTTCGGTTATGTAATGCGTTAGAAAGGTTCACAGAAGTTGTGCTACCATCTTAACGCTGAGTGTCGATTCCTTTGTTGAATTCCTGAATCCCCGTGTTTTGATCGTATACGAGCTGCCAGCCAGCATCTAAATTTTCAAATATTAAAATCTGGTATGCATGGACTTGAATCAGGATGTTGCCCGATTCATCCTTTTGAATGTATTGATACTGAATGACGGAATAGCCTATGGAATCCGTTACTGATGTTGTCAAAATCGTGTCTTTGCGTTCCCAATTGGATTGAGCAAACCAGTTTTTATGAAAATCCAGAAACGCTTTTTTTCCATCCGTTTTTATTCCGTTAGGGTCGATAGTGCTCACATTTTCGGCAACCGTTGGTTCAAATTTTTCAAGGTCCTTTTCCTCTATCGCTTTGAGGTGTGCATGAAGCACAGAGAGAAATGATGGCGTCTCTTTCATGTTTGAGTTTTGTGGTGTACATGATTCAAAAAATAATAGAACTAAAACTGCCTGCAGAATAGTTTTGATTTTAGACCTCATGTGTAGGATGCGTTAAAATTTTGCCGCTCCTGGTCTTTCAAACCACCACAGTAGCAGTCGAGTGTAATGTCTGAGATGACGATAATTTTTCCCATTGTACATCAGTGTTAGGACGACATAAATGTCACTAGCAAAAAGCCACATTACCGGGGGAGGAGACGACATTAGAAGGGGTTTTTGCGACAAGAGAAGATTAAAATGTTATTCCATTGACGGAAGCTAGCGTGTAGGTATGAAGTTGTGCGATTTTCCTGGCGACGTACGCGCCGTTTCGATTTTTGATTCGTAGATCAGCCCTTTGCGTCTATCGCCATTCCGAACCCCATCTTGAGGGGCCCCGCTGAAATCCTTGTACTCCGGAGAGCTTCTTGTCGCCAGGTGCGAAATGATTGGGATCACGGGCTTGGGCGAAATCTGTATCACTTTCGCGTCACATTAAATTCAGAAAGGGACGAAAAACTGCGTTTTTATAGGAAATTAGGCGGTTTTTGAGGAGTCTGGGGCTGCCATAATTTTTCTTCGTTTACATTATTTAGAATTTTTCTAATTAACCTTTGATATCCAGCGATCCCGACGTATTTTTGTGCATCAAAATTCGACCAGTTGGAGCTCCTTACACAAGTTCTTCCGCTTTCGCTTAACCACTCCGGAAATTCTTTCACGCTGGTGATTGGCGATCAGGCCATTCAGCAGTCAACCTGTGAATTTCTGCTCACGTATTCGTCCATGGTCGGAACCGACATCGAAGCTTACCTCAAGGACCTTTCCAATGCTAGCGACAAGGTGAATGTACCGCTTTCGGGCAAGGGTAACGCTGTTGTCCTTAGCCTCCGTGACTTTGCCAGGCTGAGAACTTTATACGGCCAAATGATGTACGAATTGAAGTTGCAGGACCTCCTGATCCGGAGCTCCATCTTTCCCCAGTCTACGCTCACGTTATCTGAGTTGAACTAGACTTCTTCTAAATTACCAAGGTTGATCCCCGTTTAGTTGGAAGGTTGCGCCCCAGCAAAATATCTTTGTCAGGTAGTAGACCCTTTTCTATTCAACAAATCAAACCTGAAACATGAGTACAACATCTATACTTCGTCAGAAAACATCCCTTCAGGAGAGTGTCCTGGAGATGCTCAATCAACAGATGGCCGTCGAAGCCCATTCGTCAGCCCTGTACCTCTCCATGTCGGCCTGGTGTTATGCCCAAAGTCTCCGCGGATGCGGTGAGTTTTTTAGAAAACAGGCCGATGAAGAGCGCGAACATATGATGAAGATCTTTCATTACATCACGCATGCCGGCGCGTTGGCCATCTCGCCGGAAGTGAGCAATATCGAGCGCAACTTTACCGACCTCCGCTCGGCCCTGGTGATGGCGCTGGACCAGGAGATCCAGATCACCGAGAACTTCAACAAGATCACTGAGCATTGCCAGAAAGCGCGCGACTACCAGACGGCGCGGTTCGTACAGTGGTACCTCGACGAACAATTTGAAGAGGAGAGACAGGCACGCCGCTGCATCGAGATTTTCGATCAGATGAATGCGAAGGATGCCATATTCGACATTGACCGCGAGATCCACGATCTCAAGAAAAAAGACTGATCTCCATAACGGAATATTGAGAAAGGCTGTTCATGTTCGATGACAGCCTTTTTTATTTTTAGTCCGGTTTCCACCATCCATTCCTTTTAAAACCAAACCACCTGCTCCCGGATCGAAGTAAGGTTAAATCGCTACCTTGCGTTTTTAAATCAAAAACGATGAAGCATTTCTCCCGCTCACCTGAATGCGTGTTTTATGTTTGCTGTGGAAGCAAATGTAAAAAGTCGGGCGGAAAGCAATTGTATAAGCAGCTGAAGGGCGAGGTGAAGCACCGTCACCTTAAACGACAGGTCCAGGTGATCAAAACCGGCTGCACTGACCGATGCAAAATGGGGCCTGTAATCGCTGTGATGCCCAAAAATGAGTGGCATTTACAAGTCAGTGAGGAAATGGCAGTGGGTTTGATCAATGAATGTTCTCCCCGTCATCAGAAAGCATAAATCCACAAGATCACCGGTTACCCGGAGGTGAAGCTTGCCTCACGGAATACCGTGGTTCACCTACTCCGAATCTTCTTATCCGTTGGACAAAGTCATAATTGCATTGCCCGGCGCGGTTTTCTTCGTAGCTTAGAATTAGCCAAACACATGCCGGCGCCCAACCCGATTAACGAACAGGTTATAATCTCCAGACTATTGATGCTTCAATGCGGTGTGGGTGACGAATTGAAATAGTCTCTTTCTTACTACCCGTAAAAGTATACCGGGTCATTTTGGATCCACCTTGTTAATGAAATCGAAATGATATGAAAACTATTGTCGCCCCCGTCGATTTCTCTGATGTATCAACGAACGCTTTGGCATTCGCAGCTGAAATGGCCAAAAGAGCATCCGCGCATCTCCAAATGGTTCATGTGATTGCGCAAGATGAGGATGAGGCGGAAGCGAAGAGCAAACTTGAGGCAGTAGCGCTCGGGTTGCAAAAGTCTTTCGGCTCCAGCTTACATTGCGGATCGTCGGTGGGGCAGGGGAGTCTTGTCGACGCCCTTCAGGAAATCACAGATGTCCAGCAACCCGATGTGATTGTCATGGGCACGAAAGGGGCAAGCGGACTAAAAAGAATTTTAATCGGCAGCAACACCGTGAACGTAATCGCAAAAACGAAGCTGCCGGTGCTCGTCATTCCGGAAGTAGCGAGATTTGAGAATTTTATGATGAAAGGGAAGAACAGGATTGTTTTGGCCACTGATCTCGACGCCTTGGAAGACGAAGATTCGCTCCTCATTCTTAAGGAAATAGCCTTGTTAATCATCGAGCCAAAAGTGAGGGTGGTGAGTGTCCGGCCAAAGAATACTGACCTCGACTATTTGAAAAGAATGGAGCGCAGCGCCCTGCTTTCCATTTTCAACCCCGAGATTGAAAGCGATCGCGCTACGGTCTTCAGCCGGGATGTGATGGCGGGGATCAATTTTTATCTCAACGAGCACAGGGACACCGGATTGATCGCGATGATCGCACGCGATTCGGGGCACCTCATCCAAAAGCACTACACCCGGGAGATGGCTTCGCATACACATTTGCCACTATTGGTTTTACACGACGTTAAAACAACGTAACGATTAGCTGTTGTGGTAATGTCCATTTCTGATAAACCTTTATTCGCGTTTTGACAAGTGAGTTCTTCCTTGTAACGAGACACCTTCAATCCCGTTAATTGGTTCCCGCAGTAACGGCATTCCGCTATTAGGCTCAACAAGTGGGGCATTTGTTTGCTCCCAGGCTGGCGCCTGCCGGATTAGTTGGACAGATGTAATATTGTGGCTGAAATTGGAGCCTGCGGGTGAGGTCTTGCCAGTATATTTGAATCTTGTTTTAGACCCGGTTCTCAAAAAAGTGCGTTCTCCCTCTCGAAAAGTAGCGTTCACCTTGGTGCTATTGTCGCTGGCCATATTGGCCCGGGCGCAAGACAATATGCTTTCCGGCTACGTTCACGACGCCACCACGGGCTCGCCCCTTCCGGGATGTACACTCTTCATTCCAACCCTGAACAAAGGAGCGGCCACCGATACGACCGGATTTTTCCAGCTTGCTGTTCCTCCAGGACGTTACCAGGTGGTGTTTTCATTTGTTGGGTATAAACGCGACACCGTTGTTGTAAATGCACAGACCTCCCAAACGCTCAGCATAAAACTAACCTCCGAGAGCACGACCCTCTCCGAAGTGATCGTGGCGGAAAAGGCTGCCGATGAAGCCGTGACCCAAACCGAAACAGGCCTCATCTCCCTGCAGCGAAAAGACATTGAAAAATTGCCCTATTTGTTGGGCGAGGTAGATCCCATCCGAATCCTGCAACTGATGCCGGGGGTGCAAACCTCGGGTGAGGGGAGCACGGGTTTTTATGTACGCGGTGGCGCAGTAGATCAGAACCTGATGTTGCTGGATCATTCCACCGTATACAACCCCAGCCACCTGTTTGGATTCTTCTCCATCTTTAACGGCACTGCCGTTCAGGGGTTGGATATGTACAAGGGGGGTATACCTTCGTATTACGGCGGCCGGTTATCGTGCATCACCAGAGTGTCGACGCGAAGCGGTAACGACCAGGAATTGAAAGGTGAGGGGAGCATCGGTCTGGTGGCGGCAACGGCTTTGGTGGAAGGGCCGGTGAAGAAAAACAAAGGGTCGTTTCTTGTCGCCGCCCGCCGCACCTATGTCGATCTCTTTGCCCGTGGCCTGCACGAACTCGGGCTGCTGAAACGGAATATCGATTATTATTTTTACGACCTCAACGTAAACTTCGACTACCGCCTTTCGCCGCGAGACCGCCTCAGCATACGAACCTACTATGGTGCCGACGATTTTAACTACAACACGAGTTCCAGTTTTTCGAATGCGATCACCTGGAAAAACAAAACTGCGTCCGTGGCGTGGCAACATACCGGGGAACGTCTTTTTACGGAGTTGTCTGTGCAAGCTTCCGGCTATGATATGGGCTTTGGCGCCGACATCAGTTCGTATACGTTCGATATTGTTTCCGACATCAGCGACGTCGGCTTTACGTATCAGTTCGGTCTCCAAAAGAACAAACACGACCTGGCGTGGGGACTCACCTATACCCGCCACGCCCTGAGGCCCAACAACGTGAGCGCTTCGAGTGATGATGTCTCGCTCAATGTGGGCCCGCCCCTGAAACTCAAGGCCGACGAGGCGGCGCTGTACTTCAATGACAAGATCACGCTAAGCGAGCGTGCCGAACTAAGCGTGGGCATCCGGTTTTCGGGCTACAGTCAGCTTGGTCCGTTCACGCGCTACATCGAAGACGACAACTTTCAGATCCTGGACACGATCACGTACAGCAAGCACAAACGCATCCAGAACTACGGCAACATCGAGCCGCGTGCGTCCTTGCGGTATAGTCTGACGCCGGCGTCGTCGGTCAAAGTTTCGTATGATAAGACGGTCCAGTACATGCACATGGCACCGCTGTCGTCGGTGTCGCTGCCGTTGGATATTTGGGTGCCCAGCTCTGCCGTGATCAAGCCGCAGACAGCCCATCAATTTTCGGCCGGCTACTTCCGCAATTTCAGTGACAACCGGATCGAGACCTCGGTGGTGCTTTATTACAAAGCCATGCAACGGCAGATCGAATACCGCGAAGGCGTGGTGATCGGCTACAGCAAGGGCTACAACTTCGACGACAACTTTGTGTTCGGCCGCGGCACCTCGTATGGCAGCGAGTTCTCCATCAAAAAGCCGAAGGGGCGCCTGAACGGCCAGGTGTCGTATACACTTTCGCGGACAACGCGCCAATTCGAAGCACTGAACAACGGCAAGCCCTTTGCTGCCAAGTACGACCGGCTGCACGATCTTTCCGTGCTGGGCAACTATGAATATTCTCCCCGGTGGACCTTCTCGTGTGTGTTTGTCTATGGAACAGGGAATGCTTTGAACCTGCCGGTGGCCCGGTATGTGATCCAGGGAAATGTGATCAACGAGTATGGTGCACGGAACTCGTTTCGTATGCCGGCCTATCACCGGCTCGACCTGGCCGTGACCTATGCGGCGCACAAGAGCGCGCGCTGGGAATCGTACTGGATCTTTTCCATCTACAATGTGTACAGTCGCAAGAATCCCTATTATATCTATTTCGAAACCGAGGGCAACCTGGAAAACCTCGAACTGCACACCAGCATCAAGCAGGTATCGCTTTTCCCCATCATTCCAGCCTTCACTTACCGCGTAAAGTTCTGAGCCATGGATAGACTTGTTCTTTTGATCATACCCGCTGTACTGCTCCTGGCCTGTGTGCCGGAACCCTCGTTGGACCAAACCGCCTACGAACCCAAGTTGGTGATCGACGGCTCCATCGAAAGCGGGGGCTTTCCCCGTGTGGTGCTCAGCAACAGTGCTTCCTATTTCATGAACATCGATTCCGCCAACATCCGCGACCTGATCGTATCCACCGCAAAGGTCACTGTGAGCGACGGCGAAACCGAGGAAATTCTTACCCTAAAACGCGACGACGATTTCTTTCCTCCGTACGTCTATCAGGGTACGTCGTTGAAGGGGGAGGTCGGAAAGACGTACTCTCTAACTGTGGAAGTGAAAGGCAAGCGTTACACCGCATCGACCACCATTCCGCCGCCAGCCAAATTTGATAAACTCTGGTTCGAACTGGCGCCGGGTAAAGATTCACTGGGCTATGTGTATGGCCAGCTTACCGACAACGCCGAGGAAGCCAACTATTACCGTGTATTCACGCAACGCCTCAACAAGGACAACCGGTTTATCCCGGTTTACCTGTCGGCCGTGGGCGATCAATATTTCAACGGCCAGCAGTTCACGTTTACGATCCTTCGCGGGCCTGAGAATTTCACCAACGTCATCGACGACCTCTATTTCAAGCGTGGCGACAGTGTGCGGGTCAAACTTTGCTCGATGGACAGAGCCCACTTCGATTTCTGGCGCACCGTGGAACGGGAACTCTATGTAGTGGGCAACCCGTTTTCATCTTCCGGTAATGAGATCATCTCAAACATCGACGGCGATGATGCGTTGGGTGTGTGGGGAGGCTATGGCGTGTCGTTCTACGCCATTAATATAAAGTAGAAAGTTTTTATTGAGGCCCTTCTTCGATCTCTCCTCGTAGCGGCAACTGCCCGCATTCACCATCCATTCCTGAAAGCTTGTGTGGTTTTTCTCAAGGAAGCCCAGGCGCTTACCGCGAATGTTTCGTGAATGGCTAACAAGCCATTAGCCGGCTGCAAGTGGCACGAAAATATTGCACCATCTTAAGTAGCGAGCATATTTGGAGGCGGATATACTTTCACATCACTAATGACTAAAAATGAACGCAAAAAAAAGAGGCTGCCTGCAAGGCAACCTCTTTTTGCTTTAGATACTACGTTATGTCAATTAGTCATTGCCGATATCTTCGACAAACTTATCCCAAGAATCCTTGATGTCGTCGAAGCCGGTGTCGGTGTAAGTGGCCAGGTCAGACTTGGTGCCGTCGGCAAATACCAGACGTACTTCGAGAGCCTTTTTGGTCTTCTTAACTTCTGTGGCTTCCCACTGGTCCGTATTCGGATTGTAGGACCATTCCGTTTCGGTATACTCTTCGTCGGCAATGTAGAACTCGCTCTCGGCGATCTTCTGTTTCGAATCGTCGTAGAACACGATCAGTTTGTAGTTGGCGTTCCATGCCGCCAGTCGCTGTTCGATGGTAGTGGCAGCTTCCAGGGCGTCGGCCAGTGTGTTGGCGTTCACTTCGCCCGAGAACTTGATGTTCATGATCTGGAAGTAAGCGGTAGCGCTGGTCACCACGTCGCCGGCATTCTGGCTTCCTTCAACAGCCGTAGAAGAGAAGTTACCCGATGCGCGCACACCATATCCGAAGAGCAGCTTGTCGCCGTCTTTCAGCGAGTAATCGAATTTGGCATCGGTAGTGCTGTTAGACACCTCGTAGGCCAGTGTATAGTTGTCGATGCTCAACGCGATGGCTACAGCCGAGGGATCTCCCTTGCTATTGTAGCTGGCCGAGAAGCTATAACCCATGTGTTTCGCGCCGTCGATGGTCAGATCAGCCTTTAATGCCGTCGGGTAGTCGCCGGTGTAATTATCGCCGCCCAGGTCGCTTGTGATGGTCACGGTCTCGAGGCCGTAAACGGAGTATTCAGCGTTGTTTGTTGTTCCGGTTTCCGTTGAAGGGAACTTGAAGACAATTTTATCACCTGTTTTTTCATATGTCCAGGTATCGTTGGCTTTGCTGTAGGTATACACACCTACTACGTCAGCATATTCCGCTTGGAACGACTGGAAACCATCGGTTGCCACGCGCAGACCTGACAATGTTTTGGCAGCCGACGAGTGGCCATTGCCAAACGAAGACAACAATTGAAGCAGGCGAACGCCGCCGTTGTCGCCCACACGGCCGCCGATGTTGTCGGGGAGCGTGCTGCCGTCGAGATACTTGCTGAATGCGATCGACGTTTGAATGCCGCTGGCATTTTTCAACGTCGTCACCGCATTTACGAGCGACACGCCGTTGTCTTCCAGTTTTGTTTTGTTTTGTTCTACCGAGAGTTCGCTGTAGTCCGTGGGGAATTCAGGTTCGGTCGTTTTAACTTCATCATCATCTTTGCTACAGCCCACGAATACCGAGGCTGCCACGATCAAAGCACCAAACTTTAGCAATGTTTTGTTCATTTTTGGAATGTTTTATTTACAAGTATAGCTTGATTTGAATCACAGACGAAGACCTGCGCGTAAGCCAAACGTTGAGGATATGTAATAATCCGCTCGCGGCAACGAAAGTCCCATAAACCTTGCTGGAGGCACTTGAAATTATATTCAGTCGGCAGACGAGAATATGCTAAATCAAGCTGATAACGATGGTTGGAGCCTGGATTTTTTGAAAATCACACGAAATCCAACATGGGTATAAGATCGCAAAAATTAGATGGACGACGCGGCCGAAACTAAACGGTTGACATGAGTTTATGGAAGGGAAACGTCTCATGATTGGACTGATTCAGAAAGGCTGTCCAGCACCTCTAACAAGGACAACGGCTTCAGCCGTCTAGTTGACCTGTCAAAAAATCGATTTCTCAATCCGTTATAATTGCCAGTAACTAATTGGTTTATAGGCAAATACATTCAGTTCAGGATCGCTAACGCATCACTGGGTGGCAGTGGACTCAACTTTGTCGGGAAGCAGGACGTCACTGAGAATTAGTTTGACCATAGCCCAGAAGGTATTATCTTGTGTTATGGCGTACCGCCTCGATCTTTTTTGGCGGATGCGCAGATAAACCACAAAAAAATATGAGCACAAGCAAACATCGTCACCCTCTGGCAGGCTATTTATTTTTCGCGCTCTCCATAACATTGGTCGCCTGCGGCGAAAAAGTAGTCGACCTGGACAAGAAGAGCACTCAAACCACCACGTACGAGGCCCTGCCCAAGGAGGTGCAATCCTTTATCGACAACAGCATTGACAGCGTGGCCACGGCGAACAACGACCTGTATTTTTCGACCGACCCTTCGGTAGCCTTCACGTATGCGAAAAACAGTATCCCCAGCACCGGATGGATGGACGATTCCAAAGTGCCTTATCACCACTTTTTTATTGACGGTGCACACTATAGAATGACGGGTGAAAAGGGGCAGCCGTTTATCCTGGACAAGGGTGTTATCTACTTTTGCGACGTGAACTTGGTGAAAGGTGATTATAAGACGCGTCCGTATTTCAAAGTAGAGGCTGTGACGAACTAAGGGGTTTCAGGAGCGATGTTTAAGCATTTCTTACCAAGAGATAAAGATCTCGTAAAAGGCAACGCTCTTCAACTCCATCAGTTTTAATAACCTTTTTTTCCAACGGCTGGCAATTAATCCCCCCGAATCACTGTCAGGAGTGTCGTTGAGGGTATTTTTTAGCAGGAATTCGATGGCGGCTTTGGTTTTTCTTTCAGAAGGAGTGGAGGCCCTGCTGCTGCCTTGTGATTTTTGTTCATCCGTGACTGAAAGACTTTGCGCGTACATCGCTAATCCATCATGAAGAATTTTCTCCGCTTTCATTTCAAAATTTCGATCTACAAGCGAGAGTGCAACCAGTATTTGCGGACATACCCAGGAACCGAGCGAGAGCCGTTTCCAAAAATGGTCGAGCAATATAGATCTTGCCGATGAGGGTAGTCTTAAGATCACAAGGCAAGCAACCAAGTGTGATCGCCAATCGTGATATGCCAGTAAGGCGATGACTCCTTCCTGCACCGATTGTTCGGGATTCTTCTCTACGATAGCATTAAGTCTTTGGAGGCTGATCGTCAAATTCCATTGGTTGGACGCTCCCGAGTCAATAAGATTTAGTAAAGGCAAATGGTGAGGGTGCACGCCATCCCAAAATTCATTAAAAATTCCCAGGTCCATATCAGTCGAATATTTCTTTGTTGCCTACGGGATGCGTATGAAATTGCCGCACCTGACAAAAGTAACGGAATTGCGTCTAGCCGCCAATAAGGAACTCCACCCGGGTATCTGTCCGGCAAACTGCGCCTTTTGTCTAAAGGGTTTGAATTAGTCCTTGGATTGGATTTTCTTGAACTCATAAACAACGCAGCCAACCCTTTACGGACAAGAGCGCGTGCGATCGTGGTGAAAAAAACTATGATCTGTGACGAGCCACTTTATTGTTCGTCCTTGGCTTTAAAATGATGAACCGAAAAACCTTTCTCCAAAAAACAACTGCCGCTGCGGGAATATTCCTGTTCCCTTCGCTGCTCGCCGACGACATCGTCATGACCGTGACCGGCCCGATCCGCCCCGCCGACATGAAGTTTACCCTGGAACACGAACACGTGCTGGCCGACTTCATTGGAGCCAAAGGATACAGCCGCGATCGCTACAACGCCGACGAAGTGTTTGCCCGCGCGTTGCCGTTTCTGAAAGATGTGAAGCAACGCGGCTGTGTCACGTTCATCGATTGTTCACCGGCTTATTTGGGACGCGATGTGCTTTTGTTCAAGCGGCTGGCAGAGGCAACGGGGTTGAACTTCATCACGAACACAGGCTACTATGGTGCAGTAGGAGAGAAGTTCCTGCCACCCCAGGTCTACACCGAAACCAGTGAGCAGATTGCTGCGCGATGGATTGACGAATTCAAGAACGGCATTGAGGGCACCGGTATTAAGCCCGGGTTCATCAAAACCAGCGTTGACAACGCGCCCCTAACCGAAGCGCAACGTAAGGTAGTCGACAGCGCCGCGCTGACGCACCTCGCCACCGGGCTCACCATCGCCATCCATACGGGCAACGGAGAGGCGGCTAAGGAAGAATTGGCCATTCTGAAAGCTCGGGGTGTTTCTCCGCAGGCCAGGATTTGGGTCCATTCACAAAACGAGCCCGATAAGGCCTATCACCTGGAGGCAGCCCGAAGCAAAAGCTGGGTTGCCTTTGACGGCGTCAATCCCGATACGGTAAAGGCTAACGTGGAGAATTTGCAAGTCATGAAAGCGCATAAGCTGTTGGACCAGGTCCTTGTGTCGCAGGACTCGGGGTGGTATAATGTGGGTGAGCCGAATGGTGGCAACTATAAAGATTACAATTGCATCTTCACGCAATTTATTCCCGCTTTAAAAGCGAATGGCTTTACCGTGGCGGAGATCGATAAGATCTTTGTGGCCAATCCGGCAAGAGCTTTCGCTATTCGCGTTCGCAAGCTTTGAACACGTACCGGTTAGACCGATGAATTTCTGGAGTGTCATGGTTGGTCATCACGAGAAGATAGTCACCACGGAACATCTGGTGGAAAATCAAAAATGTTTTCAGGTGATCTTTTCACCAAAATGCAACGGTATACCTTTAAGGTATTTTTAAGGCTACACGCAAACGAACCGATTGCACCACCGTTGCATTTCAACCGATTGTTTAAGCCGAAAACGGGTAATTCGCGCCAACGTAAGATAGAGGTCAGGTTAGCGGCGAAATAAAAATCATGTAACCCACAGTTCTGATCGTTTTATTCCATTATTTCGCACCGCATTAGTTGAAATAAATTTTTATCTATGCGGCTTGTTTACTTCCTTTCTCTCCTGGGCGTTTTGGCTACGCAATCGCTACAGGCTCAAAATGATGGATCCGGTGAAAAAAAGAAAAAGCTGAAAGGCGAGTTCTTCTTTGAGTGGGGCTACCACCGCGATTCTTATTCCAGAAGCACCATCCACTTCGAAGATCACAAGACAGGCGACTACGACTTTACCTTGCACAACGCCAAGGCAAGCGACAAGCCCGATTGGGATCACTTCTTCCACACCCCGCTCACGGTGCCTCAATACGTGCTCAGCGGCGGCTACTTCTTCAACGACAAACATGATTTGGGCATAGAGATCTGCTGGAATCACCTCAAGTATGTGGTGAACGACAACCAGACCATGCACCTCACGGGCGAGATCAACGAAAGACATTTTGATCAGGATACGCTAGTGACGCCCAACTTTGTTCACTTCGAACACACCAACGGCAACAACTATCTCATGATCAGTTTGCTGAAGCGCATGCAGATCGTGCACTCCCGCGATGAGAACCACGTGCTGAGCGCCAACTTCCGCCTGGGTGGCGGCGGGCTTGTTCCCAAGACCGACTCCTACATCATGGGCATGCACAACGACGGACCTTTCCGGTTGTCGGGCTACGTGATCGGTGTAGGTGCTGCCCTGCGCTATGATGTCTTCCGCTATCTTTTCCTGCAGTTTGGTGTGAAGGGATCGTGGGCCAACTATACCGACGCCAAGCTCTACGGATATGGAAGAGCCCAACACAGCTTCTTCTCCGCGCAATACATTTTGTCGGCAGGGTTCAATATCCCTACGAAAGGATATAAGCTCAGGCCGACCATTTAGATCTGGAAATCCATCCGGAAAGAAAGCCGTCTCAGGATTGAGACGGCTTTTTTATTTTATAGAAAAAATGCAAAGGCCTTGTCAACCTTTTCGCGGGGTAGTCGTTAAATATAGTACTTTCAGAAATTACTGAAAGTTACATAACAATGAAAACCCTGGTTCTTTTCCTCCATCTATTGATCGCCGGGTACATCACGGTGTACGTAGGCAGGGTCTTATTCCGAAACGGGCGACCGTTCTTGTTGACGATGCTGGGAGAAGCGGCCATTACCGATTCGGTGAATCGATTACTCCTCACCGGCTACTATCTCGTCAATCTCGGTTACGTCTTCGCCGTACTCACCCTGCGATCGCCCGTCGAAACGGTGAGTGATCTGATCGTGTCCCTTTCGATTTCCGTGGGCCGGATCATGATCGTGCTCAGTGTCATGCATTATTTCAACATCACCGCCGTCGTACTCTGGAACAAATTCCATCCTTCACATAAATCCTGATCTTATGAACACGTCTTATGTCCTCACCGCTTACCTGATCTATCTGCCCGTGACCCTCTTATTAACGTGGTATGTCGCGCACACGCTTTTCAAAAACAGCCGCGTTTTCATGTTGGATATCTTCCGCGGAAAAACAGAGATCGCCATGGCCACCAACAAGCTTTTTGAAGTGGGATTCTATCTGTTGAATGTGGGATTTGCCTTGTGGATACTGGAGATCTATGCCGAAGTGGCATCCAGTCAACAGGTCGTTGAGATCCTTAGCAAGAAGATCGGAGGGTTCTCTATCTACCTGGGCGTGATGTTATTTTTCAACCTCTATCTTTTCTTCCGTGGGCGGAAAGCCTCTAAAGCAAATGCCCCCGCTGAAATTCGTCCTGCTGTTTAGCGAATACGACCATCCCGAAAGAAGCTGTCCCGAAAGGACAGCTTCTTTTATTTGTAACGTCTCGTCGTAATCCGTAACATTGTTGATGAACCATTTTGAATCCTTGAAAGGTATCCGCATCGGCAAGCACGTCGCGACGCTTTGCTTCCTGTTTCTGGCCATCACCAGCTATGCACAACCTACCATCAGCTTCACATTCGACGATGGCGTGACCAACGACATGCCTGGATATCCTTTTGAACAATGGAATGGTTTGTTGCTAAAACATTTGAACGATGCCGGGATAAAGACGGTGTTCTTTGTTACGGGATTTAACAAATCCGATGCAAAAGGAACGTACTTGCTCACCCAATGGAACGACGCCGGTCATCGCATCGGAAATCATACCTACTCACACCTCAACTACGGCAGCAAGTCCGTTTCCTTCGAGAAATTCAAACTCGAATTCTTGCGCACCGATTCCATCATTCAACGCTACAGCCAGTACATCCGGATGTTCCGGTTTCCCTATCTGAAAGAAGGCGACACCGCGCCCAAAGTCGAAGCCTTTCGCGATCTGCTGCGAGCACACCAGTACAGAAATGGGAGCGTCACCATCGATGCTTCGGATTGGTATATCGATAGCCGTTTGTTAAAACGGCTCAGAACCGACCCTAAGGCCAACCTCGAGGGCTTTCGTCAATTCTATCTAAAGCATTTATACGCACGGGCGCAGTACTACGAACAGCTCGCTTTTCAACTCACCGGCCGGCATATTCATCACACGCTGCTGCTTCACCATAACCTGGTGAACGCCTTGTTCCTGGGCGACCTGGTCAAGATGTTCAAAGAAAAAGGCTGGAACATTATCGATGCCGAAAAAGCGTTCGAAGATCCCATCTTCCAATCGCAACCCACGAAGATCCCTGCCGGCGAAAGCCTCATCTGGGCCCTCGCCAAACAAAGCGGCAAATTCGAAACCATACTCCGCTATCCCGCCGAAGACGGCGACTACGAAAAAGCCGAGATGGATCACCTCGGCCTTTGATTTCTCTGCTTGCCCGCCGACTTGCCCGCCGCAGCTTCAGCGTAGGCGGGAGCGTCAGCGAAGATGAGTTAAATCATCACACGCTTCTTCTGCGCCACCGACCTATACACCGCCTCGACCACCCGAATATCTCTCAACCCTTCCTCACCCGGCGCCAACAGTTTAGTGTTATTCATAATCGCCAACGCATCATCATCCATTTGCCTGGCTTGCTCGTTGGGAATGACGGCATTCAATTTCTTTCCATCACTGGTAACTCCATTCACACCGCTATACGCCTGGAAGGGCGATAGCTTATACCAACCTTTCGAACACGTCACCATCAAGTCGTTCATGCTTTTGCCAAAGCTGGCCTCGCACTGTGCCGTGGCCCCGCCGGGAAATTCCAGCAGGAAGTTCATCGTCTCTTCCACCTCCTTGTAGATCTCCGGTCGCGTGGTGGAGGCTTGCGCGGTTACAGCGATGGGCTCCAACCCAGTGCTGTAGCGCGCGGCGTTGAGGGGATACACGCCCATGTCGCCCATGACGCCACCCCCCATGCTTTTCTTCTGCTTCCAATGATCGGTCCGCGGATCGAAGTAACCCGCTTTCGCTTCCACCTTTGTCACCTTGCCATAGGTCTGTTCCTTGGCAAATTTCATGATCTGTTGTGTGTTAGGCTCGTGGTGCAGGCGATAGCCGATGGCGAGCTTTACTTTGTTTTTGTTACACGCATCGATCATGCTTTGACATTCGGCGACAGAAACCGCCATTGGTTTTTCACACCACACGTGCTTGCCTGCCTTGGCGGCGCGAATGCTATACTCGGCATGCATGGACGGAGGCAGCACCACATAGATCACATCGATGTCGGGGTTGTTGGCCACGGTGTCGAAGTTGTCGTAGGAGTAGATGTTCTTGTCGGGAAGGTTGTGTTGCTTTTTCCATTCCTCGGCTTTGGAGGGCGTGCCCGTCACGATCCCGGCCAGGTAGCAATGCTGGGTCAGTTGGAGGGCGGGAGCCAGGAGATCGGTGCTATAATATCCCAGGCCCACCAGGGCCACGCCCAGGCGTTCTTTTTTCTGGGGCACCAGAATGTTGGAGAAGGCGCTTTCGGCAAACGACAGGCCTGCCATGCCGGCGGCAGCGCGTTGCATAAACGATCGTCGGGAGATCATGGTATTCTTTTTTTGGTTAGAGCTTTTCGCTTTCGCGTACGGCCGAACCGAATATACGATTCCCCTTTGCAGCGTGCAACGCCAAAGAAAGCAACGGCGATCTATTTCTTCAGATAGATGGTTTTGCCCTGCTGCGCCGATTCCTTTGCGGCCTGCAGGATCTCCACCACGATCAGGTTGTTCTGTAACGACGACAGATCGGATGGTCCTACCGTGATCTCACCGCGTACCACGGCACCCAGGTAAACGAACGGGTCGTTATAGGGCTTTTTCAGCTCCGGGCTTTTCACATATTCTTCGGGCTTGTCCTGGGCGGAGCGTATGCGGGAGCCTTGCTTGTCGGCCAGCACATAGCCCGTTTCGCCATAGATCTCCATGTCCTTTCGGCCGAAAGGCCAGTTCCACGAGGCTTGAATGATGGCTTGTCCGTCGGGGTAGGTGAGCACGATGGTTGCCTCATCGTCTACTTTCGGATAGATATTGGGTTTCAGTTGTTGGGTCACCGCCACGACAGCCAATGGACGCGCGCCCTGGTGCAGCCAGGTGAGCAGGTTGGCGCCATAGCAACCAAAGTCCATCAAGGCACCACCACCGTTTTTGACGGGGTCCGTCAGCCACGCCAAAAATTCGGGGCCACAATGGATTTCTTTCGGTCCCTGATGGCCATCGTGCACCACTGCCTTCCGGATCTTACCAAAGGGGTGGTCCGTGATGAACCGGCTGCTAACGTCGGTGTTGCTGCCATACCACGTCGTCTCGTAGTTGACGAGTACATGGATCTTATGTTGTTCGGCCAGTGCGGCGATCTGGCGCGCATGATCGTTGTTCACGGCTAGCGGCTTTTCCACCATGACGTGAATCTTTCGCGGCGCGCAGGCCTTCACTACTTCCAGGTGATCGAATGTACTGTTAAAGCCGGTGACGGCCTCGGGTTTGGCCTTGTCCAACATCTCGGCAAGCGTGGGGTACCAGAGCGTGATGGGAAGGTTGAATTTTTTCAGGTATTGCTCGGCCAGGGCACGATCGGGTTCGGCGATGCCGACAATTTCGATGTCGCCGTCGTGGGCGCGGCTCAGGATCACACCGGCGTGACCGTGGTTGAGGCCAGCCACCCCGATGCGAAAGGGCTTGCTGGCGGTTTGGGCGGAAGCAGTCGCGGCGAAAAAGATCAGTATGAGCAGGGAAGCGAGACGAAACATAATGGCTTGGGTTGTGGTGTGTGACAAGTTTAGCAGTTCTGACACAGAACTGCAACAACATTCCTGTCACCATCACGAGGTCATGCCAAACGCTAACGTCTGTCCCTGCATGTCTTTTTACCTAACACGTGATGTCGCCATCTCGTCTTCGCCGCTAGCATATCGCAATTGACGTAGGCACATCAAGAATAAACCACGCAAAAGAAACTGCTGCAAAAGTTTATACTTTATTGTAAATAGCAATAGACGTCCAACTTCCGACCTATGAAAAAAATCTATCTCCTTTGTGTGTGCAGTGTGTTTTTAATGATGAGCCTGTCGCGGGCATGGGCTCAAAAGAATAAATCGCCAAAGTTCAAAGTTATTGTGATGGCCGAAATGGGCGATCGTCATCGTCCCTATGTAGATGCGGCTTTGGCCTGGCTGGAAGGCGAGGCCAAAACAAAGAACTTTACCGTCGACCACATCGAGAATGCGGAAAAGATAAATGATGCATTCTTGTCACAATACCAATTGTTTATCCAGTTGAACTATCCGCCTTACATGTGGAGCGATTCGGCGAAGGCGTCGTTCGAACGCTACATCAACGAAGGGCGAGGGGGATGGATCGGGTTTCATCATGCCACATTGCTGGGGGAGTTCGACGGCTATGCCATGTGGCCTTGGTTCCACCAGTTCATGGGGAGCATCCGCTTTAAGAACTACATCGCCACCTTCGTATCGGCAACGGCCAATGTGGAAGATAAAAAGCATCCGGTGATGAAAAACATCCCCGCAAAATTCTTTATCGAAAAAGAAGAGTTCTACACCTACGATGCCAGTCCACGCCCCAACGTGCACGTGCTGGCCAGCGTGGACGAGTCTACCTACGCGCCCAACAGCGACGTGAAGATGGGCGACCATCCCATTGTGTGGACCAATACCAAAGTGAAAGCCCGGAATGTTTACATTTTTATGGGACACGACCCGGTATTGTTCAACAGCAAAGACTATAAGACCCTGTTTAGCAACGCCATCGCATGGGCTTCGCAAAAATAACCTCATCCCACATGAACGCTGCGTTGAAACACCTCGTGTTATCCTGCTTTGTCATGGGCCTCGTCGTCAGCGCTGCTGCAAAGCCTGCCTTCCGCGTGCTCGCCATGCTGTCGGGTCATCCCGACCACAACAAGATGATGACTGCCGCCAAACCCTTTCTTGAAGCGTTGGCGGCCAAGAATAATTTTGCTATTGATATTACGGCCGACACCAGCCTGCTCAATGACGCCAATCTGGCACAATACCAGGTGATCGTACAGGTGCAGCTGGCACCCTTCGACATGACGCGCGACCAACAGGACGCCATGGAAAGATTCATCCGCCAGGGCAAGGGTTGGGTGGGCTTGCACGCCGCAGGATTGACGGGGAAAGATTTTCTGAAGCCTGGCGCGCGCTATTGGCAATGGTTCGAAGACCTTATGGGCGGCGTGATCTACTCACCCCATCCCGCTTTCCAAAAAGGAACGGTGGTCGTGGAAGATCGCAAACATCCGGTGACGCGAAATTTGCCCGAGCGATTCGAGGTTCCCGACGAGTGGTATGAATTCAATAAAAGCCCGCGGTCGAACGTGCACGTTTTGGCGACCGCAGATGAGTCGACCTATAAGCAAAATAAGCCTATGGGCGATCATCCCATTATCTGGACGAATGAGCATTATCATCGGGTGGTTTATATTGCGATAGGTCATGATGCTTCGTTGTGCAGCGATGCGAATTACGGGATGCTGGTAAGGAATGCGATTTTGTGGGCGGGGGAGTGAGGTTGATTTTAAAAAAATCAAACGATGCTGTTTCGGCATCGGATTTTTTATAGTTTTGGGCGACCGTCTTTCGACGCATTAGCCTAAACCTTTTTGTACGCCATGAAACCAATCATTTTTCTTTTCAGTGCATTCGCACTGGCCCTGTCGGCAACCGCTCAAAACAAAGAAAAGATCACCCTCTATTTTGATAGCAACTGGATGCCCACCGGCGACCAATCCATTGCCAAATATTACCGCACCGTCGAAGAGGGGGGGCGGAGCAAATTTATTGTGCGCGATTATTTCATTTCAGGAAAACTGCAAATGGTTGCCGCGTGCAGCAGCATTTCGCCCGCTATCCGATATGAAGGAAAACGCACCAACTACTACGAAAACGGCAATGTGGAATCTGAACGATACTACGTCGACAATGAGGTGGCCGGGGATTATAAAACTTACTACGAAGACGGCAAGCTGAAAAGAGAAACACGCTACCGCGCTAAAAAGGAAATCATCATTCACAGCTATTCCCCCACGGGGCAAGACGAATTGTCGCCAGAGGGCAATGGCATTCTCAAAGTAAAGAGCACCGATGAATTCAATCAATTTGAAGATGTTCAGGACTCGGTTTCCTTGTCGACCTACAACGTGCATGTGAGTACAGGCGATACCATTTATTTACGTATTGAACGACCTGCGGAATTCAAGGGAGGGCTGAGCGCACTGGGGCGTTTTGTTTCGTCCACGTTGCGTTATCCCGCGTCGGCCAGGAGAATGGGCGTCGAAGGTTCCGTGTTCGTTAGCTTTATCGTCGACAAGAACGGCGCCGTGACGAACGCCAAAGTCATCAAAGGCATCTCGCCCGACTGCGACGCGGAAGCTCAGCGCACCGTTGCCGCCATGCCCAACTGGATTCCCGGCCAGACCCGGGGCAAAGCTGTGAAGTCGATGTTTGTCCAGCCCATCAAATACAAATTGGCAGGAGGGAGAAAAAAGAAGCGATAAGCCAAATGATAAAGAGGCTGTCTCAAAAGGGCAGCCTCTTTTGCTGAAGCCTTCGCCGTTAAAGATTGCCGCCAAGAACGGTGCGGCCTATTTGGGCGGGTCGAACATGCTCCGATCATATCAGACCGGGTTTGTGAAGTACATATTCCCCTTACTCGTTGAAGAACGTCTTCAGTACACGGGCCATGACTTCGGGGGCGACGACGTGTCCCTGCCCGTCGAGCGTGTGTCGTTCGGTCTGGGGGATGGCAGCGGTTATCGCTTTCGCGGCGCGGTCGAAGAAGTCGGTCGGGAGGGCTGCCATCTGGGGCTCGGTGATCGGACCCTCGATGGTCACCAGGACCGACTGAGTGATGCGGGCAAGTCGGTTCGTGGGGATCTTGTAGCCATTGAGGACCATGGCGTCCTTGACGAGCGTGTGGGCGAGCGCGACGGACGAGGCCCAGAGCGGGTGCTGTTTGCCAGCCGCGATGTCCGCGTCGGGTCCGCCGGTAAGTCTCATGAACAGTTCCAGGAGCTCCTCGTCCCGGCCGGCTTTGTATGCCTCGTGGGTGTCCGCGATGTACTGGTTGAACCTCGGCCACAGGTCGTCTCCGATCACGTACGGCACATCCCACACCGCGATCTTGTCGATAGCCGAACCTGCCGCTGCTGCCTCCAGCGCGAGGGCGCCGCCAGATGAGGCGCCGTACACGTGAGCTGAGCCGCCGGCTGTCGCAATCAGCGCGTCGAGGTCTTCCACCTCCCGCGCCACGGCGTACGGCGGTGTATTGCCGCTGGCGGCCCGGCCGCGTCGTGCGTAATTGTAGACCGTGAAATGGTTGGCAAGGAGCCGGGCCAGCGGCGCGTTCTCAGTGCCGTCGTCTAGGGTGCCGCCGACGAGGATCACCGCCGGGCCAGTGCCTTTCCGGTCGTAGGCGATCCTCGTACCGTCGGCGGACGTCACACGAAGTGTCATCTCGTTCACTGCTTTCGAGGGTGGAATGTTCTCTTTCATAGCATCAAATTTAGATCGTTTGTGAATTTAATAAGTTAATGGCAGGGCCATAAAAAAGAAGAGAACCGTAGTTCCCTTCTTGATGCAAGGCTTTATCTTGCTTTTGTGCTAACTAAAACAAAAGTAGTTTTCAAAAACTACACTCCCAACCAGGTGATGATACTTCCGCCAAGGAAGATCTCATCGACAAGAACCATCCGGTTCGTATTGTAAATCAGGTAATTGACAGGATAGACATTGATCCTTTGCTGAAAAAATTCAAGGGTGGAGGTAGCTCTAGTTACCATCCGCGAATGCTTCTGAAGGTGTTGGTGTATGGCTATCTGAATAATACTTACTCCTCTCGTAGGATGGAATCAGCTTTGAAAGAGAACATTCACTTTATGTGGTTGGCAGGCATGAACAAGCCAGATCACAATACCATTAATCGTTTTCGTAGTGAACGGCTGAAGGATGTATTAAAGACTGTATTTGGGCAAGTGGTGGAGTTACTAGTTGAAGCCGGTCATTTAAGTCTCAAAGAGATCTATACAGATGGGACCAAACTGGAAGCGCAGACCAACCGCTATACATTTGTATGGGGCAATGCGATAAAAACCAGTAAAGCCCGCATGGAGGAGCAGCTGAAGGAGTTGTGGGCCTATGCCGAAGGTATTGCAGCCGAAGAGTTGAAAGATGAAACTCCTGAAAGCTTCGCCCCTGTGAGTGCAGAACAAGTAAAAAGCACCATTGATCGGATCGACCAAGCTTTGGAGGGCAAGGAAATATCTAAGAAAAAACGTCAGCAACTCAACTATGCGAAAAAGACCTGGCCACGTAATGTAGAACGCTATACCCAGCAGGAGAAAATCTTAGGCAAGCGCAACAGTTATTCGAAAACAGATCCGGATGCCACCTTCATGCGCATGAAAGAAGACCACATGAAGAATGGACAGTTAAAACCAGCTTACAATGTTCAATTTTCCAGCAATAATCAATACATCGTCAATTACAGCCTCCATCAAAACCCAACTGATACAACTACTTTAAAAAAGCATCTTGAAAGTTTTTATGGCTTATATAAGCAAAACCCTGTAGTATTGACAGCCGATGCCGGGTATGGATCGGAGGAGAATTATTTACTGCTGGCAAAACGCAAAATTCAAGCCTATGTAAAACATAACCAGTTCGACCGGGAACAACACGGCAAACAAACCGACTGGTTTAAGAACGAAAACCTGGAATACGATAAAAAGAAAGACATTGTATATTGCCCGATTGGTGAACCGATGAAACGCATCGGTATGTCTACACGCAAAACAGCCAATGGGTTTACTCAAGAATTAACAACGTATCAGGCTTCCAAATGCAATGGATGCCCAATTAGAGATGTATGTCATAGCCAGAAAGGCAATAGAATCGTGGGCATTAACCATCGGCTAAGAAAACTCAAGGATCAGGCAAATGCCAGGTTAACCTCCGAGCTTGGCGTCCATTATCGCAAAAAGCGCCCAGCCGATATTGAACCGGTCTTCGCCAATATCAAACACAACAAAAACTTTAAACGATTTATGCTTAAAGGGCTTAATAAAGTAGAAATTGAGACTGGTTTGCTGGCTATAGCGCACAACCTGGCTAAACTGGCAGCCTGATTCTTCCCCAAGAATTTTTTCTTACCAATCTCTTTTAAAAATCCCCTTATAGCCATCAAAAAACGAAAAAGCCGCCTCTTTACTTTTGAGACGGCTTCTTTTCTTTCATTCAAATTTTCTCAAATTTTTAGGCCTCCCGAAGTAGGAGTCAATACATGTATTCAGGGGGCGCAACGCCGTGTGCCCGCAGATACGTTACGGCTTGTCCACGATGATGCGTGATATGATCCAGTGTTGCATAAAAACCCTTTACCTGATCATCGGTCAGCGCGTGACCGAGTGTTTTTTTCAGGCCGTCGTAGGCCTTGTTTAAATACGCCGAGACGTCTTTCTTCCCGGTGTGCGCCACCGGAGGATTCCAATCCACCTTGTTGCCTTTTATATAGTTATCCTCCCACCACTGAATGCCATAGGCAATGTGGTGTAGCAGTTCACCAAAGTTCCATACACCGTCAGCGGGTTTGAACGTGTAGCCTTTGTCGGGCATGGCCTCGGCTACGCTGAGGGTGTAGGTCTTTGAATTTTCCAATGTCTTTAACAGCTCTTTCATGATATATGATTTTTATGATTTAACATTCGCTGCAGGGCATGCGCAAACGAAACGTCCGGACGAACGATTTTTTGATAACCCTTTAGCAATAGCAAACTTAGCCGGAGGTGGGGAGGGGGACTTTAGAAATCTTGCTCTTTTTTGGGGAATCAGGCCGGGATGCTTTTGCGATAGGCGGCGGGCGGACAATGATAGCGCTGGCGGAAGGCCGAAGTGAAATATTCGATGCTGTTAAACCCCGAAGAGAACGCCGCGTCGGCTACGGGCAGGTTGCTGTTCTTTAGTAACAACTCTGCATTTTTCAGACGCACCGAAAGCAAGAACCGGTGGGGCGGCTCGCCGGTGAACGTCTTGAATATGCGGCTGAAATGGAAAGGGCTCACGCAGCAATGCCGGGCGATCTCCAGCAGGGAGATGTCGTTGCAGAAATTTTCGGTGATGTAGGCCTTGGCGGTTTCGATGGTGATGAGGTGATTCTTTTTCAGCCTCAGGTTGATGCGATGGTCGGGCGTGTAGTCGCCGATGCGCGCCAGCGTTTTTTCGATCACCTCGAGCACCAGGTTGTCGATCTCCAATTTGCTTCCGGCTTGGGTTAGGATGAGGCGGAGGATGTGATGGTGTAGAAACTCCATTTCGGGAGTGGTGCGGATCAGGGTGGAGTGGAGATCGGGGTTCCGGAAGAAGGGGAGGTTGCCGTATTGGTCCACCAGGGCGGCATGAAAATCGTTTCTGAAATCGAAGATGGTGCACTCGTCGGGCACTTCGTGGGTGTGGGTCACGGTGCGTTCGTAGCCGGGCTTGGTCACCAGCACACAGCCGCTGTAAGAGTCCAGCGCGTGGCGAAAGACGTTGAAGAGAAAATTTCCTTTGCGTACGTAACTGATGCTGAACGATTCGCTATATTCTGGTTTGGACGTGCGGCAGTCGGTGCACCGGCATTTGAAGTCGATGACGCGGTAGAATCCGGAGGTGTAGAGGGTGTGGATGTCGGCTTCCATGGTATGTTAATAAACTTCGTTTGTAGCCTTGTTGTTTCACTTGCTCGCGGGAATGTTGCGTCGCCGGGGAGGTTGCGATTTCTATGCCTTTTTGTTAGCTTGCACCCAGTTGCTCCGTTCCCTGAAATCTGCATATCCCCCGCGTTAAACTCCCTATGAAATTTTGTTTCTTTTTGACGATCGCTTTGCTGGCCGCATCGCGTGTGACAGCCCAATCCGCCGAACAAATCACCGGATATTTTAACGACCAGTGGGAAGCAGTTACCGATCCGAAAACCGCTGCATTTTACAAAACGGTTGAGCAAACGGACAGCATTTACCTGGTTCGTCACTATTCCATCTCGGGAAAGAAACAGCGATACGCTGAGTATTTAGATGAGGCGCTCACGAAGCCTCATGGAAAAATGCTGACGTACTATGAGAGCGGAGCCCTGAAAGGAGAAGAAAGATGGGACCATGGAGAACATGTAGGGACGCAAAAGACCTACTACGAGAACGGGTCGCTGCAAAAGGAAAGCAGAACCGCCGCATTGGGTGCTGAGGAAGTTTTTATTCATTGCTTTTCAAAAGATGGCCGCGAGCTGTTGTCTAATGGAAAAGGTGTGATCCAGGTCGAAACCCCTGAACCGGGGTTTGATCTGTATGAAGAAGTGAGGGATTCTGTAGCGGTGTTCGCCTACAAGGTATCGCGGGTCACCGGCGACACGACCTCCATTGCGTTGGAGAAACCAGCGGAATATAAAGGCGGGATCAAGGCGATGAACCGTCACATTGAGGGGCGTTTGACGTATCCCAAGGAGGCTCGGCGAAAACGTGTGTCCGGCTCGGTATTCGTTTCATTTGTCATTGACAAAAAAGGTAACGTGACCGACGTCGAGGTTGTGAAGGGAGTTGATCCTGCATTGGATGCGGTGGCGTTTGCTGCGATTGCTTCCATGAAACCATGGATTCCCGGCGAGAAGTTGGGCCAGGTGACGAAGTGTAGGTTCGTTTTGCCGATATATTTCAGGCTTCCATAATAGCGTTAATCGAAATTCATGTTATCGTCTCACATTTGCTAAAGCTTCGGCCCTCCTTCGCTAAAACTTCGGCGGGCTAGCGGGCAAAATTGACGCGAAGAGTCGTTTGAGATTTGTTCGGATGAATTTTGCAACGGCTCTTTTCTAATTCTTAATATCCATCAACATATTCTCATAATTTTTATACGAAGGACGAATCCATCCCACGGTAGGATTATCCAGATCCCGAATAGAAATAACCGTAAGGCTCGTCAGCACAAAAAAGATAAAGGGGATCAGGAAGTGATGCTCTTCATTAAAGCCATTCGTAAATCCGATAAGAATGCCGATGAGGAAAGAGCCCCCAATCAAGAGGATCATGATCGTGATCGGCGTCCGCTCCAATTCGCTGTATTGGATGCGATAGTCCAGGGCGATGGCGGTATTTAATTTGTCGATATAGAATCTGTTTTCGTCTGGGGTGATCACCTTTCGTCTCGCCATCTGTTTAATGTCCGCATGAAGTTTGCCGTAAAGCGAATCCGTTTTGGTATCGGAAACAATGTCTTCGTCTTTTACCTTCTGATTGATCGATTCCAATTTTGTGGTCAGGATGGCCACCAGTCTTTCGCGGACAACTTCGGTGACCGAATCGGTGGATAATGTGCTCTCGCGGTAAATGGCACCTAACGCATCGGCGTGTTGATGAATCAGGTTGGTTCTCTCTTTGTTGGCGTTGCCCGAGGAAAGCAATGCGAACGATAACAAGAGACTATAGAATCCGATGATAGCATTTTCCGTGCCGCTGGGCTTCCATGCTTTTTGTTTCTTAAGATATTGACTTCTGGCGAGTATGTAGCCACCCGCGATCGACAACAGCAGCAGAAGGGAATAAACGATCGTGAACCAACCGGACTCAAAAAACAATTGCATAACATGAAAGGGGTAAGGGGCGTGGATTTTCCAACTTCAATCGTATAAAGATAAAGGCATTCCGCCCTCCAACCAAATGGCAACGGTGCCCGCGGCAGCTTTGTTTCGCACCAAAAAAAAAACCAAAGGATTCTGTGATGGACAAAAAAAAGCAAGACCGCATGCACGATCCTGCTCTTCATGTAGAAGTCTTATACCTCCTAATATTTAATCATCACCTTGCCACCCGTTTTCACCGCTTGAAAGATAGCGTCGACAATCTTCATATCCTTCAAACCCTCTTCACCATCCACCGGGATCTCCGGCTGTTTCCCTTTCAAAATAATATCCGACATCTCATCCATCTGCACCGTTTGATGCGTCACGTGCGGATAAGTGACTTCACCTTTGTTGGTACGTCCCTTTATCGGGCCATAACCGGTACTCGGACCCATTTCAGCATATCCTTTGTCACCATCGAGGAAGAAGCGATCGAGGTTGTTCAGGCTATACGTAGATAAACATGAAGCTACCGCGCCGCCGGGAAACCCGAGCTGGAACGTGATGGTTTCGTCGACGCCTTCCTTGAATTTTTCAGGGTTGGTTTTTACCTCCTGGGCCGTTACCCAGATAGGATCTTCGCCGATCATGTAGCGCGACCCGTTGATGGAGTAGATGCCGATGTCCATCATAGCACCGCCGCCGGCGAGCTTTTTGTTAAGACGCCACTGTGTAGGATCGCCGATGATGAAACCGGAAAGGCCCTGGAAGAACAACACCTTGCCAAAGTCGCCGGCTTTGCGTTTGTGCACGATGTCGAGTGTGATAGGTTCGAAGTGCATGCGGTAGCCGATGAGTAATTTTACCTTGGCGGCTTTGCAGGCGTCTACCATTTGTTGTGCTTCCTTGGCGTCGTTGGCCATGGGTTTTTCGCAGATCACGTGTTTACCCGCTTTGGCTACACGCACACTGAAATCTTTGTGCAGGCCGTTGGGGGTGATGACATAGACCGCGTCGATGTCGGGGTTGTTTTTGATCTGGTCGAGGGTCTCGTAATTATAGCAGTTCTTTTCGGGGATGCCGTATTTGCTTTGCCACGTTTTTATTTTGGCCGGCGTGCCGCTAATCACACCTACCAACTTGGCGCGCTGACAATCCTTCATGGCGTCGGCCACGCGTTCGCCGTAGCTGCCCAGACCCAGGATGGCCACGCGCAGCACGGGACCCTGATAGGGTGTCTCTGGTTTGGCAGCATGTGCTTTAGTGGTGATGGACGATAGCACGGGAAGGGCCAGTGCCGAACCGGCCATTTTTTGGAGGAAGTTCCTGCGAGAGTTCATGTGGTTTAGTCTTTTAGTGTCTTAACAATGATACAGAAATTAGACGGGTTCTGTAAACAGGATCACACAATAGGAGACACCGATTTGTTTGGTGGGGAATTAGGTTTGATAGGTGGCGGTCTCCTTCGCTGAAGCTTCGGGTAATCAGGGTAAGCGCCGAGACGTGAACCCGTTACTTCGGATTGCGCTTCATAACGGCCACGAAAACCCCGATCATAATCAGGATGGCCATTGCAGCCAGGAGGGAGGCCATGTGAAAGGAATCTACAAAAGCCTGGCGCGCGTTGTTTGCAAGCGCCAGACCCGCTTCGACGGGGAGTTGTTTGGAAGCTTCCAGGGCGCCGCCCAACGTGCCTCGGGCTTCTTCGGACAATGCTGTGTCCGCGAACGCGAACATCTTTGAGCGATACACGGCTGTGCCCACGCTTCCCAATAAGGCCACACCAAAAGCCTGCCCGAATGTGGTGCTGCTCTCCGAAATGCCCGACGCCGCGCCGGCTTGCTCATGGGGAGCAACGGACACGACCATATCGATGCCCATCGTCACCACGATGCCACAACCCAGGTTGAACCCGGCGAAGCCTGTGATGAGCAGGATTAGGTTGGTCTCCGTGGAAAGCTGTGCCAGCAACACGATAGAACCCAGCATGAGCACGTTCCCCAACAGGATCGTTACCGACCGGCTCACCCAACGCAACGTCTGGGGTGCCAGGATGCATCCGGCCACCGTAATGCCCACGGGCAACAACGTGAGCAAGCCGGCCTTGAGCGGGTCGTAACCCAACACCAGTTGCATGTATTGTGTCAGGAACAAGTAAAGACCCGCCCAACAGAACAGCCCCAGGAAAAGCGTGGACAACGTCACGCTAAACGCCGGGATCCGGAATAAGCTCAGGTTCAGCAGGGGATTTCGCACGATGGTTTGCGAATACACAAAGACACCCGAGACCCCCAGGCCTCCTAACAACGTCGTTAGCGCGACCCAATCCATCCCGCCCGACTCGGCGATCCGCTTCACACCAAAGATGACCGACAGCGTGCCGGTGAGCAACAGCAGGGCGTTCATGAGACTGAATTGTTTGGCATCGGGGTCGCGGTATTCGGGTAATAGCGGCGAAGCACAGAAGAAGAGGAGCATGAGGGGCACGCTGATCAGGAACACCGACCCCCACCAGAAATGCGTGAGCAACACACCGCCGATCAATGGGCCCAGCATTGTGCCTCCGGAATAGCCTGCCGTATATAATCCAAACGCTGCGGTGCGCTGGCGATCGTCGTGGAAGAGGCTGCGGATCAGGGAAAGCGTGCAGGGCAGGATGATGGCGCCCGTCATGCCCAGCAACGCGCGGGCAGCGATGAGCCATGGAGGACTGCCGGCAAAGGCGGCCATGATACTGGCGGCTGCAAACAAGATGAAGCCGATCATCAGCAGGCGCTTGCGGCCCACCCGGTCGCCCAGGGCGCCCATAATGATGAGGAAACCACCTTCCAGGAAGGTATAGATGTCGGTGATCCACAAGAGTTGTGAGCCGGTTGGTTTCAGTTCGGCGCTTATCGCTGGTAAGGCCAGGTAGGTGACGGTGGAGTCCATCGACACCAGTAAGGTGGGAAAGATCAGCACGGCCAACCCAATCCATTCGCGGCGGCCGGCGCGGGCTGGGGGTGCTATTGTGAGCGGTGGTTCCATAGGCAAAGAGATCACTTCAAAACTACAAAACCCCGAAGGGGAGCGGGGTGGTGGTTGCGACAAAATGGAGGTGTAAAACGGCATTCGATTTTTGTGGTGGGATATTTTTTTGCTGAGATCCGTAACGTCGTTGCTTTCCCGAAGTTATCCCTGGGAATAAGCCTGTAACGACTATGCTAAAAAACTTCTTTACGCTCGCGCTGCGGAACCTCTTCAAGCGGAAGTTGTTCTCGTTCATCAACATTTTCGGTTTGGCCCTCGGGGTTTCAGCTTGCATGGTCATTCTGAAATACATCGATTTTGAGACGAGCTATGATGATTTTCATGTCAATGGAAAAAACCTGTATCGTATCACGCGGACGGTCTATCAAAACAACGAGAAGCGCATTGCCACCATCACGTCTACCTACGGACTCGGTCCTGCGTTAGCGACGGAGTTTCCGGAGGTGAAGCGTTACATTCGCACCCATCCCATGTATGGCGGCGCCGTGATGATCTACCAGCCGCCTACGGGTGAAGCGCTGGCGTTTCATGAATATGCCATCAACATCGTGGACTCCACTTTTCTCCGGGCGTTTACGTTCCACGCCATCGAAGGCAATCCAGCCACGGCGTTGGATGACCCCAACGCGATCGTGATCACAGAGTCCTTGTCTGAAAAATATTTTGGCAAAGAATCGCCGGTAGGCAAAACGATCCGGCTCACCGGCACAGGCTGGTGCAACGGCGACTACACGGTGACGGCGGTGCTGGAGGATGTTCCCCCGAATTCGCATTACTGGTTCAACGCCCTTGTGCCTTCTCACAACCTCTTCCAAAATCAGCAGTACAAAGAAGACGACGGATGGAAGTGGAACAACTTCACCACCTATGTTGAATTGAACGACCATACGAACGCCGCAGCGGTGAACGCGAAACTCCCCGGCTTTGCACAACATCACTTCGATGAGCGGCTATCTGGATCCAATACAAAAACCGTACTGGGACTGCAGCCCCTCCGCGACATACACCTCAGTCCCGGTCTCCTGCACGATGGCGACACCACTACCTATGGCATGATCTATTTTTTTGGTCTGATCGCCACCTTCATCCTTTTCATTGCCTGGATCAACTATATCAACCTTTCCACTGCACGCGCTATGGAACGCGCCCGGGAGGTGGGCATCAAGAAGGCGGTGGGTGCACAGCGGAGCCAATTGGTGTGGCAGTTCTTTTTCGAGTCGGTGCTCATCAACTTGCTGGGCATCGCGTTGGCCGTTGGATTTGCTGTTTTGTTGCTGCCCTTGTTGGGCGAGATCATCGGCAAACCCTTGGCATTTAATTTCTCCGACCCAAGGCTATGGTTTATTTTGCTGGGCCTATTTGTCACCGGCTCGCTGGCTTCGGGTGCTTATCCTTCGCTGGCGTTGTCCTCGTTCCGCATCACGGATGTGCTGAAGGGCCGTTCGGAGACGAGTGGCTTTTCACTGCGAAAAGCTTTGGTGGTCTTTCAATTCTCTGCGTCCCTGATCCTCATCGTGGGTACGTTTGTGGTTTATCGGCAGATCATGTTCATGCGCCATCAGGATAAAGGTCTGCAAACCGAACAGATGTTGGTCGTGAATGGCCCCAGCACGTTGTCGTACAACGTGTCGAAACAAAAGCTTACGTTATTCAAAGAGGAACTCAAAAAGCTCCCCGGCATCACGCGCGTAGCCACCTCAGCGGCCATTCCCGGCGGTGGCCACAACTGGGGCGCCGACGTGCGTAAAAGCGGATCGCAGCGAAGCGACTCGCGCGACGGCAGTGTGGTGTGGATCGATCCCGATTTCATCGACGCCTACGACATCAAATTTGCCGCCGGCAAAAACTTCAATCCCGCCATCCGTTCCGATATGGAATCTGTTATCATCAATGAAACGGCTCTCCAGGCATACGGCCTCGGCACAGCCGAACAGGCTTTAAAAGAACAATTGATCCTTGGCGATGACACTGTCGCCATCCTTGGCGTGCTGAAGAACTACCATTGGAGTTCACTGAAAACCGACTATGTTCCCTTTCTTTTCAAAGCCGATACGATCTCCACCACAGCCGTCTCCGTTCTGCTCGCCAAAGGTTCCATGAATACTACCGTAGAGGCTATTGGCAAACTTTATAAAGAACTGATCCCTGGCGATCCCTATAGCTATTATTTCCTCGACGAATCCTTCAACGGACAATACAGAAGCGATCAACAATTCGGCAAGATCTTCGGGCTGTTTGCTATCCTCGCAGTCGCCATCTCGTGTCTGGGCTTGTGGGGCCTGGCCGCGTTCACCACGGCTCAAAAGTTGAAGGAGATCGGCGTACGGAAAGTGTTGGGCGCCACCACCACCAGCATGGTCTATTTGCTCTCGAAACAATTTCTCCGTCTTGTGCTTATTGCCGCGGCTATTTCGTTGCCGATGGCCTGGTTCGGGATCGACTCGTGGCTGCAGGGTTTTGCGTTCCGCATTGGTTTAGGGTGGGATCTGTTTGTCGTGCCGGTGTTGATCCTGGCGATGGTGGCGCTGTCGACCGTGAGCTTGCAGGTGATCCGGGGCGCGGCGATCAATCCGGCAAAGGTGCTGCGGTCGGAGTGATCAAGATAAGATCGAACGGTGATGGCGACAAAATCAAATCCACGGTGCATTGATTTTTTAGGAAAACAGGAAAGTAGCTATCTTGCGCACCCGTCCTTTAAATCAACTGCGCATGTCAGCTATCGACACCCTGCAAACCTTGTCCAACAGGCTACCTTATCCCCAAACCATCGTTCTGGATATGCGCAAAACCGTCAAGCATTGGTTCTTGAACTATGATTATTTCATCCTACGCGATGGCCATCGTTTGAAAGACGTGAATCAGGAGCACCTCCATGTGACCTCGCTGGAAGGAGAACGCCCCTTGTTGAACATAGTAAACGCCCGGGTTCTGGACTCGGTCCAAAGCTACTGGTCCAACCAGATCGACGTAGGTGAGGTGAAGGTCTTTGCCTGGTGTAATCAGATCGTAGAAAAAGATAGCATGCTGTTCCAGCTTTATGATAAAGCCGGAAAGGACAAGGGGATCTATTGTCATTCGCTGAACTGGACCGAAGACATTGTTTACGTTGGAGAATCCATCGACATCTTCTTCGATCTGGATAAAGCCGTTCAGGAATTTAAAAATGCCACCGTCTTTTCCGGCGACTACAAGCTTCCCAAAAAGAAATTGAGCAAGGAAAAGGCAATGTCCTATACCGATTTATTGGATAAGGATGAATACATCATAGAAGATGCAGAGTTCGGCCATACGCCCACCTTGGAATTCTATCAATCCTTTATCGATAGAACCATTATTCCGTTGACCAACCATGATCTGCGTTACTCCAAACTGGAGTTGATTTCAGACGCCGCCGGCATTCTCAAATTCAATTGGCATGTCGACAACGACACCTTCCTGTTTGTGCTGAGAAATACCGGCGATGGCATCGACGGAGAGCCCTTCTATAGAACGCTGAACCTTGTACTGGAAAGGCTAAAAACTCCCAAGCGACTGGCGGCCTTCAAGCATTATACTTTCGGCCAGGAATACGGCCTGGCCTACCTGGATAAAAACAAGAAGGCGAAATTGGCAGCGTTGTTTCAGATCGATGTGTTGACCGACACGCCCGGCCAAGCCAACGTATAGCGGAAAGTCATCCCATTCGAATACGATCGCTTTGCTATCGTCGGCATTGCGCTAGCCAGGAAAACGCACGCCGGTGATCGCTTCTGCTGTCTCCCAAAGTTTTCGAGCAGTGTCTTCATCCATTGCCACGGGCGCCATCACAGCTTCGGCAGGATAGCCTCTGTATCCGTTATCGCGATCCGGTCCATATAAACGGCCGCCTATTGCATCGGGCGAAACGGAAGGATAGAGGATGGACAACGCGCCTTGTGCCATGGGCATGAGCGCACCAATTCGCTGGACGGCACTTTGATAAGCTTCTTCGCTCATGGTTCGTGCCAGGTTGGTTTCATTTGCACCGGGTTGCGCGGCGATCGATGTCACGCCATGGCTATGTGCAGATATTCTCCGCTGGAGTTCAATGGCGAACATCAGGTCGGCCAGTTTGCTCTGGGCATATTCACGAAAGTCGTTGTAGTCTTTTTCGGAACGAAGATTTTCGAAGTCGATCGCGCCATGAAGATAGGCCATGCTGCTCACGGTCACCACTCTGGAGTGAGGTGTCTTTTTGAGCAAGGGATACAAATAGCCTGTCAGCGCAAAGTGTCCTAAAAAGTTCACACCGAATTGAAGTTCATATCCCTGGCGAGTTTTGGATGCGGGAGGCACCATCACGCCCGCGTTGTTCACCAGCACATCGAGCTTCGAATGCGTTCTCAGGAAATTGTTGGCAAAATCTTTTACCGAATCCAGGTCCGAAAGATCGAGCACGCCCGGTTCGAGTTTGCCTTTGCCACCTTGTTTCTTCATCTCCGAAATGGCCTCGTCTGCTTTTTCCTTACTGCGGCACGCCACGATCACCGTCGCGCCGGCTTCATATAATCCCAGCGCCGTCTCATACCCAATGCCCGAATTGGCGCCCGTCACTAGGAAGGTTTTTCCCGATTGGTCGCCCATGTTTGCTTTTGTCCACATAATTTGTTGCTTTAAAATGATGGACAAAGGTCTGGCGAAAGCGCTCGCGGGAGATAATAGTTTGCCAAGGGAAAATTATACTTTTCAAAGTATTCTCATTTCCGGAAGGAGAGGGGCGTCATCCCGGTTTGCTTCTTGAAGAACCGGTTGAAGTAGGATGGATATTCAAACCCCAGGCTGTAGGCAATGTCGGCCACCGGCCAATCGGTTTGCATCAACAGCATTTTTGCCTCGCCCGTCAATTTTTGCTGGATGTGCCACGTCGTGTTTTTTCCGGAGATGGTGTGGATGGATTGGTTGAGGTGGTTGATGTGCACGTTCAACGCATCGGCATAGTGCGACGGATTTTTTAGTTGAATCACATCACCGGGCGATTTCACCGGAAACTGTTTCCACAGCAAGTCGAAAAACTGGCGCGTAATTCGTTCGGCGGCATTGTTTTGCAGCGCTGGCTTGGGTGCCTTTTGCAACCGAAGGCCTTCGTGTACAATTAACTGAATGTAGTGCGACAGCAACTCATGTTTTCCCGCATAGTCGGATTGATCGATGGCGATCATCTTTTCGAAGATAAAAACAAGATCCTTGACCGCCGTCTTGTCAAGCGTATACAAAGGAATGAGATCCGGTGCAAAAAGCGGTGGCCGGCGCAGAGGACCCGGTAAAAAATCTGCGGTGAACAACACGGTGTAGCCCGAATGCGTTTTCGAAGTCGGCTCCCACGAATAGGCCAGCAGCGGGTTGAAGAACGTGAGCGTAGCTTTTCCTACATGCACCGGCGTCCCGGAAAAATACATCATTCCCGTGCCCGCGGTGAGCAAGGAAATCTTGAAATAGTCACGACGTTTATAGGACACCGAGTCATGCCGCTTAGAACTTATTTTATAGATCCTGAACTTTTCCTGACCAAGGGTGAAGGTGCTCATCGCGCTGAAGGATTGCTAAAGATTGTAAAGGTATCGCCGGCAAATAGTAATCTCAAAATCACAAATCGCACAATTTTGTTCCATTTCGATTAGAATTTGATGTCGTGCTGCTCTTGGTAACGGATAGTTATGTTATTTCAGGATATGAATATGCTTTTGATCTTCAACATGAAAAGAATCTGCCGGTATGCGATGGTTGTGGTGTTGCTTGCCTCTTGTCAGGTAGAGAAACCATCCAACGCTGAAAATGCCGGCGATGGACCTCGCGTGATCATCCATGAATTGAATGAAAACGATATTCCGAAAGGAAACAAGGTTATCGCCTTTGTCGGGGCCACGTTGATCGATGGGCTGGGAGGGGACCCCATTCAAAATTCGTGCGTGATCGTGAGAGACAACAAGATCGAAGCCGTCGGTAAACAAGGAGAAGTAAAGATCCCCGACGGCGCGCAGATCGAGAAAGTAGAAGGTCTCACCATCCTTCCCGGTATGTTCGACGCGCACTATCACAACGAGAACAGTGCCACGCTGCCCGCCGTCTATCTCCGCCATGGCATCACATCGGTGAGAGATCCCGGCGAGTGGAATGAAAGTTATGCCGGCGTGCGGTCGTCCGGCATGCCACTGCCCAGACTATTCCTCACCGGCCCGCACCTCAACACCTACCCGCCGGCCTACCCGGAAGATGCCATGATCGTTCAGGATGCCGAAGAAGGCCGGCTCGCCGTAGAGAAGTTGTATCGCGAGGGCGCCACCGCCATCAAAGTATATTATGGCCTTCCCGTCGGCACCATCAAGGCCATCTGCACGGCCGCCCATGCGCACGGCCTTCCCGTCATGGCCCACCTCGAGATCAGCAACGCGGTTGATGCGATCAACGCGGGGCTGGATGGCATCGAACACGTCACCTCTTTTGGAACCGTTCTGCTCCCTCCCTACGAAGCCGAACAATACAAGCAACGCGTGCTGGCCGACAACGACGCGCGAAAGCGGGGGCGGTATGAGGTATGGGATACATTTCAATTCGAAAACAATCCCGTAGCCGATTCGCTCATCCGATTCCTGGCCCGAAAGAAAATATTTCTAAGCCCCACACTGGCCGCTTTCGAAAAACAAACCGACCACGGCGACAGCATTGAAGTGCACGCGTTCAAAAACATGTTGACCTTTGTCGGTCTCGCAAAAAAAGGCGGCGTTCCGATCGTGCTGGGCTCGCATACCTTTGTGGCCCATGCCGAATTTGGCTATGCCTTTTACCGGGAGATGGAATTGCTGCAGGCCGCAGGATTGAGCAACATGGAAATTATTGTCGCCGCCACCCTGGAGAATGCCCGCTACTTTCGCGTTGACGAAAGATTGGGAAGCCTAGAGAAAGGAAAGCTGGCCGATCTTGTATTTGTGGAAGGTGATCCGTTGAAAGATCTTCGGGTGCTGCGGGATGCGAAAAAAGTAATGATAAACGGCACTTGGGTCGCGACCAATGAGACGCACTGAACTCAGGAGTATGTCAGCTTTTTCATTGACATAAAATAATGTGTGGTGCAACGCATATTGTCAAAACGACCTGAGATTTTCTCCGCGACGTTGTATGGATAGAAATAAACTTTAACGGAGAAGAGCCTCAAAAAAAGAAATCCATTTTTCTTATGGATTCCAATGTGTAATCCTCTATCTTAGAAAAGGAAAGAGCCCATCCGCCTATGATGTTCAAACATCAGGTGGATGGGCTTGTTCTTTTTTTGAACATCCTTTATTCCCCCCAAGCCTATGCATGTCGTCCGTCCTCCCATCCCTCAAACTACATCGCCGGTTGTTGAAGAGACGTTAGAAGCAACGTCGATGTCGATCATCAATTGTCACACCCACATCTTTACGGGTGATCACGTGCCTCCATTCCTGGCTAAAACATTTTTGCCATGGCCCATTTATTATTTACTGCCGATATCCCTTGTCGTTCGTCTTTTTCGGTTTTGGTTCAATCATCCGGATACCTGGCGATTTAAACCCTGGTACCGGAACATCAGGGAACTGCGCTATAAGGTTGAGATATTTATTGCCCGCGTCGGCATTTTGCATCTGTCTATATTTATCATTGGCCTTCTCATCGCTATCCAGATATTTTATATCGCCTTTGATTGGCTTAGTACCGTATCTGCACCTGACACCTCGACTTCAGACGCAATTAATACATCAAGATCCTGGTTATGGGGGCATCGACTTCTTTTTATTCCTTCATCGTTTGTGGGAAAAATGGCGATCGTACTCCTGTTTGTCGTTTTCTTTAAATCCGGGAGAAACATCCTGTGGTTTATTTTGAAAAAGATCTGGTCCTTTCTCGGTGTACTCCCGGGCCCGGAAAGCAGAGCCCTGGCGAAACGATATCTCAACATAGGCCGATTTGCATTTTATGAAAGTCAAACGAGAATATTTGCAAGGCTAAAAAGTCAATATCCGGCAGGAACCGGTTTTATTGTTTTACCGATGGACATGGAATTCATGGGCGCCGGGAAATTGAAAAAGGGGGCGGGCTATCATGAGCAAATGAAAGTACTCTCGGTTATAAAGCAAAACCATGAGAACAAGGATTTGATTTATCCCTTCGTGTTCGCCGATCCCCGCCGGTTGGCACGGGAAGGGGAAAAACATCTAAACTACACCGTAGACAATGGCAGCGTGACCCTGAAGGATTGTTTTATAAGGGAATATATCGAGGGCCACAGGTTCAGCGGATTCAAAATCTACCCTGCCTTGGGGTATTACCCTTTTGACGAAGCGCTGCTTCCGATTTGGAAGTATGCAGCCGACCATAGCATTCCCATACTCACGCATTGCATAAAGGGAACGATCTATTACAGGGGATTAAAGCAAAAGGAATGGGATTATCATCCCGTATTTGAGCAAGCCTGCGGCCATGAATTGTATGAACCGATGGTGCTGACGGAGCGGAAGAACAGCGAGTTCATCAACAATTTCACACACCCCTTGAACTACCTGTGTTTGTTAGAGGAGAAATTGTTACGGAAATGTGTTGCCATGGCCAAGGACAAAAGGATAAAAGAACTTTTTGGATTCACGCATGAAAGCAATCCTTTAAAATATGATCTACGCCATTTGAAATTGTGCCTTGGACATTTTGGAGGTGACGACGAATGGGACAGGTTTATGGAACTTGACCGGGATAATTTTTCCAGTCAACTGGTCAAGCATCCGGACCTGGGGATCTCTTTTCTCACAGATGAAAATGGCCACGACAAACGCGGAAAACTAGAGCAGGTTTGGAAATATGCCGACTGGTACTCCATCATCTGCAGCATGATCCTCCAATATCCGAACGTATACGCCGACCTGAGTTATATTTTGTACAACGCCAGTATCCAGCCGCTGTTGAAGCAAACCCTGGCGAATCCGAAATTGATGAAAAGAACATTGTTCGGCACAGACTTCTATGTGGTACGAAATCATAACTCGGAAAAAAGCCTGCTGGCTGGAATGCTTGACAATCTTACGCAAAATGAATTTGATCAAATTGCAAAAAGCAATCCGCGGGAGTTCCTTTGGAATAAGCTTCACGGAGCGGTCGCGATTTAACATCTCAACATCCATTCCATCTCATGATACCGATCAAGCGACAATCTCCTCCATCTTTTCTCACGAGCGACCGCGTGCAGGCCGCAAAAGAAGCCTTGCGAAGCAGCTATGAAAAGACCACCAGACAGGAAAGATTGAAATTCGATTTTTCGTTGTTGGGCGAACTGAAATCGGACCTCGATAAACTGTGCAAGGGGAAATGTGTGTATTGTGAGTCCCGTATCGAATCCGTAGGCCCGGGGAACGTGGATAATTTCAGACCGAAATCGGGAGCGAGAGGATTGACCCAATCCTATGCTCCTTTGCATTATTGGTGGCTTGCATACGAATGGGACAATCTATTGCTCGCTTGCGAAATGTGTAGTCACAAATATAAACGAGATTATTTCCCGCTGGAGAATGAGAGCGCCCGGGCGCCGGTGGGAGCCCTGGGAACGGAACTGGCAAAGGAAAATCCATTACTCATAGACCCGGCCTCCGATGTCATCGAAAGCCACCTGGAATTCGAAGAGACCGGTTTGATCAGGTCGATCAGCACCAAAGGTAAAGTGACCATTGATATCCTGGGACTTAATCGGGAGGACTTGGTAGCGCGCCGAAGGCAATCCGGGAGCAACCTCCTGAATAGGCTCGAAACCTTGATCGATTCAAAGGATCTCACCAATCAACGGTCGGCTGAGTTGGTCGCCTTTGTTCGGGAATTGTTCTCCGACCAACCCTCACAGGAATTTGTAGCGGTGCAGCGAACCGTTTTCGATGCCTGGTATGAAAATAATGCTTCTCTTTGGGAGAACGTAAAATCCATCCACAACGATCCATCAAAAAAGCACCAGCAATCAAAGAAACCCCTGACGGAAAGTTACCAGGAAAACATGCAGGAAGTAAGCCAGCAGTTGTCGGCGATCAAGCGTTTTTCAATCAAATCCATCACGATTGAGAATTTTCGCTCGATCGACAATTTGGTATTAGACGTATTGCCGGTCAATGATCAGGAAAGCCGTGAATCATGGCTCTTACTACTGGGCGACAATGGCATTGGAAAAAGCTCCGTTCTTCAAGCCGTGGCGATGACGTTGGCCGGAAAAAAACAACTGGCAAAACTTCAGCTCGACGTACACGATTTTCTAAAAAAGGGAACGGGCAGTGGAAAAGTGATCATACAAAGTTACGAACATGACAAGCCCGTGGAACTTCATTTCGACGCCAACGGGTTTAGAACGGACTTGGAAGAAGCTTTGAGCTTTGTTCTGGCCTATGGCTCTACCCGGCTGTTGCCCAAGGGCAACATTCAACCTGACCGGCAAAAAGAGCCCTACCTAAACGTACGTAACCTTTTCGACTACAGCACGGCCTTGAACGACGCGCGACAATGGTTAAGAACCATTAATCAAACCAACCCGGTAGAGTTTGCCGATCGCGTAGCCCCCGCGCTTTTTGACCTGCTTGCTTTACGCGGCGATGATGAAGTCTGGATCGATGGCGACGAGGTGTGTATCCGTCAATTTGGGGACGATCAGGAACTGGAGAGCAACAGCGATGGCTATAAAAATGTTGTTGCCATTGCCGCCGACATGATGCAAACCCTTTCCGTGGAAAGCGCCAATTATCACAACTCCTACGGCATCGTCTTAATAGATGAACTGGGAAACCATCTACATCCCCGGTGGCGAATGCAAATCGTAAGCGCCCTCCGCAAGGCCTTTCCAAAACTTCAATTCATTGTGACCACCCATGAGCCGCTTTGCCTCAGAGGCCTATCGCATGGCGAAGTGGTCGTTCTGGCACGGGACCCATTAAACAAAATTGTTGCGTTAGACCGCAAGGTTCTGCCGGATCACAACCTGTTGCGCATCGATCAATTGCTAACGTCCGATTTGTTCGGATTGATCAACGTCCTGGACGACGCCACCGAGAAAATGTATGCGGACTACTACAAACTATTGAGTAAACGCGAATCCGATCGAACCGAGGAAGAAAAGAAACAGATCTCCGATTTCTCAAAAAGGCTGTCGGAAAAAGAGCTACTGGGCAGTTCGCCTTTGATGCAGGCGCTTTTTCAAACCATCAACGAAAATTTCGCTCAAAAAATAAGAGAGGAAGGATTTAGCACGCATCTGAAGCTAAAAGAAGATAGCGTTGCAGCAGCTAAGGAATACCTGAAAACCGTAGAGTGGTAATGATTCACATAAAAAAACCAAAAGCGCCCGAGTGGCTCGTCGATCCCAATGGAAAATGGTGCGAAGAAACCAAGAAGGCCATTGCGCACTATAAGAGCGGTGCAACAGAAGCATACGATTTTCAAATGTATAACGATGTAAATTTAAAAAATGAACTAAAGAAGATCTTCGTCAAATGCGCCTATTGCGAAACCAGCTATGGCGCGGTATACGATGGCGATGTTGAACATTTCCGGCCGAAAGGACGTGTAAACGAAAAGAAACCCCAAACCCCAGGCTACTATTGGCTTGCAAACGACTGGGACAATTTGCTGTTGGCTTGTCAGCATTGCAACCAACGGCGACAGCATATACTTTATGGAACTACGAAGTTAGAAGGCTATGGAAAGTTGGACCAGTTTCCGTTACAAGATGAAGCAAAAAGAGCCGGTGATATTCCTGACATCCCAAAGGAGGAAGCCGCCCGGTTGTTACTCAATCCGTGTATCGACCTCCCCGAGGATCACCTGGAATACGAGCCGACAGAAGGCGTCGTCCGGGCCAAGACCGCCATGGGGGAGGCGTCGATAAAAGTTTACGCACTTCAAAGGCCCCTCCTCGTACAAGAAAGAAAGAAAATGTTGATCCTTTTATTCGAACAAATTTGGCGGGTAAAGGAAGCGTTGGTCAAATCGCAAAACGACAATTCCGAAACCCAAAAAGAAATTTTTCTCCGTGAGTTTAAAAATCTTATAAACTATGGCAGTGCCACGTCACTCTATTCAGGAATGTGTCGCTTTTTTATAAGGCAATTCCTGAAAGAAAATGATTTGGGTACCATCTAATTTTTTATTTCTCAGCAGCCTTATCCAGCTCCTCCCACGTCCACGGTGCCTTCCGGCCATTGGATTCCTCGCGGATCTTCTTGACCTCTTCCGGTTTCACTAAGATCCGGTTCGCAAACTCTTCGCCGATACTGCCCGGGAATCGCCTCTCCGAAAGCCCGATATCATAACGCAAATAGCTGAGCACGGAAGCAATCCACGCATCGTTGTTTGCGCCCATGGCGACCATGTTCTCCGAATAGGTTTTGCCATCGACGGGCCCCGTTAAACCATGCAGCAGGATGCGGACCATGGCGTCTTTTTTCCGGGAATAGCGTTGAAAATTACCCGCCAGTGGCGGCGCCAGTTTTGTGGGCACACCTTTGCCTTCGGCACCGTGACAGGTCGCGCACAACGAATTGAAGATCGCCGCGCCATCCGCCACCAGCTTCCGGCTTTCAGGATTCAACGATCCCATCTTCGCGCCAAGCTTTTTGATGTCCTCTGTTTTGATCAAGGCCTTCTCTGCACTGGCGATCATTTGATTGCCCTGGTTTTTGGACAGCATATCGTCGGCTATGGCCTTGGCTTTTGGGGATTTACTTCTAGAGAGAGAAAGGACAAGTTGTATGCGCACGTCATAGTCAGCGTCGTCTTTCAGCGGTTCCAGTGCTTCGATCACGTCCTCATCGCCATTTTTCAAATACGGCTCGCTGATCCAAACGGCTGTCTTTCTCACCTGCGCGTCATCATCCTCCAACGCCTCCGACAACACGTCTTTGTCCATCGCATCCAAGCCCGACAAGGTCCACAACGCGTGGATGCGCCCCACAGCGGAAGGCTCTTCGGCCAATGGTCCTTTTTTGCCGGCAGCGATCTTCTTCAGATCTTCCACCACCGACTTGTCGCCACGCAGAACAAGTTCTTTTTGTGCATTGTCGCGCCACCAGCCATTGGGGTGATCCAGATAGGCCACCAGTTGGGCGGGTGTTTCGTCCAGCATGTGGGGTTTGGGGCCGCGGGTCATGCCGTCGTGCACGAGTCTCCAGATTCTTCCATGCTGAATATTCTTTTGCAAGCCAAGCCGCAGAATTTGTTTGCGCAGGTAACTGCCTTCGCCGGTCCATGTGCCTTCCTGGATGATCCCGCGGTTCATGTCCACGATATACAAACAGCCATCGGGACCGGTATACGTATTAACGGGTCTGAAATTCATGTCCAGCGACGAGATAAATTCTTCTTTGTCGTATGCATTCTGAAGCGTTCTTTTTCCATCGGTGTTGATGACCTTTGCTCTTCGGATGATGCGGGCCACCGGCTCGCCGATCAGATAGTCGCCCACCAATGTCTTAGGAAGACGATCGCCCCGGAAAATGGATTGGCCGTTGGCCGCCGTGAAGTGATTGAGTGTAGTGTCTTCGCGAATCCGCTTCAAACCACCCTGGATGTCCGGCGTTTTGATGATCGGCCACACGGCGCCAAACGTGGAGTCGTTGTAGGCGTCCGCAAAATCGAGGGCGCCATACGAAGGGTTGATATGAAATCCGGAGCCTGCATTTTCTGCGCCGGCCCGGCTAAAGAAAAGTCTGCCATAGTTGTCGTGGGTCAATCCCCACTGGCCGTTCGAGCCGCTGATGAGCGAGTCGGCGTGGATCATGCCTCCCTTGTATTGGAAACGCACCGGGTCGACGGTGATGTAGATCCAGTTGTCGAGGTTCCAATCCAAGCCGCTGCGTTGGTGCTCCAGGTTTCCAAAAGCCTTTTTGTCGGTGTGATACACTTGTCTTTTCTCATCGGCGACACCGTCGTTGTTGGTGTCTTTGTACGCATACATGTCATACGTATCCGTTTCGTTCACCAACAGTTCGTTGCCCACGGCCAGGATCATGCGCGGCAACATCAGCTTGTCGATAAAGACAGAGCGCTTGTCCATCTTGCCATCGTCGTCGGTGTCTTCCAGCAACAGCACGCGACTGCCTTTTTGATGCTCGCCCGTGGTGTCAACGGTCTGCATGTAGGTTTCCATTTGCGTGACAAACATCCGGCCATTGGCATCCCACGAGATGGCCACGGGTTCGCTCAGCATGGATTCGTCGGCAACCAGCTCCATGTGATAGCCTTTTGGCAAGCGGAAAGCTTTCCGGCTTTCTTCAGGTGTCATATAGCCTGGTTTTGGATCGCTGTTCACTATGCGCGGTGAATCGAATCCGGGTTCTTCCGCAATGACTTCGGCTTCTTTTTTGGATGGGCTACACATGGTGAGGAGCACTCCGGTGGCAACAAGGGCAACGGCCAGCAATATTTCTTTTTTCATAGTTAAGGAGAATATCAACACTTGATGAATAACACGACGGCTTCTTATATCGCACAAGCCGATCTAAACAAATATAATCGAATGTTGCACTGAAAAAATTACAGGAAGTGCCGAACGGTCGAGTATTCGGGCCTTTTTATCTAAAATGTGACGAGCGGTCTTTCGGAATGAAATATTATGGACAACTTTATATACGTCGCGCTTGTCCACGTAGCAAGGAGGCGGAGCGTTGCGATGCCGCAACAAAAAACGTTGATGGGTCCTATCTTTAAAAATCAAAATGCAATCCGTATGAAAACCACCAAACCCGACCTGAAGTCATCGATTTCCCGCAAGGATTTTATCGTAAAATCGGCATTGGCCGTGACCGGTGCCGTCGTCGGAAGCCAACATGTTTTCGGCGCGCCTGCTCTATTGAAAAACCTGGGTAAGCCCAATTCCAAATTCAACGGCGTTCAACTGGGCGTCATCACCTATTCGTTCCGGAGCCTTCCCACCAGCGCCGAACAAGTTTTAAAATACTGCGTCGACGCCAATGTCAGCGCCATCGAATTGATGGGCACCACCGCCGAAGCTTTTGCTGGTGCGCCCAACGCCTCGACGGAACCGATGAAGCCATTCCCTTCCGGACCACGCCCCGAACTCACGGACGAACAAAAAGCAGAACGCGCCGCAAAAGCAGCTGAACTTGCCAAGTGGCGGGCAGGTGTTTCCCTCGATAAATTCAAACAACTCCGGAAAATGTATAGCGATGCCGGCGTTTCCATCTATGCCTGGAAACCCAGTGCGCTGGATGTAAAAAATTCGGATGCCGAGATCGACTACGCTTTTCGCGTCGCAAAAGAATTGGGTGCCAGTCATATGACGGTTGAACTTCCCCAAGACCCCGAGCAAAGCAAACGCCTCGGAACCTTTGCACAGAAATATAAGATCGGCATCGGCTACCACGGCCACCTCCAACAAACCTTCACCGCATGGGACGTAGCGCTTTCACAATCGCCCTACAACGGTCTCAATTGTGACATCGGCCACTATGTTGCCGCCGGTCTCGATCCCATCCCTTTGCTAGAGGCAAAACACGATCGCATCTACAGCACGCATTTAAAAGACCGTAAATCAAAAGCCAACGGCGGCGCCAACATGCCTTGGGGAGAAGGGGATACGCCCCTTGTAGCAGCACTCCAATTGATGCGGAACAATCACTACACGTTCCCCGGCACTATTGAAATGGAGTATGATGTCCCTGCAGGTTCTGATGCCGTGAAGGAAGTGGCGAAGTGCGTGGAGTATGCGAAGAACGCTTTGGAGAAGAAGAGTTAAACAAAACAGGATTACTTCCGTGTAATCCTACAAGCTATACCACCACCCGCTGCAAGATTCAATACCAACTCATCCGATGCAGTGATCGCAAATTGTTTTTTTGTAAGATGATCCGCATTCACCGTCACATCCGGCGCATCGGAGTAGATAGTCGCCTCGTAGTGACCGGAGGAAAGGAACCTTGCCGAAATGTTTAGCGATCTCGCTTCATGATTCGTGATCGCTCCGACAAACCAATCGTTTCCTTTTCGTCGCGCCACCACAATGTATTCTCCAACCTTAGCATCCAACACTTTCGTCTCATCCCACGTCGTCGGAACTTCCTTTATAAAATCAAACCCCGGCTCCCCTTCATACGCCACCGGATAATCGCAGACCATGCCGAGATAGTTTTCAAACACCACATACAACCCCAACATATGACAGCGCGTCCCCAGCATCATGGGGCGTGTGTATTGGCGTACATATTTTCCGGGAGCAGAGGCGCGAAAGCCTCCCATGTGATAATCGGTACTTCCGGCAAGCATCCGGGTGAACGGGATCATGATGTCGTGGTCCGGAGGCAAGCCTTCTTCGTTCCATTTGTTGGTTTCATAATTCAACGTTCCTTCGCGGGTGAATTCATTCGGATAGGTCCTGCTCAAACCCGTCGGTTTGTAGGCACCATGAAACTGCACATGGAGGTGATGCGCCGCTGCTTTCTGAAGCATTTCCTGTTGCATGTTCACCATGAGCTGATCGTCGCGATCCATAAAATCGATCATCATGCCTTCCAATCCCCACTTTTCAAAAATGGCAAAGGCCGCATCCAGCTTGGGATAGAGCGCTGCCCAGTGCACCCAAACCCGGACACCAACGCCTTTCGACTTTGCATAATCGCAGACCTCTTTCATGTCGAGTCCCGGAACAGGCTTTGTCACATCCGAATGAGGACCGGGTTGGAAGCCGACGCCGTCGTCGGTATACCATTGGTGAAGGCCATATTCCACCACCGAATGATATTCCAGGCCGTTGCGTGCGCAGAAGTCGATATAATATTTTTGGGTGATGAAATTGTTGCCCGGTGCATTCAGCGTATCCGGCACCACATTGCCATTCCACCAGGGGAAGGTGGTCTTTCCGGGTTTGATCCAGCTAACATCTTTTAAAGCAAGCGGTTCATTGAGATCGGTGATCATGTTCGATTCCACCAAGGCCCCGGCGCGGTCGCTGATCAGGATCACCCTCCAGGGACTTTTGTGAGGCAACGCTGCCTTCACTTTTATTTCCTGCTGGCCGGGCAGGGGAGAGAGTACATCGCGGATCATCCCGTTTTCTTTTACCAGGTAAGCTCCTGCATAATCCACCAGTGCAGCTTCCGTGATGGCCACATAGCCTACGCCCGGAAGTTCAAACAATGTGGGCATGTCCATCAATTCGTTTTCCTTCAATCCCGATACAGGCTTTGTGGTATAGAAATTTTCGTGTGAGCTGGTATAGTTTGGCAGCAGCAACGTCCGCGCCACCGGATCTCCGTTGAACCGGAAGGTGGTTCTCTCATCGGTGAGCACGAGCGCACCCTGATCTTTCACCGACACGAATTCATAGCGAAACCCAATGCCGTCGTTAAAAGCCCTGACCACCAGGTTCACTTTGGCATCTTTTGTTTCAGACTCCAGGGGGATGATCACTTCGCGATAGGCGTCATGCACTTTTTTGGTTTTACCAACGACCAATTCATAATCCTCTACGCCGTCGCGAAATTTTGGAGGCAGTATTTTAACATGGCCGTCAAAGATCTTCCCGTTAAACGAAAGACTCACCGGACTTTTTTCAATGAGCGATTTTCCTTTATAGGCAATACTGTAAACAAGCTCCTGCTGGAGTGATGTGAATTGGAAGACGATCTTTCCATCCGGGGAGGAGAGCAAAACCGGTCGTTGTGCCGTTGAGGGAACGGTAATAGAAAAGAGCAAGAAGAGTGTTGCGAATAGTCTCATAGCGCAAGATGCTTTAAAAATAGCCAACTCCCGGTTGAGATTCTTTTCAATAAATTCCTGATAATTAGCCAGTATGACTTTCGATCATTCTTTTCTGCTAAAGTTCATATACCAATTCCATTCCCACGTCTTGCCCTTATCGGTAGAGAAGGCCTGGCTCCAAACAGGCTTGTGCGGATCGGTCTTATCCCACTGAAAAGCAACGAGAATGTCTTGCCCGTTGAAGACATCTGTATTATAAAAATAGCCGATGCTCTGATCAAAGGAACCCACCACGGGTTTGTCAAGAATACCCTTGGTAGAATCTGCCCAATATAAACTCCACAATTTTGTTTGAGGATTAAACAACCGGACGGTCATTCCTTCAAAGGGCTTTCCATCAAAGGCGGTAACAAAGTCATCGATGTTCCCCAGGCCAAGCAATACATGATACATCGTTCCTGTGGCCGTGAATTCCTGCCAATCCTTACTGTTGCTTAGCCTGGATTTCAGTTTTCGGTTCTGGATGTTCCAGGAGCCCTGTAGGAAGTCGAAGTCATTTGATGTGGACGAAGGAGCAGCGGCGATGATCAATTCTCCTGTGGGAGTGAAGGAAGGTTGGTTCATGAGTGTCTTATTTATTCAAATTTAAACGAAGCATGGGGATATCGGGCTCTAAATAAGATTTGAAATTGTATTATGCTATTAGATTAAGTAATAATATTTAAATATCTGATTATTAATATATTATAAATACCATTTTAATCTTTCTATGTTTATAATTAAACTAATATTAATAGTTTGTAAACTAATTAAATTAGTTTATTACCTTTGAACCCTGGGCCCAAAAGTTTATGACGTCTATAAAAAGAGCTGATATCATGGCGGCCTTGCAAACTGATATTCTTCGTCTGCAAGGGTTCAAACCTGTGAACAGTCCGGCTGTAGACATGGGACTTGGCCCCATAAAAGATGCCTTCCCCAATGCTACGTTTCCCTTAGGAGCCGTGCATGAATTTTTATCCTCCACGACAGAAGATGCCTCAGCTACTGGTGGATTTATGGCCGGCTTAGTGTCGTCGCTGATAGGAAAAACCGGAGCGGCGCTGTGGATCAGTTGCGCGCGAACACTTTTTCCGCCGGCACTGAAAAGCTTTGGCATACAACCCGACCGTTTCATCTTCGTCGATCTGAAGAATGAAAAGGATGTCCTCTGGGCGATGGACGAAGCCCTGAAGTGTGGCGCGCTGGCCGCGGTGGTGGGAGAGATGCAAGAGATTAGTTTCACGGCTTCGCGCCGTCTGCAACTGGCCGTCGAGCAAAGCCAGGTCACCGGTTTCATCCTGCGCAACCGCTATCGCCATCTCAACACCACCGCGTGTGTCTCGCGTTGGAAGATCACCTCGCTGCCCAGCGAACAGGTGGATGATCTGCCCGGCATCGGCTTCCCCGCGTGGCGTGTGGAACTGCTGAGAATCCGAAATGGAAGATCCGGCGTATGGGACATGCAGTGGAGAGATGGAAAACTTGTGCCCGTGTACAAATCGCTTTCCATCGCGCAAGAGCAACAACAGAAAACCGGATGAAATGGCCAGCCGCTTTGTCTCCATCTGGTTCCGTCACCTCACCACGGACTGGTTCGCCATCCGCCAACAGGCCCTTGCGAAACACTCCGGCGAAACAAAACCTTTATTAAAAGACCAGCCCTTCGTTTTGCGGGCACCCTCGCATGGCCGAATGGTGATCACCGCCGCCAATGCCATCGCCGAAAGGAAAGGCATCACCTGCGGCATGGTCCTCGCCGATGCGAGAGCGCTCTTTCCCGACCTGGAAGTGCTGGACGACAAACCTGACCTTGCCGAAAAACTACTCAAACGCCTCGCACTCTGGTGCATCCGCTTCACACCCATCGTCGCCGTCGATCCACCCGATGGCCTTCTGCTCGATGTCACAGGCTGCACACACCTTTGGGGTGGCGACGAACGCTACCTGGAGGAGATCGTCAGAAAATTAAACGCCCGGGGCTACGACGTGCGGGCCGCCATGGCGGATACCCTTGGCGTTGCGTGGGGCATGGCTCGGTATGGAAACGAGCCCCTGGTCGTGACCCCTGGCCGGCACATCGAAGCTTTGCTCCCCTTGCCACCCGAAGCCCTGCGTCTGGAGCCGGATGCCATTGAACGCCTGCACAAGCTCGGACTGCACCAGATCGGTCAATTCATCCAAATGCCCCGCGCGTCGCTAAGAAGACGCTTTGGCCCGCAGTTCACCATGCGGTTAGACATGGCCCTGGGCCAGGAAATGGAAGGCATCGTGCCCGTCGAACCCCTTGAACCTTACCAGGAGCGGTTGCCTTGTCTTGAACCGATCGTCACGGCGACCGGCATCGAGATCGCTTTGCAGCAATTGCTGGAAACGCTGTGTTTCCGGCTCCGGCAGGAACAAAAGGGACTGCGCACGGCCGTCTTCAAAGGCTATCGCGTCGATGGAAAAATCGAGCGGATCGACATTGGAACAAACCGGCCTTCGCATCACGTCACCCATCTTTTCAAACTCTTCGAGATCAAGCTGCCCACCATCGAACCGGCATTGGGCATCGAGCTCTTTGTGTTGGAAGCGCCAAAAGTGGAAGATCATTATGCACAGCAGGAACAGATGTGGGAGGGATCCGGCGGCCTGGAAGATGAGCGATTATCCGAACTGATCGATCGCCTGGCGGTCAAGGTCGGAGCACAGGCCATTCGCCGCTATGTGCCCGACGAACATTATTGGCCGGAGCGCTCCTTCAAACCTGCGGTATCGCTCCAGGAAGAATTAGCCACCCCCTGGCGGGCCGACAAACTGCGGCCCCTGCATCTCTTGCCAACACCCGAACGCATCGACGTCACGGCACCTATTCCGGACTATCCACCCATGCTGTTCCGCCACAAAGGCAAACTGCACAAGATCGTCAAGGCCGACGGACCCGAGCGCATCGAACAGGAATGGTGGCTCCAGCAAGGACAGCACCGCGACTATTACCGCGTTGAAGACGAAGAGGGCTATCGCTACTGGCTCTTCCGGTTAGGGCATTATCATGAAAAAACCTATCAGTGGTTTATCCACGGATTTTTTGCTTAAGCGTTATGGCATACACCGAACTACAAGTCACTACGAACTTCAGTTTTCTCCGGGGCGCATCACACCCCGAAGAGATGGTGGAACAAGCCTCCGTCTTCGGCCATCGCCGCATCGCCATCACCGACCGCAACACGTTTGCCGGCATTGTCCGCGCCCACGTGGCGGCAAAAAAACTGGGCATGCGCATCATTCCGGCATGTCGCCTGGACCTCGTGGATGGACCAAGTCTCTTAGCGTTTCCCACGGATGTCCAGGCCTACGCGCAAATCTCATCGCTGCTCACGCTGGGCAATCTTCGCACGGAAAAAGGTCAATGCCAGTTATACAAAGCCGATGTATACCATCATGCCGCAGGGTCGAAGTTCGTCGTGCTGCCGCCCTCGTCATTGAATGAAGTTTACGAATTCGATCCGGCTTTCAAAAAAGTGTTGCGCGAATACCGCGAAGCTTTCGGAGACCACCTCTACATCGCGGCGTCACGCGCTTATGGTGGTGACGATGCCAAACAGTTGTATCGCATCTCCCAATTGGCCACCCAACTGCACATGCCGATGGTGGCCACCAACGATGTGCACTATCATCACCCCATGCGCCGGGAGTTGCAAGACGTGGTCACCTGCGTGCGCGAAAAATGTACCATCCACACCGCGGGTTTTCGTCTGCATCCAAACGCTGAGAGATTTCTGAAGCCCATCGACGAAATGCTCCGGTTGTTCCGTCAATATCCCGACGCGATCCATCAAACCCAAGCCATCGCCGAAGCCTGCCAGTTCTCGCTGGACGAATTGAAATATCAATACCCCAAAGAGATCACCACCGATGGCCGCACACCCCAGGAAGAACTCGCCTTTCTGACCGAGGAAGGCGCCCACAAACTTTTTGGAGAACACATCCCCGAAAAGATCAAAGCCGCCATTGCCTATGAGCTGGCATTTATGGAACGGATGAATTATGCCGAGTATTTTCTTACGGTCTATGACATCGTGCGCTATGCGCGGAAGCAGGGGATTCTTTGCCAGGGACGAGGGTCGGCCGCGAACTCCACCGTGTGTTACTGCCTGGGCATCACCTCGGTGGACCCCTCAAAGTTCGACCTGCTGTTTGAGCGGTTCATTTCCTCGGCGCGCAACGAGCCCCCGGACATCGATGTGGACTTCGAGCACGAAAGGCGTGAGGAAGTCATGCAATATATCTTTGGGAAATACGGTCGCAACCGGGCGGCGATTGTCGCCACAGTCACCCAACAACATCACAAAGGTGCGATCCGCGATGTAGGCAAGGCCATGGGGCTATCGGTCGACACCGTCAATCGCCTTTCCGGTCTGATCTGGGATTTTGCCGACGAAGGCTTCGACCGCAACCGGATCACCAGCCAGGGACTGAACCCGGACGACCCCACACTCCAAAAAGTATTACGGCTCACGGCACAGTTCATGGGCTTTCCCCGTCAACTGGGGCAGCACACCGGCGGCTTTGTCATCACCCAGGGTGAGCTCTCGCATCTCTGTCCCATCCTGAATGCGCGCATGGAAGACCGCACTTGTATTGAATGGAACAAAGACGACATCGATGCCCTCGGCTTTCTGAAAATAGACGTGCTGGCCCTGGGCATGCTCACCTGCATCCGCAAAGCGTTCGACCTCGTGAAGAACCACTACGGCCGCGAGCTCACGCTGGCCAACATCCCACAAGACGATCCCGCAGTCTACGAGATGGTGGGCCATGCCGACACCATCGGTGTGTTCCAGATCGAAAGCCGCGCACAACAATCCATGCTGCCGCGATTAAAGCCGAAGTGTTTCTATGACCTGGTCATCGAAGTAGCGATCGTACGCCCCGGCCCCATCCAGGGCGACATGGTGCATCCTTATCTGCGCCGCCGGAACGGGGAGGAGCCCATAGATTATCCCTCAAAAGAGCTGGAGGAAATCCTGGGTAGAACACTAGGCATCCCGTTGTTTCAGGAGCAGGCCATGAAGATCGCCATCGTCGCCGCAGGTTTCACCCCGGCCGAAGCCGACGAACTGCGCCGGAGCATGGCCACCTTCAAAGCAAAGGGTGTGATCGCCAACTTCGAGAAAAAGTTGATCACCGGCATGACCAGCAAGGGGTATACGGAAGAATACGCACGCCGCGTATTCAAACAATTGGAAGGATTCGGCAGCTATGGCTTCCCGGAGAGTCACGCCGTCAGCTTTGCTTTGTTGGTCTATGTTTCCTCGTGGCTCAAGTGTTATTACCCGGATGTGTTTGCCTGCGCCCTGCTCAACAGCATGCCCATGGGTTTCTACCAACCCGCACAGATCATCATCGACGCTCAAAAACACGGTGTCGACGTACGCCCTGTGGACATCAACGATTCCAACTGGGACAACCGCCTGGAGGCGAGATCGGGGAAGCCTTGTGCTTTGCGTTTGGGGTTTCGCCAGGTGAAAGGTCTTCGCGAGGAAGATATGCAGTTGCTGACCGAAAGCAGAAAAGACGGCTATACCTCCATCCACCAACTTCGCGAAACCGGGCTCACCGAAGCAGCGCTGGAGAAATTAGCCGACGCCGATGCGTTCCGGTCCATTGACCACGACCGGCGAAGGGCATTGTGGGAAGTCTCCACAAAGGACCAACCGCTGGCGCTCTTTTCCGGTCAGTCTCCCGACAATGTCGCCGAGGAAAAAATAAAACTTCCCACCATGGCTTTGTCCGAACATGTGGTGCATGATTATGCCGCGATGTCGTTGTCTTTAAAAGCACATCCGGTGAGCTTTGTCCGTGAAGAGCTCAACAGGTTTCATGTACGCCCCGTTTCTGCGCTGGAGAATGCAAAGAATGGAGATAGAGTGAAAGTCGCGGGGCTTATCCTTGTGCGGCAAAGACCCGGCACGGCAAGCGGCATCTGCTTCATCACTATTGAAGACGAAACGGGAACATCGAACCTCGTGGTCTTTCAAAAGTTGTTTGACCAATATCGAAAAGAGATCATCCAATCCCGCTTGCTCATGGTCGAAGGCCAACTGCAACGGGAAGGGGAGGTGATCCACGTGATCGTCAGGCGTTGCTATAATTTCTCGGGATTATTGCGAAAGCTCACCGCATGGAAAGATGAAGACTTGTCATTGACGCCCTTGTCGCGTTCGGATGAGAAGACTTCGCCTTTTTTGGTGAAGAAGAAAACAGAGGAACAGGAGGTGGTGCAGGGGAAGATCTTTCCGGAGGGGAGGAATTTCAGATAGACTGATGTGACATTTCAATATGGAAAATGTTGATATACAAGTGGCTATATTTTTGCAACTAATTTTCGGTTGCATTTGCGACTGAAAATTAGTTACTTAGTATCGCACCCTTAGCTTTAACAATTTTGAAACCGATAGCCAGAAAATGGAAAGATTTGAGAAATTAATTGAAAGGCTTTTATCCCGGCCGACAGACTTTACCTGGGCAGAGTTACAAACAGTTATGAAGAAATTTGGATACACTGAAAAAAAGGCAAGGGGATCAGGCAGAAAATTCATTAACACTAAAACGGGGCATATTTTAAGTTTACATAAGCCTCATCCAGGTAAGATTTTAAAACCATATGTAATAGAAAACGTCATTAACAAATTGATCGAAAGTGGTATAATCTGATGAAAAGACTGGCTTTGTTTTCAGAGTGCAGTCCATTTTAGCTACAGTAACAACAAAAAATTAGAGATATGGATAATATGCTAGATTACAATGGTTACAAGGGCACGGTTGAGTTCAGCCTTAAAGATCAGGTATTCTATGGACAAATATTCGGCATAAATGATACCGTAATGTACGAAGGTTCAAGTGTTAAAGAACTTCAAAAAATGTTTAGAGAAGCTGTGGACGACTATCTTGAAACCTGTAAAGAAATGGGAAAGGAGCCCGAACGGGCTTTCAAAGGAAGTTTCAATATCAGGATTAACCCCGAATTGCATAGGTTGGCAGCGCTCAAAGCCGTGGCGGCTAAAATGTCGTTAAACGAATTCGTTGAAAATGCTATAGCCGGCAGTTTAAAAAGCGTCGAAAGTGTTTCAGTTCGAACCAAGGTTAGTTCAAAAAAAAGCAAGTCAAGAAGCTAGTTACGACTTGCGTCTGAAAAAATCTCCCAAAACCCTTCCTGCAAAATCGTAAGCCGATTCGATGCGAAGGCCCATTTCAAGATCGCCGCCGATATCATATTTGCCCATGAGTTCGTTAAAGCCAATGATGGCAATAACATTCCGGGGATCGGCCGTTTCAACCACCCAAAGCTCTCCGTCGATCAGGCCTGAGTGTCCTGTCACCCAAGCATCCCATCCACCTTCCGTGCGTTTCGTTTTCAGGATCAACGTATACTTGGCCTGCACATCCGGCATCTCGACGATGGCGTATCGCTTAAAGCTTTTGATGAAGGCAGGCTCATACAGCCGGGTGCGGTCACTATACCATTTTTTCACCAACTCAGCTCCCTTGGCCGGGTCCTTGACTTTCCACCGGTCTTCGAGATCGGTCAGGAACCGGGATTCATCAACATTACGCCCAACGAGCATACTGTCGTAAGCAAAGGTGATGTTGAATGATTTTTCTTTTTTTACGTCTTTCATACTGCCGGAAAGCAGTTTCGGATAATGCGCTTGTTGAGCCCATAACACATGCGAAGAAAGAATAAACAGGAAGAAGAATTTTTTCATTTTACAGATCGAAGCAGGTTACAATTTCAAAAAATATAGGGTTTCAAAAGTCAATTCAAAAGCAATCATACGTCATGATATCGGTGGTGACATCGCTTTTTGCGTCGGTTTGTATGCGCACGGATGTCGGGTAGCCATCGGGGTTGTATTGATAAGAGCATGTGCGGAGGATGACACCATTTGATGAAACATAGGCGTCCTTGGTACTATTGTGTTGACTTGGTATTGGGAGCTGCAGCATGGTGATAAAGTTTCCTTCAATCCAATCGAGCAGCACGGGGACCTGGTCGAAATTTGCTTCCACGCGGGGATTCTTCTTATTGTCGAAGGCCAGGTATTGCCGCGTCAACCCCTCGGGCAGTCCCATTGGTTTTGCGTATTGTTTGACAACATTTCCCACCGCGTCGTATTCAAACCGCTCGTATTGTCCGATATCGTCGGTGATGGAATCCAGCCTCCCCTGATCATCATAATGGTAGTAATACTGCGCATATTGTTCGAAGGATGCATCCGGAGTTTTCCGGGTGAATACGATGCTCGTCGCCGGCTTCCCGGCCTGATAGGCATATTCGACATAAGCATTTCCCTGCATCAATTTAACAACCCGGTGATCGGCGTCGTATTGGATGGAGCAGATGATGTCCGGCTTATTTCCATTGGAATAACGGATCGTTATCGGCCAGTGCTGGGCATCGCGGTCGAAAGTGATGGACCTCCCATTTGACGTACCGCTTTTCAAAACACACGTTTTTAAATTCTGTCCATTGGAGGGCTGTTGCTCCACGGGGTCATGGTCTTTGGAGCAGGTGACAAAAACAACGAAAAGCAGACAGGAGAACCGTTTTAACAACCCGGGAATAGATTTCATAGTAACTGGATACAGATGTCAAACCTTCCTGGCAACGGTTATTTCCCGCGGAGAGCTCCAGAGAGAACCCGCAAGATAAGAAAAATGCGCGCGATGCCAGGGGCGGCAGGGCGGTTAGCAAAATTTTGAATAGCGAATTATAATATAATGACAATCAGATAATTAAATATTTTTCACGTCGATTCTCATTTCCCTTTTGCGCAAGCTATTCCAGTGGGGTATTTTGCCAGGATGTTGTGGTTCCAACCCATGACTTTGGGCCCAAAAACGATTGAGAACGCCATTAACCATCCGTGATCTTGTAAACCTTCTTTACCAAAGCAAGGATGTTATTGAAATGCTCTTTGGGAACAAGGACTCCATCCACAAATCGGAAATCCTGGCCCGCGACGATATGTCGGATGAGCGTTTGGAGAAACTCGTCCTGTACGAGATCATCCACGAAAACAACAACGTGATCGGCCTCGACGACCGGATCGTGACCTTTATCGAGGAATTCCTGGAGATCGGTGAGGTGACCACCAGCTTCATCAACGACAACATCCAGGCGCTGAACGAGAACCTGAAGTACTACCGGATCGACAGCAACCCGAAGTTCCTGCGCAACATCAAGCGCTCGCTGAAACGGATCAGTTCCACCACGTCGCGCGAGGTGATGAAGCTGCACAAGAACATCGACGACACCTACAAAAACCAGGACAACTATGTGATCAAGTTGCAGGAACTGGACAAATACAAATCCAAGCGCGACGACATCATCAACCTGATCCGCGAATCGGAACAGATCATTTCCGATGCCCAGGGATTTTTCAACACCATCATCGACGCCGAGCTAAATTCCATCGTGCTCGATCTCCGCTACATCCTGGTGCGAAACCGCGACTACCTGAATGAGATCCAATCACAGATCATCGACTACATCAATCGCATTCAATACCAGGCAGCCATCTACAAAAAGATCCAACGGCTGAAGGAGTTGAAGGACTACGAGGAGTTGAAATACAAAACCGATTTCATCGACGTGGTGACGGGCACCAAGGCGCTGATGTTCCAGCGCCGGAGTGTGCTGAAGTCGCGGATCTCGCTCGACTTCCTGTATTCCGACCGCGGCCATGAGTTGTCGAAAAAGATCGCCACGAAGCTCGACCTGCTTCGCAATACATCGCGAAAACCCGCGGGAAGAATGGCCGAAGGTTTTGATGAGAGCAACCTGGAAGAGTCCACCAGCCTGAACGTGGCCGGCCTCGTAGAGAAGTTCATGACGAGCGATTCCGACCTGTTTCAATTTGTGCTCACCTACAAGTTCCCCGAAAAAGTAGGCGAACTCAGTCTTGAGAAACGGATCTCGCTGTATGTCGGCATTTCCATTGACTACGACAGCAAGCTCTCCATCTCGGGGAAGCTGGGAAAGATGGATTACGTCAACGACAAAAAACAAAAGCTCAAACTGGGCTATGCCATCATAAAACCTAACCGAAAAATGCAGGCATGAACAACATTCCCAAACAGACACCGGAAATATTTGCCATCCTGAGCCGTGGAAATTTCATCAGTTCGAACGGAAGCAAGGGAAAGCTTTTCGATGTGATCGGCTACGAAGGAAATTATGAGCTGTTGAAACAGTTTTTTAGTCACACCGGCTATACGCTCGAAAGCGGACACAACTATTATTATTTCAGTCAGCAGGAGGAGGCCAACCTGGTCATCGAGAAAAAGCTTGAGCAGTTTGCATATTACATCGATGTGATGGACTTTTTCTCGTCGATGGACTTAAAGCCCACCGTGGGCACGCGTTACCGGATTACGCAGATCGCGGAAGAGTGTTTTTCGAACGAGCGATTGAAACAAAAGATCTACGCGCTGTCGCGGAAGGAGAAGATGGTCGACAAAGTGGCCGAGATTGCTAACGACCTGGCCCAGGCCGGTTTTTTTGAACAAGAGGACGAGGATACTTACAAAGTAATGGACGCCATTCATTACCTCGAACAAGTGATCTCGCTGATAACGATTGAAGAAGATGGAGAACAACAGAATCCTTAACCGGATCATTTTTATAAACATCGCCAACACCGACTACTCCTGCGTGGAAATCGCGGGCAACACGTGTTTTGTGGGGACGAACAATATGGGGAAGACCACGCTGCAGCGGGCCATCCTCTTTTTCTATAGTGCCAACACGCGCGGCCTGGGGATCTCGTCGTCGCAGAAGACCTTTGAGGATTATTATTTTCAATACCCCAACTCGTACATCATCTACGAGATCAAGACGGAGGATGGGCTGTTTCATGTGATGGTCTACCGGAACACCAAGTTGTTTTATCGCTTTGTCGATGGCGCTTTTGAACAGGAGTATTATATCCACGACAAAGAGGCCCTGGTGCCCAAGGCGGTGCTGGCAAAACTGAACGAGCGTCGCATATCCTACAGCGACCAGGTGGAGACATTTGAACGGTACCGGAACATCATCTATGGTGCCGATCCGGACAAGCGCTACAAGAAGTTCGCGTTGATGAAAGGCAATGCCAACTATCACAACATCCCCCTGGCCATCACGTCCATCTTTCTCAGCTCCGAGTCGGTGATCAAGGCCGAGTTTGTAAAGGAGTGTATTGCCAACGCCATCGGGTCGAAGCACACCACCATCGAGCTGAAAACGATCGAGCGCCAGCTCCGCCAGTTCACGGAGCGCTATCATGACATCGAGACTTTTTTCCGCAAGGAGAACGCACAACGCAGCGAATTGATCCGCGACAATTTTGCCTCCATCCGCCAACTCAAAGTGCGCCAACGCACGCTGGCCGCTGACCTTGGAGGGGCATTGAAATACGCGGCGCTGCAGAAAGACACGATCAGCGCGCAGGTAGACGAAAAAAAGGAAACCGCTTTGAAACTGGAGGTGAGCTTCAAGGAGAAGGAAGAACAGCACAAAGAAAAGAACAAGGAGACCCACCAGGAAATCGGGGGACTGAAGATCAAGCTTCGCGAGGCCGATAAAAAGTTTGCCGAATACGAAGAAAAGGGCATCGCCGACCTGCTGCGCGACGCCGACGAAAAGCCCCAGTTGCAATTGGAGTTGCAGGCCCGCGAACACGAATACGCCACCCTCACGGCCGGATTCAGCGACGTGGAACAACAATTTAAAACCCTGTTCGACGCCCTCGAAAATGAGAAAAAAGAATTCGAGCATATCTTACAGTCACAAGGCTTGCAGCTCGACAAAAAACTTCAAGAAGAAAAGAACGCCTTGCGCGAAGCCTTGTATAGCCAGGTAAACGGTCTCAAAGAAAAGAACAGCGCCGAAGGCGAGCGGTTGCGCCAACTCAAAACACAACACGAGCTCGACAACAAGGATGCGCAATTCCGCGAAAAAGAGATCCGTCACAAACGGTATTTTGCAGAAGACGTAAAGCTGCTGCAACAAAACCTGGACGAGATCCGGAAACGGAAGATCGAATGTGCCTCGGCGTTGACGGTGAAGAGCAACAACGTGGACTCCCTGAAAAAGGACGGAGATCACATCGTGGAACGGAACAAGACCGCGGCCGCCCAATTCATGGAAAAGAACAAAGAAGAGGTTTCCGTGAACGAAGCAAAGATCAAGGCCATCGACGAGAAATTGTCGGTGCACCAGCATGCGTTTTTTGGATACCTGCAGGAAAATTTTCCCGACTGGTATGAGACCATCGGAAAGGTGTGCAACGAAGACATCCTTTTTAACGAGACGTTGAAGCCGAAAATGGACAAGAAGGCGTTGCAGTCGCTCTATGGCATTCAGCTTGATCTCTCGCACGTAAAAGTGCACTCCAAAACCCTGGAGGAGTACGAGCAAGAGCGCAGCCAGCACCGCGAGCGAATCGCCACCCTAAACCAGGCATTCCTGGATTACCGCGAAGAGCAGGCCCGCGACGAGCAGGCAAAGCTGGCGGCCATCAGCCGGAAGGTGGCCCACCTCAAGAACGAGATCGGTCAGTTGGAATATGAGATGACGCAAGGCGAACAGAAATCGAAACAATACGAACTCGACTTGCACGAATGGAACCGGAAAGGTGAAGCGCAACGCGAAAAGGACCTGGTGGAAGTGTATGAACTCCAGGAAAAGTACAAACAAGAGATGGCGCTCATCGCACAGCAACTCACCGCGCTCGAAAAAGCGATAAAGACGGAGGTAAGCGCGCTGGAGAGTGCTATGAACGACAAGCTCGCCCAGCTCAATAAAACTTTTGCCAAGGAGATCGAGAAGATCAAAGAACAGAAAGAGGAAAAGCTGGGAGAGCTGGAAGAGCGCAAGAGCAAACTTCAAAAGGAAAAAACTTCCGTCCTGAAAAAGAAAGGCATCGACGACAGCCGCATCCGGAAACTAAAAAAAGAAATAGACGAACTCCGGCAAGCCCTGCAACACATCGAAACCCATGCTCAATTCATTAACGACTATCGCAAAGACAAACGCGAGCTGTTCGATAAGGTGAACGAGTTTAAAGACGAAAAAGAAAAATTCGAAGAAAGAATAAAACAGGCCGACAACGAATTTGGCCGCGAAAAGGAGGCCTACACCAAAGCGAGGAAACACCTCGACGAGGAGACCCGTGAGCTCGCCAACGCACTAAAAGGATACGTAGACGGCCTCAGTCACTTCGAAAATCATTTCCGGGACAAATTGTTGTACGACCGGCTGCGCCACCTCGTGGAACCGGCACCGGTAGCCCACACCGAGACAAACATCATCGGCCTATGCTCGCAATTGCAGGCCAACGACAACGAGTTCCACAACCAGTTCGACAAATTCCGGAACAACGTCAGCGAGTTTGCGGGAAGGTTCCGTCCGGAGAATCACTTGAACTTTAAGATCAACACCGGCGCGGGCGAGGCGGAATACGAGCGTTTCGCGTCGTACCTGGAGGAATTCTATACCGAAAACAAGATCCAGATCTCCATCGCCGAGGTAGCCAAAAGTCACGGCATGCTCATCGATGCCATCGCCAGCAAAATGAAGGCGCTGACCGAATACAAGGGAAGGATCAGCAAAATGATCGGCAAGATGGAAGCCGATTTCAGCAAGGCTTCCTTTGAAAGCTCCAGGCTCATCGAATACATCAAACTGAAGTCGGAGGACAGCGAAAACAAGGTCCTGCGCAAGCTGCAGCGCGTCACCGAGTTTCGCGACCAGAACCCGTTCCTCTATGGTGAAGCCAACCTGTTTAATACGGGGAACAAAGGAAAGAGCGAGATCGACAAACGCTCGGTGGAATTGCTGAACGACCTCCAGAAAGTGATCAGCGAAGAACACTACGACGAGATCAACGTACAGGACTTGTTCGAGCTACGCTTCCGCATCAAAGAAGGAAAGAACGACACCGGCTGGATTGAAAAAATTGACAAAGTAGGGTCCACCGGCACCGACATGCTGGTGAAGGCCGTTATTTACATTACGCTGCTGAACGTGTTCATCAAAGAATCGACGGAAAAAACGACGCGCAATTTCAAAGTGCATTGTATCATCGATGAGGTGGGTCAGATCTCAGCGCCCTATCTGAAAGAACTCATCAGCTTTGCCGACGAACGCAACATCTGCCTCATCAACGGATTGCCAAACGAGAGCAAGTTGGAGACCCATTATAACTACACGTATAAATTCAGAAAAGACACGAATGGATATGTAAAAGTGGTGCCCCTGTTGACCATGAGCGTGGAGCCTTAGCCTATGAGAAGGAAGTACGGAAAGAGCTCGCCCAAGAAATATTGATACAGTAGTTATTTAGATTTCCGCTTGAAATAGTCACCTAATCCCTTGCCCGCAATGGCATAGGCAGATTGAATGCGCGTCGTCATCTCGAAATCACCCGGATATTGAATTTTGCCCGTGATTTTATAAAATCCAATGCGAGCTACTACCTTGGTCGGATCGACTGACTCGACGACCCACACCTCACCATCAATTTCTCCCGGGTGTGCCAGCACGCCACCAAACCAACCGCCCTCGGTGTGTTTCGTCTTCACGATCAGCGTATACGGCGCTTGCGCGTCGGGTAGCTCGACTTTAGCGTATTCTTTGAAGTTTTGAATGAACGATGGCTCATAGAGCAGTTTCCGGTCTTCAAACCACTCCTGGATGAAGTCGGAACCTCTGCCCGGCTCGCGCTCTTCCCACCGGTTTTTGACTTCCATCAGGAATACCTTCTCCGGTTTGGGATCGGCCATGCCCACCTGCATGCTATCGTAGCGAAAGGTGATGTTATAGGATTTCTGACCTTTCAAAGTTTTCAGACTCCCGCTAAGGAGTTTTACACTTTGCGCTAGCAGGACAGGGGAGGTGAGAAGGAACAACAGCAGAAAAACATTTCTCATATCGATGGGGGGAAACAAGCGACTGAAAATAATAAATAAAACTTGGCCAGTGTAAATCCGCTGTAAAATCTGCTGCTACCAACGGCCAGTCAAGGCCCGATAAATTATTATCAATCAGTGGCTTATGTTCCGGATGGATAAGTAGTACTGTATTTTTAAAATGACGGGCTTTCCGTCCGTGGCATTTGGTCCAAGATGTGTACATTTAACACATAGCAAACCCAAAATAAACACATCCTATGGTAACCAGACGATCATTTCTAAAAACCACCGCGATGGCCTCGACCGGACTTCTGATCGGTCCGTCCTTATTCGCAAAATCGAAATCGAATTATATCGGCATACAACTTTACACGGTGCGCGAATTGATGGCCAAAGATCCCGTGGCCACCCTGGCGAGCGTAGCCAAGATCGGATTCAACTCGGTGGAAGGGGCCACCTACACCGGCACGCAAAAATTCTATGGCATGGATCCGGCCGCTTTCAAAAAAGTATTGAGCGACAATGGGCTGGTGATGTTCAGCGGGCACTACCTGCTCGGCGAATCGATGCCCGACACGAAAGGCACGATCTCGAACGAGTGGCAGAAAGCAGTTGACGATGCTGCCGCCGTGGGATTGAAATATATGGTTTGCGCCTACCTCTTTGAACCAGAACGCGGAACCCTCGATCACTACAAACAAACCGCCGACAAATTGAACAAGGCCGGAGAGATCGCGAAGAAAGCCGGGCTTCAACTTTGCTATCACAACCACGCCTTTGAATTCGATGCACAAGACGGCAAGCTGCCCTACGACGTGCTGCTCACCAACACCGATGCCGACCTCGTCAAAATGGAATTGGATCTGTATTGGACCTACAAAGCCAAACAAAATCCCATGGCATTGTTTAGTAGAAACCCGGGCCGCTTCCCGTTGTGGCACGTAAAAGATATGGACAATACGCCGAAACAAGATTTTACAGAAGTGGGCAACGGCGTAATCCCGTTCAAAGAAATATTCGCCCATGCCAAAGAAGCTGGTCTGAAATATTTCTTCAACGAACAGGACCAAACGCCCGGCGATCCTTTGGTGAGCATGGAGAAAAGCTATGCCTATATTAAAAAGAATTTAGTGTAGCCGGAGGGTACCAATTGCTCTTAGCAAGCGAGGATGTGTCTTACCCCGACACATCCTCTTTTTTTTCATCGAAGAAACTCACCTGATTTACCTGCGGCTGGGTGGGTGGAGCGTTGTAATAATGGCAAAATCACTGTCCGCAATCAGACGATGATGATGCGTATCCGAACGTAGCCTTCTACAGGAAGGCGGGCAGAATTGTTATTGGAGCGGATTCAGCTGATATGGCAGGTTTCTTGTAGTTCAAGGGAAAACCCTACGCCATGATAAAACATTTCTTCACGATCGCCCTGAGAAATTTAGAACGCAACAAAGCGTATGCTGTGATCAATGTCATGTGCCTGGCGTTGGGCATCACCTGTGCTATCCTGACCTTTGTCCTGGTTACGTATCATTTGAGTTTTGATACTTTTCACGCAAAGAAAGATCGGATCTATCGCATCACTACTGAATTGCACCAGGAAGGGATAAGTCGGGACGCTAGTGTTCCACAACCCATGGGGAAAGCCTTTAGCAATGATTATGAATTTTCTGAAAAAGTAGCGATGGTGTTTAGTAATTCGGATATGCTTGTGTCTGTCCCATCTTCACCAGGCGATAAAAAATTTAAGGAAAATCTGGCTTTCGCAGAGGCGGATTTTTTTGATATCCTGGATTTCCCCTTCGTGCAAGGCAATAGAAATACCATTTTAACCGAACCCAATACAGCCGTTATTACCGAGCGGATCGCAGAAAAATATTTCGGAGATCAAAACCCGATCAATCAAGTTATTCGGGTACAAAATAAATGGGATTTCAGAATTACCGGGATCCTAAAGAATTTGCCTGTCAATACCGATCGCCGGGAGGAGATCTATTTGTCGTATAGCAATCTGAAAGATTACGATTCATGGTTGGCCGGCGAGAGCTGGAGAGGCCTGGCCGGCGGTATGAATTGTTTTGTTCTACTGAAACCGAATGTCTTGCCTTCCGATGTAGATAAAGTTTTTCCTGCGTTGTCTAAAAAGTATTACAATGAACGGGATGCAAAAGCCTATCAATTTAAACTCCAACCGCTCTCGGACATACATTTTAACCCCGAGTTGGGAGGCTATTTAGCAAAGAAAAACCTGTGGGCCTTATCGCTGATCGGACTTTTTCTGATCATCGCGGCCTGCGTAAATTTTATCAACCTGGCTACTGCCCAGGCGCTCGACAGGGCGAAAGAGATTGGGGTACGGAAGGTATTGGGAAGCGGCCGCAAGCAACTCTTCTGGCAGTTCATACAGGAAACTGCGGTGATTGCTTTGTTGGCGCTGGTATTGGCTTTTGCTTTGGCTCAGCTTTCCCTGCCGTATGTGAACGAACTCTTCGCTATCCAGCTTCGGATAGACATCTTCCAGGATGTTTACCTGCTTACCTTTCTCCCCATCCTGCTGGTGGTCGTGATCTTACTTTCCGGTTTCTATCCCGGTTTAATTCTGGCCGGCTTTCAGCCTGTTCTGGCCTTGAAAGGTAAACTATCACAAAAGCACGTAGGCGGGTTCTCATTGAGGAGAGGATTGGTTGTTACACAGTTCGCCATTTCGCAGTTGCTTATTGTCGGCACCCTGGTGATCGCGAACCAGATGCGCTACTCGAGGCAAGCGGACATGGGTTTCCGGAAAGAAGCCATCGTGATGTTGCCGGTACCGGAAAGACAGAAATCAACCCTAAGTACACTGAACTCGGAGATCGCCCGGATAGCAGGAGTAGAAAAAGTGACCTTTTGCAGTCATGCCCCGGCATCCCCGGATTTTGCAAGCGTGAACTTTCACTTCGATTCACGTACGGAAGATGAGGACTTTGAAATTTCCATTAAAATAGGTGACGACCAGTATGTCTCCACGTTCGGCTTGCAAGTGATCGCCGGGCGAAACTTGAACCCGTCTGATACAGTCCGCGAATTTCTGCTCAACGAGACCGCTGTAAAAAAACTCGGTGCGCGTTCCCCACAGGATGTGATCGGAAAAAGAATGCGGATAGGTCTCAACAACCGGGAAGGATCGATTGTCGGCGTGGTGAAGGATTTTCATAATAAATCTTTCCACGAGACCATTGCTCCGCTTTGTATCACCAGCTCCAACAATTGGTATTTCAGTTGTGCCGTAAAAATAAATCCCGCAAACTTGTCTACTACTCTGGGCGCTATGGAAACGGCTTGGAAGAAAACCTTTCCCGACCAGGTCTATGAATACGCTTTCCTGGATGAACAGATTGCCCGGTTTTATGAGCTGGACAACATGATGCTGCGGCTTATCCAGGCCTTTGCCGGTATTGCCATCATCATCTGCTGTCTGGGTCTATATGGATTGGTGTCGTTTATGGTGGTTCAAAAAACCAAAGAGGTGGGTGTGCGCAAAGTATTGGGGGCAAGCGTGAAGAACATCGCGTGGCTGTTCGGCAAAGAATTTATTCGCCTGTTGCTTATTGCTTTTGTGATGGCGGCACCTTTCTCCTGGTGGGCGATGAACCACTGGCTGGAGACCTTCGCATACCGGATTCAGATCGGTGCAGGGATCTTTATTTTGGCTATTTTGATCACATGTATGGTAACGGCGATTGCTGTAGGATATAAATCTATCGTGGCAGCATTGATGAACCCCGTGAAATCTTTAAGGAGTGAGTAGCGGTCAGTCGTCAAGGGCCGAAGCTCATTCTGAACGAAGACTGTTCACAGGATTAGCGATCGCCGTCGTTATGGCCTGATAACTTATGGTCAGCAAAGCAATCCCCATGGCCAAAGCACCCGCTAAAACAAACACCCACCAGCCTACTTCAATATGATAGGCGTATTCCTGCAGCCACCGGTTTGTTGCCCACCAGGCGATCGGAAAGGCAATGCCATTGGCGATCAAAACCAACTTCAGAAAGTCGCGGGATAATAGGGAAACCAATCCCACGACACTCGCCCCCAAAACCTTTCTGACGCCGATCTCTTTCACACGTTGCTCGGTGGAGTAGGTGGCCAGTCCGAAAAGTCCCAGGCACGCGATGAAGATGGTGGCCAGTGCGGCCCAGCCGAGAAGGGTTTGGCGTCGTGCGTCTTCAACATAAAATAAGGCCAGCTGGTCATCCAGAAAATGATACTCGAAAGGATCGTCCACATCATTGCTCACCATGATGGCCTTTAACTTGTTCAGGGTTCCAGGTATGTCTACGGGCGCTATTCGCACCGAATAGTAATCGATGACATGAATGGGGTTATGGTTATACGCCAGGATGAGCGGTTGAATTTTATCGCGCAGCGACTGAAAATGAAAATCTTTTACAATGCCGATCACCCGGGGCTTGAACGGCACATCCAGCGTTTCGAAACTTCCGCCACGCGACAACGCCGGGATCTCCACGGTTTGCTCCGACGCCTCGGTGATGTTTAACATCCTGGCCGCGGTTTCGTTGACGATGATACTGGAAGAATCGTAAGCCTCGCGAAAGTTTCTCCCGCGGAGTAAGGTCACCTCGAAGGTCTTCATGAAATCTTTATCGGTACCGAACAGATAAGATATGCCGAGCTCATCGGTGCTCCCTTCACTTCTTACCTTGACCGTGCGGAGCGACTTCCATTCGCCGGGCACCCGCGACGTCACCGATACGTTTTTTACCGAAGCGATCTTGCTCATTTGATCCTTTATCGTCTCGAAGTTCGACCGCGCCTTTCCCGTGTTCACATCGATCACCACCATGAGGTCTTTATTGAAACCCAAGTCGGTATGGTTCAGGTAGCGAACCTGCAACAACAGCACAAGGGTGCCAATGATCATCACTACAGAGATGGTGAACTGAAAAACAACCAGCCCCGTCCGCACAGACAGCGCGCCGGTGCTTTGAAGTTTCAGCCCCTTTAACAACGACACGGGTTTCAGACGGGAAAGCAGCAAAGCCGAGTAGCTGCCCGACAAAAATCCGATGACAACAATGGCGGCCAGGGCATAGATCCAGAAATGATAATCCACGGAGAAAAGCGAAAGTTGCTTGTTGGCAAACTGATTAAAAAGAGGGAGCACCACATGGACAACACCGATCGCCACGACGAAGGCGATCGCCGTTGTCAGCCACGATTCGAACAAAAACTGGCCGATCAAATTGCTTCGCATGGCGCCGATGACCTTGCGCACACCGATCTCCTTTACCCGGCTAGACGCGCGCGCGGTGGTCAGATTCGTGTAATTGATGGCGGCGATCAGAAGAACAAACAAAGCTGTGAATGAAAATATCGTAATGTAAAGCGGGTTTCCCTGTGGAATACTCTCTACGTTGGTGTTCCTGGCGCCGTCGAATATGTTTGCCGATTTAAGGTGCAGGTCTTTCAAGGGCTGGAGACGGTACGAAAATTTTGTCCCTGTTTCAGGCGTAAAGTTGGAAAGCACGAGCCGGGTCATTTTTTTCGATACGGAATCGGGATTCGAATGCGGTCTCAGCAAAGCATAGACAGTGAAACCATTGGATGCCCAGTCGCTGGTCATGGTCTCCTTAAAAAAGTCTGCATTATAAAAACTCGACTCCGACATCACCGAACTAAAGTTGAAGCTCGAATTGCGGGGATGTTCCTTTAAGATGCCGGTGATCTTTAAGGGGAAGGGGAGGTGACTGAATTGCAAGCTCTTGCCCATCACATCCGTCCGGCCGAAAATGCGCAGGGCCAGGTCTTCGTTGATGATGATCGAGGCAGGTTCTTTTAAAGCGGTACGTCGGTCGCCTTCTATGAGGGGGAAGTCAAATATCTCCAGGAAATGCTCATCGGCAATCGTCACCGTTTCCTGGAAGGGGACAGGATTCTCCGGGTCTACGAGATTGGCTCTTCCCGTCCTGATCATGCGGGTGGTGGTTTCCACTTCAGGGATCGAGTGTTTTGACTCTTCGGCAAGTTTGTAGCCCGCTGCCGCGATGATGGTCGCCTCACCGCGCACGTCTTTATGTTCGACCACGCGATAGATCCGCTCCGCGTTGACATGGTGTTGATCGAAAGTGAGTTCATCAAAAACGTAAAGACCGATCAGTAAAAAACACACGATGCCAAACGTGAGGCCGACGATGTTCAGTGTGCTGTGGAGTTTGCTTCTCAAAAGATTTCTCCAGCCCGTTTTGAAATAACTTCTGATCATATAGGAGCCATTTAAGTGATATCTTTTTTTCGAACTAATGATCCCGGGCCGGAAGAGGAGCAACACGTCGACGATAAACTGCACATCCGCTTTTCGCTTTCCATATTGTTCTAACCGTCTGTGATAGGCTTCCATCAGGTCGCCTTCGATATAACCCTGCATTTCCGGGTCACAGTACCAGCGGAAGAACTTCAAAAAGAAACGGGACGGACGTGCAACCGGTTTGTTCATAGCTCAACGCGACAGGTTCGCTTGCCAAACGGTTTTTGGGATCGCCTTCCAAAGCTCATCGCGTGTCTCTTTCGCATACTGCATCGCTTTCTTGCCCATGGCGGTGATCTCGAAATATTGCCTGGGCCTGCCCGCTCTGTCTTCGGTCGATTCGCCGGCGAACGATTTGAGATACCCCTTTTCTTCCAGCCGCTTCAAAGCCGTGTGGAGTGCCCCAAAGCTAACGGTGCGCGAAAGCCTGGATTCGATCTCATCTTTTATCGAAACACTATAGGCCCGGTTGTTCAGAATGCCGATCGTGAGGATGACGATCTCCTCAAATTCCCCTAGCTGATACTTTTTCATGCCCTAATATACTCTAAATGTAGTAATAGTAACAATGATGCCAGACTTAAAAAGTAGGGGAGAGAAGCCCCAAAAGGGATTCCCATGAAACAGCATGATCATTTTTGAACATAGGCTGACCGGCTGCGAAGAGCGCAATCACCATTAGCGGCCAAACGTTATCGTTTCACCTGACTTTCTTCATACCAAGCCGCTCTGAACGATAATCATCGATCACAAACCACCGAACACGAAATACCGGCTGGCTACTGACTACTGACTACTGGCTACTGGCTACTGAGTCCCCCAGCACCTCGAATGAAATGCCGACTTTCCAACAAACGCAGAGCCCAAAATAGCTCCCACCAAATTCCTACTCATTCCTCAACGTCCTCGCAGGATCCGTACTGGCTGCCTTAAGCGATTCATAGCTGACCGTCAGCAAAGCGATCGTGATCGCGCCAAGGCCGGCAAACGTGAAGATGGAAATATCCAACGGCACTTTATATTCAAAAGCCTGCAGCCATTGCGTCATGGCGTACCAGGCCAAGGGAGCGGCAATCACAAACGCCAGCAATACCAATTTGACAAACTCCCGGGACATCATTCCCATGATCTGTGGCACACTGGCTCCCATTACTTTTCGGACGCCGATTTCTTTTAGTCTCCGTTCGGCCATGAAAGATGACAGGCCATACAATCCAAGACTGCAGATAATGATGGCGATCGCGGTGAAGTAGGTGATGATCTTGGAGATGCGCTCGTCTTCCAGGTATTGCTTCTGAATATTGTCGTCCAGGAAGGTGTATTCAAAGGGCGCATCGGACACCTGGCTTTTCCACATATCCTCGATCTGGGAGACCGTTTGCGACAGGCCGGAAGGGTTGACACTGGCAATTAAATAGCTGTACTCGTCCGCCTTCTCGGGGATTTGAAAGACGATGGGAATGATCGGATCTTTCAACGACGTTTGATTATAATCTTCCACCACGCCGACCACCTGGAAAGCATAGTTCTTTCCCTGCCAGTCGAAATAGAGTTTTTCCCCGATCATTTTTTTCGGTTCAACACCGAATTTTTTTGCCGACGTACGGTTGATAATGAGATTGCCCTTGGAATCCGCCAACCGGTTGGTGGTGAACGGCCGGCCCGCGATCAACTTGATATCCAGCATTTCCATATAGCCCGCATCGATGTTGTTGATGCGGTTAAGAATAGCGTTGTCCATATTGCCGCCTTCCCGGTAGAAGGCCATATCGTTGAAGATGTTGGATCCGGGAGGATAACCTGTGGCGGAAACGGCTTTGACAGCGTTCATTTTTTCGAGCTCCGTTCGCAAGGATTCATATTTCTTTTTCGCATCCGCCGTGCGAAGGGGAACGATGATCTTGGCTTCCGGATTAAAACCCAGGTCTTTGTCTTTCATAAACGAGAGTTGACGCGAGATCACCAGCATGCCACAGCCCAGCACGATGGCCACCATAAATTGAAGTACCACCAGGCCCTGGCGCAATCGTCCGGAGGTTTTGTTCATCGTGAATTTTCCTTTCAATACCGTCGCCGGTTGGAAGGAAGAGATATAAAACGCAGGATAGCTTCCCGCAATCAACCCGGTAATGACCATCAGGATCAATAGGGCGGTCCCAAAGAACACAACATTGCCCTGGTTAAAGGAGATGGCTTTGCCCGAAAGTTCGTTGAATACCGGCAAGGCTACCAGTACCAGGATCACACTGATCACGATAGAGATCGCCACCACAACCATCGCCTCACCGAGGATCTGGCGGATCAGGCTGCCGCGAAACGCACCCATGACCTTTCGGATCCCGATTTCCGCCGCGCGTTTGGTGGCTTTGGCGGTGGAGAGGTTCATGAAGTTGATACAGGCCAGGATGAGAATGAACGACGCGATAGAAACAATCGTATAGATGTATGTGATCCGCTGACTCTTGTCCACATGCGACCTCAGATAAATATCTTTTACAGGTTCCAGGAATAAGGTCTTGGTAATCCCCAGGGCCTTCATATCTTCCGAACCGTATTTGACCAAAACCTCGTTGATTTTTTTCTCCAGGTCCTTTGGCGAATGCCCCGGCGCCAGTTTGATGTAGCCACCCACAAAATTTTGTCCAGCCCACTCGTTGGCCGCGTTTTCATTTTTCCGGATATATTCGCCCGACCCACCTTCGCTCATGACGGAGGTAAAGAAATTGGCTTCCAGAAAACTTTTTTGGGGCTTGTAAACGCCCGTGATCTTATAGTTGACCGGAGTGCCGCCCTGGGTGATCAGGATGCTCTTGTCCAGCGCCGGCTCCGAGCCAAAGAGCTTTCGGGCAATGGATTCGGCGATCACCACGGTGTTGGCATCGGCCAGTGCTTTTTTGGGAGTGCCTTCGATAAACTCAAACGTAAGCACATCGAATAGCGTGGAGTCTGCCACGAAGGCGTTCGACTCGTAGAATTTTTTGTCCTCGTATTGGATCAGGTTCGCACTGCCAAAGGTAGGCACGATCCGGGCGGCGGCTTCGATCTCCGGCAGCTCATCCTTCAGCGTCATCGGTATCGGAGGGGAGACGCTGCCGAGTTTATCAAACCCTACCACGTTCGCTTCGAACTGGGTATCGATCCGGTACAGATCGCTCAATCGCTCATGGTGCCGGTCATATTGAAATTCGTCCTCAACATACAAGGCCAGGAGCAGGCAGCACGCCACGCCCAGGGAGAGTCCACAGATGTTGATGATGGAATAGGCCTTCGTGCGCACGAGGTTACGAAAAGCGATCTTGAGGTAGTTCCGGAACATAAGCATAGGGGTTTGCGGGGTCTCTTACCAAATTGGTGCCATGGCCGATAACCGCCCGGATGGGACACATCCCCAGGCCGCCGCTCACATTAGTGAACAGGACTGACCGGAAATGGGACAGTTTCGGCTCGAAGCACTCGAAGCACTGAATTTAATAAATAATTTGAATCACAATGATTTATGAGACCCCAGGAGTATAGGCCGGAATGTGGTCACACTGAAATTCGTGCTCAAGATCTCTTCTCGAATTCCTGCTTCATGGCCTGCCTGATCTTCCGGCGATGCTGACTGCCCCATTCGCTCAAGACGTTCAATACAGGACGAACGGTTAGCGCATAGTCTGTCAGCTCGTACTCGATCACGATGGGCGTTTGGGTATAGACCCGTCGCTTCACGAAACCGTTCAGTTCAAGCTCCTTCAATTCCGAGGCCAGCACCTTCGATGAGATGCCGTTGATGGTCCGCTGCAGTTCGTTGAACCGGCTTTTGCCATGCATCAGCGCAATGATGATGCGAAGCTTCCATTTTCCGCCAATGACATAGAGCGCGTCGCCGATGGCATTCAACTGTCCCTTGCAATCCGCGTCATCGTCTAATACGGCTTTCTTTTTGCGATCTTCCATGGTCGGGTACTTACCAAAAGGTAACTGCTTACCTTCAGTAAAGTGATTACTTTTGGTAAGCAAAAATAGGGACTTTGGTGTTATAAGAAAAAACAACAGGAGGAATTCATATGCGCTACACAGAAAGAAAATTGACTACGGTATACACCCCCGACGCACATCCCGGCTTTTTGGGCAAGGGCCATACCGCTAAACCGGTCATCGCCATCGATTTTTCAAAAAGCGACCCGTTCATCATGCTGATGGACGACATCCTCGATAAGACCGATCACGTCCCCGTGGGCGGGCCGCATCCCCACGCCGGGTTCGAGACGGTGACCTTGGTGCTTCAAGGCGAGATCGGAGAGGGGCCGCACGCCCTGAAGGCCGGAGATTTTGAAATGATGACGGCCGGCAGCGGCGTGGTCCACACCGAGATCCTGGCCAAGCCCATGAAAATGCGTATTCTGCAGCTGTGGCTGAACCTTCCGCAGCAGGACCGGAAAGCACAGCCCCGGGTTCAGCGGTTAGCCGCCGAGCATGTGCCGGCAGTGTCATCGAACGAGGTAAACATCAAAGTGTATAGCGGCACGTTTGCAGGCGTTTCTTCGCCTGTTAAAAACCATACGCCGTTCATCCTGGCCGAGATCAAAATGGAGCCCGGCGCATCGACAACGCAGCTTCTCCCGGCCGACTTCAACGGGTTCTTCTATGTGCTCGATGGCACTTTGCACGTCGGCGCAAACCAGCAAGCCTTGGCGGTTGATCATGTGGGCTGGCTCGACAGGGGCGATGTCCCTGGAAACAGCGAGGTAATGTTAATGGCCGGCAGCACCGGAGCACATTTCGTTTTGTATGCTGCACAGCCTCAGCATCACCAGATCGTTTCGCACGGTCCGTTCATCGCCGACAGCATGGAGGACATCAGGCGGTTGTATGCCGATTATCGGGCAGGGAAGATGGGGCACATCTTAGAGGTGGCAGCCGAGCAGCAGCTGTCGTATTGACTTGACATAGATTTAACGTCGCAATAATTTGAAAAAATTGGATTAGTAAAATTAAATATCTAAGTTCGATCATGAGCCCATCACACGGACGTAATTGTCAGTTGATGGGCTTTTTATTTTCAACACCAGTGCTCCAGGTCTTTTTGAAATGTTGAATTGCCAGCAGATTGAAACCACGAACGACTGCAAGCTCTCCCGGTGTCGTCATACGCATGCTATCACTTGATCGATTAATCCAAGCCATAAAAAAAAATCCTCTATGAATTCAAAATTCAACATTTCAGGTATTGTACGTGAGCGCGAGTCAGGTCTGCATTTGTCTGATCTACAGGTAAAGGCGTACGACAAGGATCTGCTCTACGATGACTTGCTCGGCAATGCGCTTACCGACAAATCGGGTCGCTTTGAGATCAACTATGAAGGCCCGGATTTCCGGGAGCTTTTTGATAAACGACCGGATATCTATTTCAAGGTCATGGACCCATTGGGCAAACGCATTCTTCACACCACCAGTCATTCGGTCCGGTGGAATGCCGGCGCCAAAGAACATTTTGAAATAGAGATCCCCGCGCATAAGCTTCCGCCAAAAAAGGATCTCACCGTAACGCTAATAGATGCACACGGCAAACACAGAAGCGATTTTGAAATAGGTGAATCGCTTATGATAAATATCACCGGGCTGGCGCAAAATGCTCCGTATCACTTTAGCCTTTCCCCTGAAAAAGAGGCAGAGGTATTTCATGTAACGTTGATATCCAATCGCTTCGGTGTGATCGCTCCGACGGTGTTATGGCCCGATATCGGGATCGGCGTTCCCGGTGCCGGCGGAAAATTTGCGTTTGAGACGCATGAGGAAGCCCTCGCAGCCATGGCGAATCGCACATTTCATATTGAGGTAACCGGCGACAAGAAGACCGTTGCCAACACCAGGTTCACCATTAGCCCGGAACAGTCGGGGACTAAATTGTATTCGGCTTCCCGATCAGGAGCGCTTCAAAGAGGACTACTACTGGGAAAGGACGAGCTTGTTGTTCAGGGAAAGAATTTCCAACCCGGCGCTTTGATCGATATTTATTTGGTGAAACGGAAATTTTCATGGCGCGCCGGCGACCGCATTGAGCCCATCCTAAATCTGGATGGATCGGAGGTAATGACAACCGTCCAACTCGCTCCACAAGAAAAGAACTTCAACGTAGTGCTGTGGTCGCAGGAGCAGCTCCGCACGGGGAGTTATGATATTCTAGCACGGGTTACCACGCTGCATGAATACCTGAGGGGTGAGCGAAAACTTCGCAAAGCCGATATTGTTTCAGACCGTTTTATTACCAGCGTCGTCGTGAGAGATGATATTTTTCACTACAAACCCATACACCAAGGTTGTGTTATGGCAACGAAGGAAATTGCCGCCACCATGTTGTGGGGAGTTCCCGAGGAAGTGAAATATACCAACAACTTCCCCAAGGGCACCGATGTATGGGCCGCGCTTGACCCGGCCGGATTGATGCCCGGCGCCATCGGTAAAAAGGTAAAGTTCTATGTAATACCACATAAATCACCCGGCGAATGGAGCATGAGCAGTAGCCTGGTCAGTGTTCCAGGTAGCGGTTCGCCGGAGATCATCACAAGCCCAAGCTGTGTAAATTCAAACGCAACGTTGGTATGGTCAAATCCCCAGCAAGCTGGTAAGTATGACCTGGTGGTTGATTTCGGCAACAATGATCCCGACCCCGCACACTTTGTCGCAGACGGATCGTTTGATCCGCCGGCGGATATGATCGATGGCTACCTGAACGTTGGTTTTTATGTGACGGACGACCCTTCTGTTCCAGGCCCCTACGCTGTTGGACAGACAAGTTACAACGATCCTGCAGTCACCATTCCGGCAATCGGTGTGTGGGCACCGGACCCGACTAATCCGATCTTTGGCGATACGCTCTCGGGTACACTTGATCTTCCCATGACAGCCGAAGTCCGCTATCCTGCAGTCGTGAACGGAGTGAACACTCCCGTTTCTCCGGGGCAGGCCAACTATCCCCTGGTAGTGGTCATGCATGGCATGCACGGCACCGGAGTTCCCAACCACCTGGGATATAACTACTTGCTGGAACACCTGGCAAGCCATGGGTTTATCGCCGTGAGTATTGACTGCAATGCCATAAACGACATCAATGGCGCGCAGGACACGCGTGGCCACGCCATCCTGGAGCATCTCGCTCTTCTGCAAAGCAAGAACAATAATCCCGGCCTTCTCTTCGGAAAGATAGACATGACCAATATCGGCATCATGGGCCATTCAAGAGGTGGCGACGGTGTGGTGCAGGCAGAGATCTACAATCAAACACTTGGGTTGGGTTGGAATATAAAGGTGATTGTTCCGCTGGCGCCAACGGATTTCAGCGGGACAAGTCCTACGCCGCTCAACTTAACTACTTCCAAATTATTTTGCATTTATGGCAGCAACGATGCGGACGTATGGGGTGGGGCAACCCCATCCACCCAGTATACAGGAACCGGCTTTCGATTTTATGACCGCGCCACTGTAGAAAAGTCAATGGCCTTTATTTACGGGGCCATCCACAACCGGTTCAATACGCAATGGGGAACGGAATTTTATGTGGATGCGTCTTCACCAAAAATTCTTTCTGCTGCTCAGCATCAGGTGTTGCTTTGCGGCTATATGACAGCGTGTATGCAGGTGTATTTGCAAGGCAGGACGGAACAGATCGATTACCTTACCGGTGAACTAAAGATCCCGGCCGTATCAACCGTGGAAGTACACAGCCAGTTCCGAAGGAGTTCGCAGACCCTTGATGACTTTGAAACGGCACCGGCGCTGAACCTGAATAGTGCCGGAGGCGCTGTCACTTTCGCAAACCTGGATGGCAGTCCACAAGAAGATACCGTGGGCGTGATCGATAGCTATTCACCACATCAGACGAAAGGCCTACGGTTGAAATGGAATGCCTTGACCGGGACTTATCAAAGCCAGATCCCGCTGTCGGGAAGCCTTCGCAATCTTACGGCCTTGAATTTTTTAAGTTTCCGGGTCACACAGAAGGTAGCTTCCGCGGCAAATCCGGTTGATCAGTTACAGGACATGCACGTGAGGTTAACCACGGCAGCGGGTGGGAACTCGCGCGCCATCCGTGTTGGGTATTTCGGCAACATTCCGTTTCCGTACAAGCCGGAGTATAGGCTCTACGACCTTGCCACCATGACCTTCGATCTGAACAGCGGTTATGAAACGGAGAATGTCAAAGCGGCCTTTAAAACCATCCGGATACCCTTGTACGCATGGACGATCAAATGTTTGAACGTTCCCATCGTAGACACGTCGAATGTAGAATTTATAACTTTTGAGTTCGACCATCTGCCTACAGGCGAAATTGAAATCGATGACATAGAGTTCACTTTATAACAATAAAAACTTTTATATGGCAAACGTCAGAATAACCCATGCGGTGGATCCAAAACTCAATCATAATTGTGATGCTATCCATATCGCAGATTACGTCATGGAGGAAGTAATACTGCCGCCTACGCAAAAGGAAAAGGCGCGAAAATGCGTTCACATTGTGGTTACCGGAAAAAATTTCAGAGCCGTAGCCCAACCACTATTTGCATTTGTAGGTAAAACTCCGGTCAGGTTCTTAAGGATATCACCCGACGAACGATCTATCGAAGGTATTTTACTGGACATGCCCGAAGACGATGCGCATGTCGATGTCGTGCTGGGTGACCAGGATCACGCCAGGCATCCCCGGCCCTTTAAAAAAGAAATGATCAAGCGGATCAAATCGTAACGCATGTGGTCAGTTTCTGGTGGGCAGCCACGCATCGGACCTTCACGGCGAAATAGGAGAGGCGGAAATTGCACCGTGAGGAGGAAAGTATTTACCGGCCACCTCGGCAAAAGGCGTTTCACCAAAATCCGCTTGATAACGAAAACCTAATCGGTTATTTTAGGTTATATGATAATCCCACACGTCATGGACCTCACGATCAACAAAAAAAAATATTCAGTCAATATCAGTCCGGAAGACATGTTGCTGAATGTATTGCGACACGACCTTGATCTTACGGGTACAAAATACGGTTGCGGCGAAGGGGCTTGCGGAGCATGCACCGTACTGATCAACGGCGTTGCCGTTCGCTCCTGCATCACAAAGGCCACCAGCGTCGAAGGAAAAGAGATCACTACCATAGAAGGGCTCGCGAGCCATGGCAAGCTCCACCCGGTTCAACAGGCGTTTCTTAATGTTGATGTGTTCCAGTGTTCGTACTGTGCTTCGGGTATGGTGATGTCGTCGGTGTCGCTGTTGAAGAAGAAACCGGAACCCACGGAAGAGGAGATCATCACGGGCATGCAAGGCAATGTGTGCCGCTGCGGAACGTATCCAAGGATCATCAAAGGCATTCAGGAAGCTGTGAAAATTCAAAAAAGCTGACGATGGAGACGAAACACGAAACCGGTTTTGCTCCCGAGCAATACGAGCTTTCCGAGCGGCCGTCCTATCATTTTACAATGAACAGACGGGAATTTTTTAGCGTACTCGGAAGTGGCATCGCCATAACCCTTGCGACGGTCAATACGAGTTATGGGTTATCGGCCGACGCGTTGCCGGAAAATCAGATCGGCGCATGGCTCCACATTGGGGAAGACGGCGCGGTTACGATCTATAGCGGCAAAGCAGAAGTGGGGCAAAATATCAGGACCTCCCTCGCACAGGTGGTGGCGGAAGAACTTGATGTTCCGATGGAAAAGATCACGATGATCCTCGGCGACACCACGTTGACACCTTACGACCGCGGCACGTTTGGAAGCCGGTCAACACCCTACATGGGCCCACAACTGAGAAAAGCCGCAGCCTCGGCACGCGAACTCATCCTGGATCTCGCGGCAACCGAATGGAAGACGGAACGATCCCTGTTATACATCAGCAAGGGCAACGTGACGAACCCGGACACGAAACAGATGACGCCTATCGGTAAGATCGTCAAGGGCAAGCAACTCGTCCAGGCCGTCGATGAGAAAGTTGTCTTGAAGAAGATCGACGCGTGGAAGATCGCCGGCACGTCTGTTAAAAAAGTGAATGGCGAGTCGTTTGTCACCGGGCAACACAAATATGTCTCGGACATGAAACTTACCGGCATGTTGTATGGCAAAATTCTGCGCGCTCCAGCCTATGGCGCAACACTGGTTTCCGCAGACATTTCCGATGCAAAAAAAATACCTGGTGTGGTGGTCGTCCATGATAAAAACTTCATTGGTGTGGCAGCCGGTGATCTTTCGACCGCAAACAAAGCATTACAATCGATAAAAGCAGAATGGAAATTCGAGCCACAGCCTTCCCGAAAGGAAATATTTGATCACCTCAGGAACACGAGCAAGAACGACGATCGCGGGAAGGTATCGGGGGATGTTTCAACGGCATTTTCGAAAGCAGCGGCAAGCGCCGAGCAAACCTTTCATGTGGATTACATTGCGCACGTGCCCCTGGAGCCGCGTGCTGGTGTTGCCCAGTGGGAGGGGAATAAGCTCACCGTCTGGACAGGCACGCAGCGGCCGTTTGGTGTGCAGGAAGACCTGGCCGATGTTTTCCAGATGCCCAAAGAGAACATCCGGGTCATTCAGCCCGATACCGGATCCGGCTATGGAGGCAAACACACCGGAGAAGCCGGCGTCGAAGCCGCGAGGCTCGCGAAAGAAGCCGGGACACCGGTGAAAGTAGTATGGACGCGGGAAGAAGAATTTACCTGGGCCTATTTTCGCCCCGCAGGTGTCATCGATGTGAAGGCCGGTGCGGATAAAAGCGGGATCCTCACCTCGTGGGAATTTCATAATTATAATTCAGGAGGTTCGGGCATCGACACACCTTATGAAGTTAAAAATACCGCGATACAATTTCATCCATCAGACTCACCGTTGCGACAAGGCTCATACCGCGGACTCGCCGCCACGGCAAACAATTTTGCCCGTGAATCCATCATGGATGACCTGGCCGCTGAGCTGAAAATCGATCCGCTTGAATTCCGCCTTAAAAATTTGTCCGAGCAAAGAATGAAAGACGTTCTCGAAGCTGCGGCAAAAGCTTTTGGATGGAGAGGAGCCAAACCGGAAAAAGATCACGGCTTTGGTATCGCCTGCGGAGAGGAGAAGGGAAGCTACGTTGCGGCCTGCGCAGAGATCGCATTCGACCGAAACGAAAACGACATCAAGGTGCTGCGAGCGGCTGTTGCGTTTGAATGTGGGGGCATTATTAATCCGAATCATTTGGAGAACCAGATCACGGGCTCGATCATTCAGGGTCTTGGTGGTGCGTTGTTTGAGTGGATCGATTTTAAGGATGGCAAGATCCTGAACCCAAAATTCTCAGCCTACCGCGTTCCCCGGTTTGGTGACGTTCCGAAGCTGGACATTGTTATGTTGAACCGAAAAGATATTCCACCGGCAGGAGCGGGGGAGACGCCGATCATTGGCATTGCACCGGCGGTGCGAAATGCGATCGTTAATGCTACGGGGAAAAGACTTTATACGCTGCCTCTCGTGCCGCGGGGATTGGAGGTTTGACTCCGCTCCCAAAGATCGGCTGTGCTTGACATTCAGGCAGCGTCGAAAGGCCGGTGGGAGTGGGCTGCCGGTAGCCCGTATTCAAGCCAATTCTTCAGAAACAATTTCAATCACTTTGCCGCTTTCGGCTATGCCAAAAATTTGCAACGTATCAAATCCGTTTCGCTTTGCTGTTTCCACCTCGACCTTCGTACCATCAATCAGCTCAATAAACCCATCGGCATCCACGTCACTTGCAAACTCGTCATCGAAGTCAACTCCATTGTACGTCGAGATCGTTAGCTCAAACATATCCGTGCCATCGTGGGCCTGATATAGTTTGTCCGCCTTCCTGTTTTTCGTTTGTTCAGAATAGTGGTCACAGAACATGGCATTGTAGCCATGCAGGCAACCGTCAAATATCAAAATTTCTTCTCCGCTAACCGGTTCAACGGCTACGACCAGCGCAGGCGTGCCATTGAGACCGACAATCAGGTTTTGATAGTCAGCATGCAATTGCCCAAAATACTTGATCTTGAATTTCTTTTGCCCGGAAGGGGTTTTCAATCGTCTTCTCCATTCGTGCTTCTGCAGGTCCTTCGGCTCATTTATTTGTTCCGTCAGTCCGTCAAGAAAGGTTGGTCCCAAAACTCCGTTGTCGGTAGTTTTTGCTTTGTCTTTTTTGAATTTGTCGAATAATCCCATGCGTTTCGAAGGTATCTCTTTTTTTGAAAAGTGACCTTATCCCAAAAAAATGTTCCGGATAAAAATCGCATGGCTAATCCAGATTTGATCATCCGTTCTCAGGTTTTTCTGGCGTTCGCCACCGAGGTCTTCCACTGGATGAGTTCCGGGTATTTTTCATTCACTTCTTTTGGATATTGTTTAATCATTTCAAGGGCTGCCGCCTCGAACGACTCACTAACAGCGCCCGATGGCCCATTGACGATGGAAGCTCCCAGTACACTCTGAACGGCCAAAGGCTGTGAAGGCGGTGGCGGAGCGGGTTGTGGATTGGGATTGGTGAGGGCTGCAGAAACGCTGCCAATGCCCGCAGCTTTTCGCTTTGCAACCGTGTCGGAATAGGGTTTCCCGGGCGTAAATTTTTCTGCCATCAACTGAAGTACGGAGGTATGATCCAGCAGCGTATGGCAAACCGATCCACTCTGCACCAACGGCGACGCGACAATGGCGGGGATCCTTGGGCCTAGACTTTGAAATCGATACGAATTGTCGGGAAGCTTATACTCAATGCGGGGAGGTGCGACATGGTCATAAAATCCGCCATGCTCATCATAGTAAACGACCATCACCGTACTCGCCCAGCGAGCCGGATTGGAGGCGAGGGCTTCATAGGTCCGTCTCAAAAAATCTTCACCCCATCCGATGGCCAGCGGCGCATGATTGTCATTTGGACGATCGGGGCCTACATGCGGGGCATCCTGATATGACGGTTCAATGATGATCACTTCGGGTGCTGAGTCGGCCGCTTCATTTTGTACGTCGCTGGCCAGGTATTCATAATCCCTGAAATTAGGACTCAGCACCAAAGGCCACAAAGAAGGATAGAGGACGAAGAACGATAACCCGTCATGATAGACCCGCCACCGGACGCCATTCCGGTTCATCCAGCTAAAGAGGTTGGTATCGCCATCAATCGGAACGGTCGGGAGACCTAAATTTTTGTATTTGAACGTATCGCCGGAGAAGGCAAAGGTGCGGTTGGGTTGGGTGCCGGTGGGCAGCGAGCAAAACCAATTGTCACACGTGCAAAACGTGCGCGCAAGAAAACTGGTGACCGGCACCTGCGTGGATTTAAAAAATCCCATGGGCTCGGTCCGGGCATTGGGACCGACGCCCGTGAAGGCTGCATAGGCTTTCACAAAGCCACCCATGGTAAATTTCTGTTGTGCGTCAGACCATGCGAGTTGTGCGGCCACTTCATCATACTCATGCGGCAGGTCAAACGGCAGCCGGACATCCTTGGGAAAATTGTACGCGGAATAGCGGTCACCTTCAAATGCATTTGAAAAATTTTGAAGGGGCTTTTTCAATCCATTCACGGGCAAAAGGTTTTCCAAACTCAGGTGCCCCAGCATGTGATCGAATGACCGGTTCTCAAACATGAGGAGCACGATCGTTTTAACCTGGTCTATCATGTCGCGCGTTATTTGTTTTTATGATAAATGATCGCTTGAATGTTTACTTCCACAGGGGCTTTCCGGTGGTCTGATTTTTCTTCCGGTGTGAGCAACGATCGGAACTCCCACGGACCGGCGATATTAAATCCCTCCAAACCGGAGAAGGGTATGCTGTCCCTGGACAATTCAATTTTTTTACCCCCATGGAACACGGTCCAAGGTCTGCCCATGGTAGATCTTACGGACTTGATCAAAAAGAAATTTCCCCACCGCGAAGGACTTTTGACGCCTTTGAAGATGATGCTGTCGTTTGTAAAAATCGGCTCGTCAAAAACGATCAGGTTGCTGGTTTCCTGTGGCAAGACCTGGACAAAAATGAGCCCGAGGGCCGGTTCTTTCTTTCCCTTTTTAACCAGGAGGGTGAGTTGCACGAATTTCTCGACGTCGAGCCCGCTTGAATCGATCACCTCATGATAAAGAAGCGTCGGCTTGCCACGCACTTTCCAGTGAACTTCGAGCGAGTCGTTAGCGCCGATGGTCTTGGTTTCTATGCCGGCCACCTTCGTAACAAAGGAGTCTATTTTTGGCTTGCAGGAAATAACAAGAACAAACAAGAACAACATCAGCGTAGCAAAACGCACGCTGTCAGCTGGATCTGGATCTTTAGAGAAATGATGCCGGAGGTTCGTACACATAATGATTTTTATTTCTCGACCTACGCAAGCCCTGCTGTTTTTAGGTCGCGGTGATTGAAAACATCCATCAAGTCCATATCGCCGTTGAACAACGTGAGCCGGCTTCTCTTCCACGTCTCGATCCGATCGCCGCCATACATCTGCAGAAGCCTTGTCGGATCGATCAGCGAATTCTTTGACCAGTGAAGGCTATAACGAATTCCCGCACCTCTTAATTTTGTTAACAGCAGCTCTTCAAATTTCGGATAATCCGAATCGTGAAGCATTCCGAATTCAACCACGACCGACTTCGGGGCGTGACACGTGAACCCAAACAAGGCGTCGCCCGGATGCCCTTGCTTTAACAGCCGAAAGGTCGCGATAACATCATCAATGGAAACAGCCAATGCGGTTTCAATAAAACCTTCCAAATACGTGATCGTTGCTGTGAAAAGTTGTCCTGATGTGCCGCGCACGTCCGTCAATACCGCATTCTTTAAATATTGCTTGAATTGGATCTTAGACTTTCGCGCCGCAGAAACAAACGGCAATTTAAGTAGAAGCCTCCCGACCCGATCGCCCGGTGCATAACCCGAAGCATTGCTCACGATCCACAACGGCTTGGGAATGGGGTGACCTTCCTCATAGTTCACCTTGGTTCCTTCAATAAGAAAATAGGAATCTTCATGCGGGTTGAAAACCGCCTCCAGATGATAGAGCCCTGAATAATAGCCCGGATCCGCCAGGAGGGAGGCCAGCTTTGGCTCGTCCACTTCTCTGATCGGCGGGAAGGCGATCTGGTACAGCGGTGCCGTTTCAATGGCAAAAGCCGTGATGATCCCAAAGGCACCAAAGCTCACCAGCGCCGAATTGAAAATGTCGTTGTCGCGGACCGGCCTGGATTGGATCCGGTCGAAAAAGGTCTCATTCATGACGGGGCGATCGCTTCGCTCGATCCAAATGGGCTTATCCGTACCGTTGCACAATTGAATCGCGGCAACAAAATCGGGCAAGGCCCCAAAATTTACCGCGGCGCCGTGCGTATTTCCCGATACAGCGCCCACAACCGTCTGGCCGGCGCCTATGCCCGTGGTCTTCATCGCACGCGCAGGCCTGCCCGTTCCCCGCGGCAATTCCAGGTAGACATTTAATTCGGCGATAGAGATCCCACATTGCGCGATGACCAGGAGCGGTCGCTGATCCTGTGGATAGTCGGCATGAAAGCAATCTGCATCTACCTCAAAACACTTGTTTAATAATTTGTTGTTGACCAGCCAATGCTCGGTAGATTGGATGGGGGAGAGTGCCCACGCAGAACCAATGGCACGAAGTTTCTTTTTCTTTGCCTTCGCCTCCTGGATCAAGGCATTCAAATCTCCGCTGGCTTGATTCAGAAAATCGTAGGCGCTTTGCAATGGACGCTGCGCATTGGAATTGTCGACATCAATAAGATCCTCCAAGGATAGCGTGTTGGTGACATGGATATTTTTCCAGGTCCTCGGCCCGTTTCTTTTGATCATAGCCGTTTCAGTTAACAGGTTTAGCACATCTCCAACTGATCTTCGCAGGCTGCCAGATGCCCAGCGTCACGATCATGGCCAACTGATGGCCAAAGTTCCTTTCAATTTTTATCTCTTCAATATTCAGACGCGTACCATCACCAAGCTTGCAGTTCTCGATCCTCACATCATCGCGTATAGCACCCCAGAGAAACACGTTAGTGTGATCGCTTTCCCATTCGGTGCCGGGTTGGTTGCCCATTTCGCGGCCGTCCGGACCACCGGCTTGGTAGACGTGGGTGACGGCGCAACTGGAGTGGGAGAGGGAGAATAAGATGAAGATAAACAGGAGGGATGCTGTTTTAAAAAACCTATGAGACGTTTTCATTTCCTTGGTGATTTGAGGGTTATGAATCGAAAGGATGAAATAGTGCCGCAGATTCCGGTTCCGTCAATGATGTTGCGACTTTGATTAAGTAACAATATATTAGGTTGCCTGCCAATACCCGAATGTAGGTAATTTGCCCGATTAAATGAGATTAGACGTCGCATCACTGTTGTAAGTGAAATGAAAGGGAGGGGCACCTTGTGGCCCTTGTGAGTAAAGGAAATTTTTAACATCGGGCAACAAAAAAAATGATATATTTTAGTTCATTAAGTTGGCATTTTGAAAATGAAAAAGCGTAGTAAGGAAAGCGTAGTAATATCTAAGGCAGGACCTAAACAGCCTGTCATCATAAGGAACTGGTATCACCGGCCATATCTTGCGGTTATTTGTCAGGTGCTTGGGGGGCTCATCATCTTTAGTTCTTGGATTGTTGAAAGAACTTTTCAGCAGGCATGGAGCGAGGAGGTTGAAAAATTGAAAGGCGCCCAGGTTATGGCTAATATTTTGGAGATAAATCGCTCCAGTTTTGAAATCGCAGTGGTCAGAGATCGCATGGATAGCATGGAGCTAGCTTTCTATAAAGGGCGATTAACAAAGATTTACATGGATTTGCTAACAATCGGCCACGGAAAAGCTACAGATCATGTTGCCAGTTATGACAGCTTGTTGCGTTTCAAGGAAAAGCTGTTTGAGCCAACTCAACCCTATATGACTCGAGAAGAATATACTAAGGTTTCCACAAACTTTGATTTGGTATCTAGACTGTTTAATTCAAGTTATAAACGACTCGACAACTCGTTAGCTGGACTTCTTGAAGCAGTACATCAATTGGAGGATTTTTGGTCTTCGATTTTTACAACTCTATATGTTGTTGGAAGTCTATTCATTGGCGCAGGCTATGTATTTGAAAAGATTCTCAGCCTCCAGACTAATTAAAAGGAAGTGGGAGAAGGTGACAGTCCTTTCCGGTCAGTATCTATCAAGAATTGTATTTAACATAATATAAATTATATAACTATTACTACACAACTGGCTGCCCAGCAGCTATATGACATGATCGTGACCCATTCCGTTCCTCAGCATAAGCTGCAACTGCTGCTGGTATGCTTCACTCACGGGTATTTTATGGGCACCGATTGTGACCTGGTGCTTTTCCACTTTTTCAATTTTACTTACCGGTACCATGTACGAACGATGCACCCGTATAAATTTTTGCTGCGGCAGCCAATGAATAGCTTCTGCAAAGGTACTGCGGGCCAACACTTTTTTATCGTTCAACGCAAACGTTACATAGTTGCCGGTGGCTTCCAGGTAAAGAATTTCATCGTACATCACTTTTACCTGCTCGTAACCGGTTTTAAGATATACATGATCGCTGGTTCCGGTAGTGTTTCGATAGTTATACAGTTCAAATGCCTTGTTGCACGCCTGGAGGAACCTGGTCAGTGAGAATGGTTTCAGCAAATAATCGATGGCGTCCATTTCAAAACTGGTAACGGCATGCTCGCTGTAGGCGGTTGTGAAAATGAGCAGCGGCTTTTTGCGCAGACTATTGAAAAACTCGATACCGGAGATATCAGGCATTTTAATATCCAAAAAAATCAGGTCGATGTTTTCCTTCTGCAAGTATTCCAGCGCCTGGAAGGCATCGGTGAACTCGGCTTTTAATTCCAGGAACGGAACTTTGGAGGCGTGCGAGCGCACTACTTCCAGTGCCATGGGTTCATCGTCAACCGCAATTGCTTTCATAGCCCTAAGTTAATCACAAGATGCACAAAATAGTCGAGGGCCGTTTCCCGGATCGTCAACTCATGTTTGCCGGGGTATACCAGCTGCAGCCGTTGCTTTACATTCATGAGGCCGATGCCATTGCTGTTTTTCTCAGGGTCGTTTTCCGGGCGTACGTGTTTGGTGTTGAACACATCGAAGTATACGGTTGATTGTTTCAATTCCAGCGAAATCCGGATATGAGATTCTTCCCGCAAGCTGATGCCATGTTTGAAAGCATTTTCAATAAACGGAATGAGCAGCATGGGCGCAATCTGTAGGGCAAGGTCTGCCTCCTTCGGAATAGCGATTTGAATTCTGATGTTCGGACTGATCTCGGTGCGCAAACGTTGCAGCGCGATGTAGTTGTTGAGATATTCCAGGTCGCGGACGAGTGCTATTTTCTCCTGAACATTCTCTTGCAACATGAAGCGCATCATGCTGCCCAGTTTTTCGATAGCCTCGCTGGTGCGGTCGGCTTTTTCATGAATGGCCAGGCCATATAAGGTGTTGAGAGCATTGAATAAAAAATGTGGACTTATTTGGGAACGCAAAAAATCCAGGCTGGCTTCCGTTTGCACCAGTTCCTTTTTGATCGAAAAGAGTTCTTCGTTGCCGCGGGCAAGTCGTTTGAAAATAATCCACTGCACGGGAGCCAGGATTAAAAGCAAACTGAAAAACGTGATGCCCCCCAATTCCATGAAAAAACCTTCTTCCTCAATGAAAGCGGAGAGAACCATGGCTGTGCTAAAAAAGATCACCAGGCAGTAAACAAAAATGCAGGCGATGTAGAACAGAACGGGAAACCGAAAGGTGAGCGCTTTTGGAAACAGATAACGAAACGACAAGTGATACATCAGCCAACCGCTGGGAAGCGTGATCGTCCAGGAAGAAATAAATTCTGACTCCCTATCGACCATAAGCACAAAAGCGGTAATGGTTAACCACACACCGAAAAGGATAATGGTTTCGCGAGTGGCAAGCTGTCTATTGAAAGGAACTTGTTGTGTCATAGAATCAAATCGAGGTACAATATAAAGGAATCTGTTTTCTGCCTTGAATTATTTGTGACGAATCAGCCGAAAGAAGGGATGGAATTTGATATCGGCATGCGCATCTTACGATGACCTTTGTTCTCCGGGCATTCGTCCCAACGCTCCCCTACTCCATCACATTTATTGAGGTCTTCATCACGTCCGCTGGGTACACTGCGGAAGCTCGCGTAATGTTGCGTCACAAAACAATCAAGCATGAATGCAACATCTGTCATTTGCACCAACGGAATATTCTACGATTATTCAAAAGGAGTTAACACGCTCACCAACATTCACCTGGAGGTAAGTCGTGGCAATATCTATGGGTTCCTCGGTCCGAATGGATCAGGAAAAACAACCACGTTAAGTTTGTTGCTGGGATTACTGAAAAATCAGCGTGGCACCATTGAGATCCTTGGCAAAGATTTGCAACACCATCGCCAGGAAATATTGAGTAAAGTGGGATCGTTGATTGAAAGCCCCTCGTTGTACAATCACCTGACCGCAAAAGAAAACCTGGAAGTGTACCGTGAGATCTATGGTGCATCAAAAGCCAGGCTGCAGGAAGTCCTGTGTATGGTGGGTCTGAGTGATACCGGAAAGAAAACGGTGAAGCAATTTTCACTGGGCATGAAGCAACGGTTGTCGCTTGCCCTTGCGTTGTTGCCAAAACCTGAGTTGCTCATTCTGGATGAACCTACAAATGGTCTTGATCCGGCCGGCATACTGGAATTGAGAAGTTTAATCAGGAAGCTAAACGAAGAGGAAGGCATTACCTTCCTCATCTCCAGTCATATTTTGTCAGAAGTAGAGAAGATGGCAAACCGCATCGGCATCATCTACAAGGGCCGGATGCGATTTCAGGGTTCGCTTGAAAAGCTCCACCAGCTACAACAAAAGCAATCGTTGGTGCAACTGAACACATCTGATAATTTGCGCGCATGGGCTGTGCTCAGGCAATTCCAGGCTGAGTTGCTCGAAGATGATCTGGTCGTACCGTATACTGACATCCAACAGGTGGCAACCATTAACAGGATCTTGGTCGACAATGATCTTGATGTGTATGACCTCCATCCGCGCAAGCAGACTCTTGAAACAATTTTTATGGCCTTAACAACCGGTTAATATGACTTTTGCAGCTTCTCTCCGATCAGAATTTCTGAAAATAAACCGCACCTCGGTGATTTATCTCATGCTGATCGCCGCGTTCATTATCCCGTTTGTGCAGTTGTTCGATTATGACTCGCCTTACCCAGGCAATCCGGTCAATGGCTGGGATGATTTTTACAAAGAAGGTTTTATGGTTTTCGCGTTTGTCTTTCTTCCGCTCTTTTTTGTGCTGGCGAGCACATTACTGATGCAGATGGAAGTCAAAAATAATGCATGGAAGCAGGTGTTGGCATCACCACAATCGTTCTTTCACATCTTGTTGGCCAAGTTCATAGCTCTGCAAGTGCTAGCGATTGCCTTCCTGTTGATTTTTAATGTTTACACGGCGATGAGTGCCGGCGTGATTGATATTCAATTCGGTCTGGATTTTTTAGCATACCTCGATCGATGGCCTGAATTGTTGAAACTTAATTTACTGGCGTATGGATCAACGTTCGGCATCAGTGGGCTAGGTTTTTGGCTGGCAGTACGTTCAAAGAATTTCATTGTGCCTGTTGCGATTGGTTTCTCGCTTTGGCTTATTTGTCTGGCAGCACTCGAAGTTAAATGGCCTCACATTGATAAATATGTGTTTGGGCTCCCCTTCACAATCGTATCGAAAAAGTATGAGCATGAACATCTGCTTCATCAGTTACTTTCGATTGGGTATGGTATGTTTTTCTTTGGTGTAGCTTATTTTGAATTTGTGCTTCAACGAACACCCCTAAGTTCACTCTGGCGGAAAAGATAACAGTCATGTCGAGCAATCGCCAGACACCCTCTCCAATAATTTAGTGTCCGCTAGCTATAGAGTCATTCCTGACTCTCTTTGCACCAAACCAAATACTTCCATCAACCCACCGCACCAAAAACTTCAATAAAGACCGGGCAAGCCATGTGCGTCAAGGTCTCGGCTTTCGATGTTAATGGACTGCCGGAAAGTACAGATATAAATCATTGTACATCGTATTGCCATAATACCCTAACCCAGCATAACCAATATAGCCATTCGATCCGGACATCATTATAAACCGGCGCTGGCCAACAAAATCATCCACCCGTGTCCACGCTGAATTCTTGGGATCAAATTTCCAAAAATCACGGCCGGGTGTATTGTTATCAATAGAACCCAATCCAAAATAGGCGATTCCGTTTATGCCGAACGCAACTCCTTCCAGTCTTGCTTCGCCCGGAAAATCGGGTTGCTGTGTCCAGCCGGTGGCAGCGTTGTAGGTAAAATGTTGTTTGGTTCGCACATCATTGTCAACTACTCCTGCCAACAAGTGACTTGTGTTGTTGATCGTCAAACTCGTAAAGCCGTAGGTTGAATCGCCTGGAAAATCTGCAATGGCCGACCACTTATTTTGAATTCTGTCGTATGTGTAAAAATCCAACAATGAGATATAACCATTCCTTATTCCCGACCCGACGTGTATTTTATCATCCAGGACAAACGCTGTCGCACTGGAACGGCCATCCCCCGGAAAATCAGCTAGCCTCTCCCAGCTATCGTCAACCGGATTATACTCCCAGAGCTCGATCAAATTTGAATTATCTTCAGCATATCCGAGGCAGACATATCCCTTGTCATTCACGCTGAACCCGAGGGTGGCAAATCTTTTTCCTCCCGGAAAATTCCGAAGCTTTGCCCAGGTATTCGTGGCTATAGAATAAGACCACCAATCTTGAAATCGCTCATTCAAAAAATTAGCACCCAGTCCAACGTAAATCGTGCTGTCAATAATAAAAGATGTCGATCCGTAGCGCGGATTAAATGGAGCATCTGCCACGCGAACCCATTGCTCGAATGGCTCAGCATGGATTGGCACCGGAATGTCTATTGTCTGGGTGCTGGTTATTACAAAGAAGTCAGACGTACCACTAAAGAGATTGTCAGTAATCTGGAGGACCGCTGACCGTTTAGATTGAATGGCAACTTTGTATTCGCCCGGATCCAGCGCATAACGTCTATCGGCATCGGCGATTGTAACGCCGGTAAATGTATACAACACTTCGTTTTTTGCATTCAGAATGGTAACATCAAACGGAGTCGTTCCTATTTGAGCGGCGCCGGAAACCAGCATAACTTTGATAGCGCCTTTCCCGGTAACAGTTTCTTCCTCTCCTTCATCCTGACAAGCCGTAAAACCAAAAAGAAATCCAAATAAAACAACGAGAAAACTAAGTTGATCGATAAATTTTAACATGTGAAAAATTAGAAAGCTAAAAATATAATGGTTTTTGCTGGGGACCAAAGCCTGGTACAAGGAAATGTTTTATTTATGCTGGCTGCACATCCCTTCCCGGCTTCCCTTGCTCGGCTGAAAAAAAATCTCTGTCCTCCCCTCCTGTTACCGCTCATACGTCGCTGCCGTATGTATAACCAAAACCAACGCAACCGCGATTTTCTTTTCTGTAGTTTGACGCATTGGTTTACTTTTTAAGATGATCTACAAAGGAGTTTTATTCGCCGCGCTCATTATCGCCTGTTTTATCCCCGACATGAACGAATCACCCGGTGTTGTCACGAACATGCAAAATTTGGAGACGCTGCCTTGCCAGGAAAAGGATGTTGTTCACTATACAGCCCACCAGATCACGGAAACGCTCGCCATCGATGGCAAACTGGATGAAGCCGCCTGGAAAGACGCTGCCCGGTCGCCGCGCTTCGTCGACCTGATCAAGGGGACACCTACGCACCTGGATACGAAGGCCGCCGTACTGTGGGATGAAAAATACCTGTACGTCGGCTTCTGGATTGAAGAACCTAACGTTAAGGCCACACTCACGGACCGCGACGCGCCGGTTTACCGCGACAACGACGTTGAGCTGTTCATCGCCGGGCCCGATGGATACTATGAGTTTGAGATCAACGCCTACGCCACGATCTACGAAGTATTGTTCTTTTGGGAGGAGACGTTCGAGAAAAACGGCTACAGCAAGCTCCCCGAATTCGACCGGACACGCGAAGGCGTCAAACCTTTCAACGGCGTGGGGTATAAATCCCATCCACGGGGCCGGCGCATCGGGTTTTGGAACTGGGATTATCCGGGTCTCCTGAAAGCCGTGCATGTCGACGGCACGATCAACAACGACAAAGACCGCGATCGTGGGTGGACGGTAGAGCTCGCGTTGCCATGGGCAGGTTTCGCTACATGGAATGGCGGCCGGTCATTACCACCCCACAACGGCGACGTGTGGCGGATGGATTTCTCCAGATTCAATACGTACAAAGCGCCGGCACCCGCACATGATTCTGGCGGCTGGGCCATGAGCCCGCACGGCGTTTGGGACTCGCACGTACCCGAGTGTTTTACCGCCGTGGAGTTCTCGAAAGAACCGGTTGGGAAGACGACGAAATAGCCAGAGGGAAGCCTATATTTCAGCATCCAGCACCTCCTGCTACCGCGTACAATATTTTGCCAGAAACATATATTCTAAACACCTTCTGATCAACACCGGAATGAACAAGATTCCATGTTTTACCCATGTCAGATGATCGGAATATACCATCCGGGTGACCGCATATTAAATATTCACCCATTTGTTTGATCGATGAAATGAACAAAGAAGGCTGAAGTCCTTCATCAATGGCTTTCCAGGTTTTTCCATTGTCCAATGAAATGCGCATCCTTCTGGACATGGTCGTTGTATTAGAAGATATCGCAGCAAATCCACCTTCGATACGTTCAATGGCTATACCCACACCACCCTCGCGGATTACCCATTCCCAGTGTTCACCATTGTCGGTCGAACGCATGATGCCCTTTTGACCCGTCGCGATGAGAAGACCTTTTGACTCCACCATGTGCATGACCCAGCCTTCATCTTGTACTTGCTTCCAGCTTTCTCCCCTGTCGGTAGATTTGTAAAGACCGCTATCGCAACCTAAGAACACCGTCCCATCAGAGGTTTCAAAAACAGTTCGCATCGAACGTCCTTTGAAACTTGTATATATCGGCAACCAGGTTCCTGCAGCGGGTGCCTTTTGATAAATTTGCCCATCATAATTGTAGGCCATCACTCCGGAACGATTGAAAGCAATCGAGGCGCTTCGTAGATCAAGACCAATCTCTTTTTCCCAAACAGGAGTTTTGAGGTTACTTTTACTGTGATACATTACATTTTTTATACGCAAATAGACATCCGACTCTCCTTCAAAAAAGCCTTCAGGCTGTTCATTTTCAGGCAAGCCATGACTGATGTCTTCCCAGGTCTGTCCCCCATCTTTTGATTGGAAAATGGTATTGGTTGCCCCCGGTTCAACATCATTTGTTGCGGCCGGATTGGCCGTGATGGATTTTAAAATCTTTGCCGCTGGATCAGAAGAAAAGGCGCTCAGCATAAAATACAACAACGTCAGATGTAGGAAACGCATATAAATTTGATTTAGTTTAATGAAATAATACGCATCAAGATTACAGCCATTATTTTTTTGTTACGATCTTCATAAGCTAACAACCTTCTGCCCACTTCAAATTCTTTGCACTCCCCTGTTCTTTAATTGCTTTCATCATGGATGCATCTAACATTTTATCTTTGCTGCTTTGGGGAGTATTTTTAAAGATATATTCCTGTCGTTTTTTATTCAGGGATTGTATCTCAACCTGAATCTTTGTTCGCTCTTCCGATTTTTGCTTGATGTATCCCTTGCGCTGCTCCATGCTCATGGTGCGCATTTCTTTGGGGAGGTCGTCTGACTTGGTTTCCACAATTACTTTTTCATTGTCTTTTGCGGCATCCACCAGATCCCAACTGGAGTTCTTATAGGCATGTGAACTCTTGCAAAAGCTGCGCTCCGCTATATTGGCCGATCCATAACTCGCTGCGTTTTTGTCTTGTGAAATTTGTTGCTCCTTCCTATACTCACCGGATGCCCCGTAGTAAACATAGGTCGCGTTAAGTTTATCGTTCAACGCAGCAATCTGATCATCGTATGGTGTTGGCACGTAGACAGTCTTGTTGTTTTGTTCGATGCTCATAAAGGCTCCGCCGGTTAGTTCCGCACCACGCTTCCAGCCCAACGTGATGCCGTCGGCAAAATCGCCGCAGTAAATGGCATTCACCATAACACCCTTTTCTTTTGCCGTCCTACAGGCTAGCTCGTACGATACATTTCCCTGCGTAAAGGGCTCGTTGCCTGCAATGAAAATCATCTTCAAGTCAGCATTGGAAGCAGACCACGCCAATTGATTCAAGGAAGTTTCGATCACATATCCGCAAAATTCATTTCCACCATTGGTGCTTAGTGAAAACAGCTTCTCCGAAAGAACATCAAGGTCTTCGGTTAAAGGACTCACCTGGCGGATATAGCCTTCAAAAGACGAAAGTCCGTCATTGCCATATTCATACAACGCAATCTTAATATTGGGCTGCTTGCCATCTCCGCTTTTGGCCGCGGCCACTTCGTTTACAATTCTCCACAACTGCGATTTTGCCTGATCGATCAGACCATCCATACTATTGCTCGTATCAAGCAAAAGCGCGATCATGATCGTTTGATCTTTTGCAGGAGCAACACCATTGACTTTGTCTGTTGTGAAGCTCATGAACAGGAAGGCCACCAGCAATACAAGGGGTCTTGAAAGGATGCGGTAATGACGAAGTAGTTTCATAATCGTATGTTTTATTTTGGTCAAGTTTCAGGCGTTCGCCGTGTCTCCCATTTGGATTTTTGTGGTCAGACATGGACCCGGTGACAACCTGAATATTTTTTCAAATGGGTCATAAAAAGCTGCTTTTGGTTTGTGTAACCAAACGTACGTACGATGAGCAGGGGCAGTAGTAAATGGCTTGTAAAAAGAATGTAAATGCATGTAAATTTTTCCCATACGGCGTTCAGAAGCCCGTCAATTAAACTTTTAGCGGCCATCTTGATCGTCTTTTTGCGTTGTTTTCTTTTTGACTGCGCTCGCTGCGGACGGGTCTGAAAGTGAACTGTTTTGAACGGGTTAACAGGTCATCCGTGATCAAATTTGAAAAATGAGTCCGTGTTTCAGACGGACACAACTGGAGCTGCTGGAAAGGTCGCGCCCAGGTAAGCGATGCTCAACATGTCGTGAGCAAAAAGATGATGGTAGACGATTTCCTGGAAAGGTTTCATAAGCAAAATTGTTTTAACTTCACACAGGCGTACGCTACCGCGTTGCCACTCATTGTAATGAATTGTAAAAGGAATGTAAATGCGTCTAAATTCTCATTTTAGCGGCTTTTTTACCCACGGGTTGGTGGTGAGGTCGGGCATGGCCATTGTGATGCTCGCCATTTTTTTTATCGCCTCATCTTTCACAACGCCTCCTGACCACGACTTACGGGCGAAGCACGTGAACCTCCTGATCCGTGAGATTGGTCATCGGTTGCTCTTGCAGGCGGGTGATTTAACCTCACGTGTATTGCCGGTTACCGAGACTAAAGAAGGCACGTTTTTGCTCCAGTTCGAAAATGAATTCGTTTTCAGTCACGATTCGCTCATGGCGATGTCACTGGACTTGCTTCCCAAAACACAGTTCCCTTCCGGCTACACCGTTACAGTCCATGATTGTTTGACCGCCGGCATTGTCTATGGTTTCCAATTCAATAATACCACACCCGACTTACTGCCCTGCAGGGGCAGACGTCAGCCCCAAGGCTGTTATACAATCGAATTTGCCTTTCCGGATTTTTATGAGAACATAGAACAGGAGAAAGCTGACGTCGACCCACTGGATCTCAAATCAGGCAAAGTTGACCCTCAGGATGCCAGTCCAAAACGTGAAGAAATCAAACCGACCAACTTCGGCATCGACCAGACGCCTGAAGAATCCGTTAAAGCTGCTCCTCAGGAAGCCAATTCAAAACCTGAGGAGATCAAACCGACAACGTTAGACCATGACATCGGCCAGATGCCTGAAGAATCCGAATCCGTTAAAGTTGATCCTCAGGAAGCCAATCAAAACTTTGAAGAAGTCAACACGACAAACTTTGACTATCCATTCATCAATCTGGTTTACGGCGGCATGGTGGTGGTGTTAGTGGTCATCTTGTTGATGGGGCGTTCCGGGAAAATTTTAACGCCGATGCCCGTGCAGGCTCAAGACCACACTATACGAAAAGAATCCGTTCCTGAATTAGCTGCGTTGGGGAAATTTTTATTTGATGTAAAGGGTCAGCGTTTGCTGTTGGGGAGCGAGGTGATCAGTCTCACCGACAAGGAATGCAAGATCCTCGAATTGTTCAATAAATGTTTTGGAGAACTGATTCCTCGCGAAACACTGATGCAGGAAGTCTGGATCAACGAAGGCGTCATCACCGGTCGCAGTCTGGATATGTTTGTATCGAAGCTTCGAAAGAAATTAAGCAGTGATCCCGAGCTGAGAATAACGAATGTTCATGGGAAGGGATATAAGCTCGAAATGTCGGGAGTACAGGTTGTATAAAATTCCTAACGCCTTTGCCTACCAGGTATCAATCCGCCCACACATTGCTCTGTCCTTCCCTCCTGCTTCCCAGCGCACATCCCTCGGGTAGTACTTCTTTTTTTCGACAGCCCTTGCACCCTTCTATCCGATTCCCACGTGGCATTTATGTTTAAACTGTTATACCGCTGTTTAAACTCTCATACCCGTTTAGTGTTACTAAAAATTTGGATGTCACTTGACCACCTCCTAACTTCGGAATGCTATAAAGAAATCAACCGTTTATCCGCTTCCTAAAAACAACAATCAAAATTATCATTGACGTTGCTGCAGAATTGAAATTGCACTGCTAAACATCCGTGCACCTTGAGTTGATTCTCATCAAGAAGGATTTTCAATGAAGTGAGTTCTTATAGAGAGCGTCTTTAAAATTGTTAGCGATTGAGAGATTCGTTGTAGTCATTCTTAAGATTCATACCAAACTTGAATGGTCTTTAGATCTCAAATCATTTTGCGAACGCAGAATGAAACGAATAAGCATTGACCTATCCATACCTTAACCATCACGCTTATGAAAAACAGAACACGGTGTCTTCTTTTCTTTCTGTCGATGGGTATCACATCGGCAATTGCCCAAGCTCCTGTTATTGCTACATTCTCGCCAGCGAGCGGGCCGGTGGGAACGGCGGTGAGCATCACGGGAGAAAATTTCAGCTCCACTCCGGCCGACAACATCGTTTACTTTGGCGCCACCCGCGCCACGGTGATAGCAGCGTCGGCAACACAACTTGACGTGACCGCGCCATGGGGTGCAACCTTCAAACCGGTAACCGTCACGGTAAACGGACTGACCGCCTATTCGAGCAAGCCGTTCGTGGTCACCTTCTCAGGCAGTACCGGCACGTTCGCCAACCGGACTGATTTTTATGGGGGAATGCAAACCCGATGGGGAATCGTCGGCGATGTAGACGGTGATGGAAAAACGGATCTCCTGGCAGTGGATGAAGCCGGGAATACCGTCTCCGTTTTAAGAAACACAAGCACAACGGGAACGCTGTCTTGGGAATCCTTTGCGCCCATGGTAAGCTTTCCTACCGGACTGAATCCTTATTCCCTTGCCCTTGGGGATTTGGATGGAGACGGAATGCAGGATTTGGTGGTGACCAATGTAAATGGCAGTTCCATTTCAGTTTTTCGGAATACAAGTTCGCCGGGTTCCATTGCCTTTGAAGCCGCCGTCGATTTTGAATCGGATCCGGGCCCATATTTTGTCTCCATTCGCGACCTGGATGGCGATGGAAGATCAGACATTGCTACGGCCGTTGCCAATAATTTTGGTGTAGGCCTGGTATCGGTCTATCGAAACACCGCCGTGTTGGGATCGATCACTCTGGATTCGTTTGCCCCCCGGGTGAGTATCCAGGCCGGCAACGGGGGCGTTTGGTGCGTGATGCTGGAAGACGTGGATAGCGATGCCAAACCCGATATCCTGGTGAGCAGCGGAGGCGATGGACAATTTTCAATCCTCAAAAATGTCAGCACACCGGGTGTTCTTGACGCGGGTTCATTTGCCGAAAAGGTAAATTTCCACACCGGTGGCTATCCGGCGATCATGGCCGTTGCCGATTTTGACGGAGACGACAAAAAAGATGTCGCCATATCCGCTAATGATTCGCTTTTCTTATTCAGGAATACCAGTATGCCCGGCGAAATCAACGCTGCGTCGTTCGTGCGACAGGATGTGCTCGCGCCTTCAGGCAATTGGAATCCGACAGCCGGCGACGTGGATGGAGACGGAAAACAAGATCTCCTGATTCGCGGTGGCGGTGGAAGTCTTCTCATTTATAAAAACAACAGCACACCCGGCGGGTTCTCTTTTTCGATGCCCACGGCCCTTCCGGTGGGAGACGGATCGCTCGGAATTTCCGTCACCGACCTGGATGGTGATGGGAAATCAGATTTGATGTTATCGCATGAAATTTTCAACACGTTGATTGTCTTTCAGAACATCGAACTCAATCCTCCCACGGCGTTGCCGGCTGACTTTGTCGGCAATGCAGGCTTTGAGGCAAAGTGGATGGGATTGGAAAACACCTATGAATATCATCTGGATGTTTCGACCGCGGCAGACTTTTTATCCTTTGTGCCGGGCTATGAGAATAAGATCATTTCGCTTTGGAATCCCGGCCTTATTCGATCTACCGTGACGGGGCTCGCTCCCAACACGGACTATTTCTATAGAGTGAGGGCCATTACAAACAATCTGCCATCGCCGAATTCAGCCACCATTGCCGTACACACTACGCCTCATCCGGCCATGGCGTCTCCAAACATTTGGGCAAATCAGTTTGGCGATTGGGGCGAAGAAGAAGTTCAAACCATGACCAGCGACGACCACGGCAATATTTATGTTGCCGGCCATTTCAACGGAACGTTGTCATTCGGAACGACCACGCTTACCAGTCAGGGTGACTTTGATATTTTCTTTGCCCGCCTCGATGCCAACGGCAATGCGGTTTGGGCGCGTTCCATTGGCGGCCCTTACTATGACAATGAAGTGTCGATCGCGGTGGATGATCATGGACTTTATTTAACCGCACAGTTCTGGGGCGACACGGATGTTGATCCGGGACCCGCCAGTACCATTTTTAGTAATGAAGGTCAACCCTATGTCAATGATGGTTTCTTCGCAAAATACAATCTGAACGACGGTTCATTGGCCTGGGCCCGAAAGCTGACGGATGCCGCCTCGTGGAGCAGCTCCTCGATTGGTGTTGACAACTCCGGCGTTTACCTAACGGGGCACTACAGCGGAGCCGTAGATTTTAATCCAGGAGCCGGAATCGCCACCCTCACCTCGCAAGGACAAGACGATGTGTTCCTGGCCAAATACACAACCCGTGGAAATTATGTATGGGCGCGATCCATGGGTGGCGCTGGCAACGACACGTCATGGGGTCTGCTGGTGGACGACAGCGGAGTATACATTCATGGCCATTATGGAGACAGTGGAGATTTTGATCCCCGATCGGGTGAATATATTCTTTACGGTTTCGGAGGTTTCTTTGGCCGGTATGATTTGGGCACCGGCAATTTCAGATACGCCAAAAGCGTTGGCACCGGTAGTATTTATAGCATGTGCCGCTTCGGCAACAGCGTGTATATCGTTGGTGATTTCTATGGTGTGATCGATGCAGACCCGGGCGCAGGAACCTCCATGATCGGTTCGTATGAGTTCAACAATGTCCTCATCGGAAAGTATGGTTTATCCGACGGAAAATATCGCTGGGCTCAAAGCTTGCCAACCACCGGCTTCGCCTTGGCACGAAAAGTTCTTGCCGATCCTTCTGGAATTTATGTTAGCGGATTGTTTGGCGGCAGCGTTGACTTCGATCCCAGCGTAAATGAAGCCGCTCGCTCGAATGCCCGGACCGAGACATTTTCGGCGCACTACTCCTTCCATGACGGTAGTCTCGACTGGGCCAAGACCCTGGGAGGACCATCGGGCTATAGTGTATCGATCGCCGCCGCGATGACGCGCAGTGGCTATTACCTGGCGGGGCTTTTTGGCGAGACGGTGAACTTTGATCCTTACACAGGAAGTACGTTTCGAACGGGAGTTGCCAATAACGATGTCTTCATCGCCAAGTATCAACGCTCTTGTATGGACATCGATAAGCCATTTATCACAGCCTTGGCTCATTCGGAAAATCTGTTATTGCGATCGAGCAGCTCAACGGACAATCAATGGTTCAAGAACGGTGAAGCCCTTAAAGGCGCAACGGACCAGATCCTTAAAGTACGTTCGTCGGGAAGCTATACGGTGCAGGTCAATCATCACGGATGCTACAGTCCAATGTCGGATGCCTTCGTGGTAACGAAGAAAAACGGCGACCGGAATTTTACTGCTGAAACGAATGCAGGGTCGAATATTCGATTGTACCCCAACCCAGCTTCCGACATGCTCAATATCGACTGGCAGGATCTGGATGGTGATGTTCCCTCGGAGGTAACGATTACCGACGCTTTTGGAAGAAAACTATTCAGCAGAACAATGTCGACCGGGGAAAGCGTGCTGGATGTCAGTAATCTGCCTACCGGTCTTTATGTTTTCCAGGTGCGGCAAGGAAGCAAGGTTTATGATGAACGTTTCATCAAGAAATGAAGTCATTTACTTTTATGGCGTAATAAGGATAGTATGTGGCATGTAGTAGCGGGGTTCCTTCCGGATTCCCGCTACTCTTGTTAGACGTCAGAAAAATTATCCAGCACCACGATTGATTTTCTCCAAAGCGTTGATTACATTCCTTAGCTGTTGGAGAGAGACCGTTTGTATTGTTATTCCCGAAATACCATGAGCAATTACATTATTTGTGCCCGCAATCGGAAAGGTGAGAGCTTTGGCTCAATGCCTGGCAAAGTTAACTACCTCATACTCGAGGACGCGGAAAGCGATCCCAAGCCCGATCACATCGTTTCAGAGAAAGACTTTCTAAGTTCACTGACGTCACCGGCTGAGTTACGGGACGTTGTAATATTTGTGCACGGCACGGACTATACCATAGGCGAAGTCCTGGATCGTCATAAACACATCAAAGCGAATCTTCAACAACAAGGTTATGCCGGTGAGCTGATTAGTTTTGACTGGCCGAGTAACGGAATGCCGTTGTTGTATCTGGATGATCGTCACGATGCGAAGATGACAGCCATGATCCTGGTAAAGTCGGGTATTACATTACTTGCCAAACAACAGGGTCGCGGATGTATCCTGAACGTCCACGCCATGGCGCACTCCTCCGGCGCATACATTATCCAGGAGTCGTTCAACGATTCGGAGACCACCCGGTCCACGGCGGAAGTGAACTGGACGTTAAGTCAACTGATTTTATTCGGGGGTGATGTTTCGAGCGACTCACTGAGCGTCACACGCGGAGAATCTGTATACCGCCACTGCAACCGTCTCACCAACTACTACAATCCGCACGATGCCGTGCTGGCAATTTCCAATGCAAAACGCGCCGGCTTCAAAAACCGCGTTGGCCGCATCGGATTGCCTTCGGACGTACCCCCAAAAGCGGTCGATGTCCATTGTGGCGACTACTACAAAGCCCACGGTGTGAATCTTGAGGTCCGAAAAGGCAAACCCTCTCATGCCTGGTATTTTTATTCGGATGTGTGGTGGAAAGATGTCTATGGAACCTTGATGGGGAACGACGACCGGAATGTTATTGCGAGTCGCGTGTTGCGCGACGGAAAATTATTTATCCAAGAAGTTTAATTGCCCCTGAAACTATCTCACTTGCCGTCTCTTTATTTTGTGGGCTCATAATAAAGCATCATCGCACCGGAGGACTTGAAAGCTTTTGATTTTGCAAGCCTGAGAACCATTCTTTCGCTGATATTTTTAAATAGTGGCAACCCGCTCCCTATTATCACGGGATGAACACAGAGTTGATATTCATCAAATAAATTAAGTTTCGTCAATGCTGCTATTAACCCCGGGCTACCCACGAAAACATCCTTACCCGCTTGCTGCTTGAGTTCCAAGACTTCCTCTTGAAGGTCCCGCGTGGCCAATCTTGTATTTTCCCATTCAACACTCTTCAGCGTGCGGGAAAAAACAATTTTAGGAACGTCCTGTATGGCCACCGCAAAGTCATCCATGGCTTTATTGCCGGTGGGATTTTTCACGACCCCTGGCCAATGGTTCTCCATGAGTTGATAGGTTATTCTTCCATATAAAATGGCGCCTGCGCTTTTTAACAACTCGGTGTAATGCTGATGTATTTCAGCGTCCGGAACCCCTGCCGTGTGGTCGCAAAACCCGTCGATCGTCGTATTGATAGCGGCAACTAGTTTTCTCATTTTTCTCCTGGTTTAAAGTCAATTTTTCATGTCGAGGTCGTGACCTTGTCGAACCATACGAAGATAGCAAGGCTGGCCAGAATTTTCCGGCTCTGTCCTGTTCACAACCCATACTTTCCGCATTCAGCCCTAAAATTGTCGCATTCACACCCGGTAACGATCCCCAATTTGTCGGCGGGATTTGTCGCCGTGAATTGGCAACCTAAAAAAATTGCAAGTGTAAAACGACTTGTGAAGAGGTGAGCTGTAACAACTAATCGGTGAAGAAGGGCCTCGTTGTCTGAGTCTGTGCGCCCACGTATCAAAATACACAGGAAATGAAACGATCCTTTTAGCCTGCCCCAAAAAAAACCAACGACCTTGATATACTATCTCAACCCCCCAAATACAGTTATATGAAAAAAAACAGACCCGCGCTTTGCTCTCCCTGGAGTCTTCTCCTGTTCGCCCTTTGTATCGCCGGCCGTGTTAGCGGTCAGTTTAGCCCCGTAACGTTGCCTGCAGGTTTGCAGCCCACGGAATCCGAAATGGTGGTGTATCAAAACAACCTGATGCTCGTGCTCCAGAATGCGGAGCACAACAGCTTTTCGCTGCACAAATACAACGGCGCAGTGGCGGCCGTTCCCCTGCCAAAGGGTTACAATCTCTACCAGGACACGCAGTTCGAGCAGCTCAAGGACATGCTTTACTTCATGCCCGATCGCACCACGTCCACAGGCAGGGCCGAGCTGTTGCGCTACGACGGCGCCACCGTTACGCCCATCGACATTCCCGACGAACTCATTCCCCGCGAGACGATCCGGCTGATCGGACACACCCCCTTCTCCTACCACGATGTGCTTTACATCGAAGCGATTTCACTGGATTCTGCCATCGACGACGCCAACCCGATCACGCATTGGATAAAATACGACGGCACCAGTTTTTCGCGCATGTCCTTGTCCTTCTTGTACAGTTGCATCCGGCCATGGGGCCCGGAAGTTGTCAGCGACAAGAAACTGTTCAACGACAAGATGTACATGCGTTACTACACCTACATCGGCGGCCGCCAGATCGTCATCTTCGATGGTGTCGATGTTACATTGGACTTCGATTCTCCCCACCCTGACTTCATTGGCGAGCCGGGTGGATGTGACATGGAAGTCTTCAACGATCTTCTTTATATACCCACCTTTGAGCCCAGGCCCATTGACCCCATATTTGAACACGGTGGTCTTCTAAATTCGTACGACGGCACAACAGAAGAAGAAGTGTTCATACCCTCGGGTTTGCGCTATGTCAAAACGACGCTCGAACCCTACGCCGGCAAATTGAGGGGCGTCATGAACGACGGCTCCTTTTTTCCGCAGTGGTATGCCTACGATGGCACAAACTTTACGGCGACTCCGTTGCCGCCGGGAACGCGGATATATCCCGGAGGCGATCAGCGCGTCTATCGATGCCAACTGTACATCGTCTTGTCTACCGGCTCCGTCATCGCACCGGTCTATGCCTTGTATGCCTATGGCGATCCCCTCGAATGTGCAGTGTTGCCGGCGGCAGTCGAACGTATAGACATTCATGCCTACGCCCGCGAACGCGATTGGTGCTGGACGGGCATAGACGTTGACTGGACCCTGCCCACGCCGTGCACACCCCCGTGTATCGATCCACTGATCCGTGTCGCCCTGCTCGACAAACCCGGTCAGGAAGTGTGGAGCCAGATGTACGACAAACCTTTCCAAGCCACCTATCCGGTAGACGACAAACAGTCCTTCATCGCCACCACAGCGATTGGAACCCAGAAAGTGTTCCAGGACTTTGTCGTATTCGACAAGGAGCTCGTTCCCGCAGGCATCGAAGAGGTGAAATTGCAAATGACGTCGCGCGACCAGAAGATTCAACTCAACGTGGCCACCGAGAAAGATGTGAAGGTGCCCTTTATTATCGCTCTCCAGGACGCGGACGGCAAGACACTATGGCAACAGAAGTTCACCGCTCCCCTGGCCACCGTCGTCGAGGTTGCAGCTCCACAGCGTGGCACAACGCTCCGCTTCATGCTCGACGGCAGCGTGACGCAGGTAACCAGCCTATCGGTGTTTCCCAACCCCGCATCGGGCAATCCGAGCATCGAGGTCGGCACCAATGGCGCCAAGCTGTCGACACGACTTACGATCACGGACTTTTTTGGCAAAACCATCTATCAAAAAGACGTGACGGCACCCGTCATCATTCAACCCGACTTGTCGCAGGCGCCAAAGGGCCTGTACTTCATTAACGTAGCGGGCCCCGACGGACGTGTACACCGCCAAACGTTGGTATTGAAGTAAGAGAGACTTTGATTGCCGTTGCAGCATAGGAGCCCATGTTACAAAAATCATCCGTTCTGTTTTTTTGAACGGATGATTTTTTTTGCAGCCTTGCCGGCACCTTCTTCCTGATAAAGTGATCTGAAATAATCGCCAAAAGATTTCCGGCTCTATTTCCGGGTAAAGATTTTTGCCTCCTTCTCGTCAAGATTCATGTAACGAAGGCCGGTCTGGGTCAACTCGAACGTATGGCTGAAGCTTTCCAGTTTAAACCGGTTGTCGCCGATCTGGTAAACCCGGTTGAACCAGCGCCAATCTTTATCGGCAAATGCGATAAAGAAATTTTCCGCGTAGCTTGTCAACGTGATCTGCGCATTTGATTTATCGTCGGCGTAGATCCCATCGAATGGAAATGACAAAGCGCCGCTCGCTGCGGGGAACTGGTTGTGAAAATTTTCGCGCGCCTTGTAAAACGTTCTCACGCGGATCAGCGCCGTTGCCGTCACCGTGTCTCCAACGGTATTGCCCAGGCTGATATTGAAATCCTTCCGCGCGAGCGAAAAAGGTTTCGACTTCAATCCCATTTCTTTCCCATCCACACCATTCACGGATCCCAAAATGTCCAACAGAAGGGTCATCTCCTTAACAACGCCATGCAGGGCCAGATCTCCCTTCACCTCAAATCGCTTCGCCCCGGACTTGAGGATCGATTTGCTCTTGAAGGCTATGATCGGGAATTTTTTTACTTCGAAATAATCGTTCCTCAAGTCGCCATCGCGAATGTCGAGGCCCGTGTTGACGCTGGAAGCATCGATGAAAAGCAGGATCCTGGATTTTGGCATGTCCGCCTCATTCAACACAAAGCTGCCGCAAAACCGGTCGAACCGGCCCGACACTTCTGTCAGGCTCATAAACGTCACGGCAAACTGGATCGAAGAGTGTGTGTTATCCACAAGGTAAGTCACCGGCTGAGCGGTTGTCGGCGATGAGCCGACACTAAGCATCACAGCCACGATCAGGCCGACCGGTTGTATTTTGGAAATGTTCATGGGGAAGTGCAAAACACCAAGTTATGATAAGTTTGTCCTCGAAGGATCACCCGGCCCGGTGTATTCTGCCTTAACCGAAACGATCAACTGCTCTTCTTGGCTAACCGGCAAGCTACAACTGCAAATGTTGCTGCAGTTCTTTCGAAAATGCTTTCGGCTGATCGATCCAGATCAGATGTCCGGCATTTTCAATGGTCGTCAGTTTGATGCGGGGCACTTCGCTGACCCATTTCTTCGTAAGGTGATTACCAAAATCTAAAAAATCATGATCGCCCATAATGATACTGACCGGATACGCCTGACGTTTAAACTGCTGAAAATAATCCCACCCGGATGATGGATAGGTTCGGGCCGTCAGTTCAAACACCTGACCTTTGAACAAAGCTCTACCACCCATTAACAACGGCCACTTGCTGACGTCATACAGCATTCTCTTTGCGAATTGAATACGAAACTTACTGGTCGCTTCCAGAGAGCTAAGTTCAGGAGTTGTTCTATTTAGATTGTACTTGTTCATCTCCTGCATAACCTCCGGTCGTTCCATGAACGCCTGCTGAGCTGAATTCTCTTTGCGTTGCAGCTCTTTATCCGCTTCTGGTAAAGGGTTTTTAAGTGGTGCAGGCGCCAATAACGTCAGCTTTTTTATATGCTGTGAATATTGCGAAGCATAGGCGCACGCCAAAACTGCACCCATGGAATGCGCTACGATATGAAGTTTGTTTATCTTCAATTCTTTTCTGAGGAGTTCTAGGTCTGCAATGTGTTGATTGAATGTAATGAGGCTGTCCGGGAAAGGAGATCTCAGTGAACCCCGCTGGTCGTAAAAAATGAAATGATACTGATGTGACAGTTCATTTACAGCATCCAGAAGTTCGCTATGTTCTCCACCCCATCCGCCATGCAACATAATGACCGTATCTTTCCCCGTACCAAATTCACGAACATACAACTGTGGGTCATCTTGCCAATTTCCTGTGGAAAGAAACCAATCTTGCAAAGCAGGCAAGGGTTGTAACGTGCCGGTTTTATTTAATGCGTCTTGATGGCTTTGACTTTGGCTGGAGATGGTGTAGAGCCCAAGGACAAGCGGGAGTATAAATTTTCCAATGGATTTCATCAGGGTCTCGTTTTGTGAAACCTTGAGGCATAAAACTTGCCAAACAAAACGTTGTTTTTCGAGCGCTCCTCCATCCAACAATCGAGGAACGGTTCATCAGCGGTCGTGGACGTTCAAAAACGAACGTTGAGCTTAAACTCTCCACAAGTATGTCAGGTGCCACACGCAGGGCCGCTCTTCCTCCCTTGCCTTGAAAAGCTAACCGCCAATTACTCCTGCCTAAGCGAATGCACAGGATTCTCCCCTGCCGCCTTCATCACTTGCAAGCTAACCGCCAACCCACAAATCAGCACCACCACACCCGTAGCCGACAGATACAACCAAGGTTTGATTTCGATTTGATCAACAAAATTCTGAAGCCAGTATCGGGCACCCATATAGGCCAGCGGCCACGCCACAAAAGCAGCAATCACAATCAATTTCACCACCTCAGCGGAGAGCAGATTGACCAAGCTCCCCATTCCCGCGCCCAGAATTTTGCGCACACCAATTTCTTTTTTCCGAATAGCGACCGTATAGGCAAGAAGCGCCACGAGGCCCAGGCAAGCGATGAAGATGGAGAGCGAAGCAAACACGAGCAATACTTTCCCCGTGGCAATTTCGGATCGATAAAGTTTTTCGTAGTCGTTGTCAAAGAAGAAAGCCTCGAAAAGCTTTTCGTTGGAGTGTTGTGCCCACGTGCTTTCGATAAACTGAACGGTCTCCCGGACGTTCTCATCACGGCTCATGCTGACGGTGATGAAGCCACCCTGATTTGAATTTTCGGGCATGAGTTCGAATGCGATGGGTTCTATTTTGTTATGAAGGGACTCAAAATTAAAATCCTTCACCACACCAATGATAGTCACCAGGTCACCGCCGTGCCAGGGTGAGGTCAACTGTTGGCCGATGGGGTTCTCAAACCCAAAGGCTTTCGCGGCTGCTTCGTTGATGACGACTGCGCTGGAATCCATGCGGTGTTCTTTTGAAAAGAATCGGCCTGCCACCATCTCCAACCCCATCACTTCCCGAAACGTATGGCTCACGTGATTGAACTTGAACACAAAGCTTTCAGCATTGCCTTTTAGCCGATATGACCTTTGGGGATAGAGTTTTCCGGGAAGGGTGTTTGAATGCGCCACCGCGCTGATGTTAGGATTGGCCAGCAGGGCATTTTTGAAAGCCTCCTGTCCTTCCTTCAAAACATCGGGTCTTTGGATCACGAGAATGTTGTCCTTGTTGAACCCCAGGTTCCGGGTGAGCATGAAATCAAGTTGTTGATACACCACCATCGTAGCGATGATGATGACCATCGATGCAGTGAACTGAACCACGATCAGAAAGTTCCGCACCCATCCCGTTCTGGTTCCTTTGTGGAGTGTGCCCTTCAGCACGTCGATCGGTAGAATGGAAGAAAGTACAAACGCGGGATAGGAACCCGCCAGAAGCCCGACGATTACGGCCAGCGCTACCAGTGACAATAGTCCCACGTAATGCGAAGCGATACCGAAGGCAAGCTGTTTGCCCACCAAGCCGGTGAACAAGGGACTGAGCCACGTCACTAAAATACCCGCCACAAGCGCCGCGAACGCCGAAACAATGACCGACTCCAGGATGAACTGAAAAATCAGTCCACCCCGCGTAGACCCTACCACCTTTCTTACACCGACTTCTTTTGCTCGAAGGGCCGACTGCGCCGTTGCCATGTTCACAAAATTGAAGATGGCAATGAATAAGATGATGAGGGCAATCAACGCATAAATGATGAGGTAGGAAATTCTGCCGCCGGGCTCCAGTTCCTCTGTACTGGTGGAGTGAAGATGAATATCCTTCAAAGGGATCAGGTAATAGCCGGTATAGCCTCCCGCCTTCTCCCATTGCGCCATCGTGAGACCTGAATAGTGCGCTATTTCCGGCCCCAGATATTTGTACACCATATCCTGCATTTTCTTCTCCAACGCTTTTGCATCGGCATCGGGTCGCAGCATCACATAGGTATGCATCGCCGTACTGGCTATCCAACTGTCGTTATTCCAAAGCTCGCTGGTGCTCAGAGAAATCAGCATGTCGAATTGGATGTGCGAATTGGCCGGAACATCCGCCACGACGCCGGTCACCACATAAAAAAAGCGGTCATCGTCTTCGACGGTGATCTGTTTGCCCAGGGGATCTTCATCGCCAAAATATTTTCTGGCATAGGTTTCTGTCAGCACTAACGAAGCCGGCTTCACCAGCGCCGTCTTCGGGTTTCCTTTCAGCAGCTTAAAATCGAAGACATCAAAAAAGGTCGAATCCGTGTAAAGAATTCCGTCCTCGCTATAATGCTCCCGCCCCGAATCCGGCGTCCCGATACGCAACGTGCCGATACGCAAAACGCGGGTGGCACTTTCCACCTCGGGATAAGTGTTCAGCATCGTTCTGGCCAGCGGCGAGTGGCACACGGCCCGGTCGCCCGAACCGTTTGGATTGGTGAACTTTGTGTTGACCCGGTAGATATGGTTCGCCTTTGAATGGAACCTGTCATAGCTCAACTCATTGGCTACATACAAGGCGATCATGATAAAACAGGCCATCCCCATCGTCAGCCCGGAGATGTTGATCAAAAAGTAATTCCGATGTTTGAAAAAATGCCGGATGGCTGTGAAATAATAGTTCTTTATCATCGCTGCATGGATGATGGAACGCAAAGTCGTTTTTCGTTTCACATTCAGGAAGTCCTCGTCTGCCACACTCTTGATGTCGCCAAATTCTGCTACAGCAAGTTTAAAGGCCTCCTGTTCGCTGTGGCCGCCGGCAATCAGATCCTCGATGTGATCGCGCAGGTGCAGTTCCATTTCACGCATAGCCCCATGATCAAAAGCCTGGTGCTTTCGAAAGGACTTGAGCCATTGTTCTATCGCCTTCTCAAGGTCAAACATAGCGAGGTCATTTGGTTGGTTTCAATTGCCAGATGGCTTCCAGTACCGAGTTGACATGCACCCAATGTTCTCTTTCTGCGACGAGTTCCTTTTTGCCATCCTCGGTGATGGCATAGTACTTCCTCGGCCGCGCATCGTCCTGCATCACCCATTCGGATTGAATGAGTCCCTCCTTTTCCAGGTTATGCAACACGGGATAAAGCATCCCATCCGAATATTTCATTTTACCACCCGACAGCTCCTTGATTTTCTTGATGATCAGGTAGCCATAGCTGTTGCCTTGCCGGAGAATGCCCAGAATAATGAGTTTGGTGGATGCCGCGGTGAGGTTCTTTGGTATCATGTTGATATTCAATATATTAATTATACTCTGATTTTTATATACATAGAATACCAAAGTATACGAAAAAGGCGTTCTGTAGGTTGCAACCCTTCCCCTGTTTAGTTACCCCCCAAGAGGTGTCACTCCATGTTTTCTTCACACTGTGTTGATCAAGTGGCAGCTCGTTACATCAGTCGACACCCTCACTAAAAAAACTTTCTATGAAGATTGGGCAAGGCGCGAGCGCAAGTTGGCTGACCGTCAGTTTGTTCCTAATCCGGCGAAAGGCGAGTCCATACATTTTAATACAATCTGATCGGGTCAGTAAAATAACTTTCCTAACTTCCATTCATAAACCCAAAAGCATTATGAAAAAACTAACCACCACTGCAGCCACCATTGCAGCCCTATTCTTTTCGATGCAAGCCTTTTGTCAAGGTCAATTCCAGAAGGAATCCGCAGGATCCATCGCGTTTGTTTCCGGACATGTCATGCAACTGGCACAGGCCATTCCGGCTGACAAGTACGCCTGGTCTCCGAGTGCCGGCGTGCGCAACGTATCTCAAGTACTTGCACACATCATCTCGGCAAACTATTTCTTTGCTTCCAAGCTGGGCGCAAAGATCCCCGATGGCGTTAACATGGAAACGCTGGAGAAAGATCTGAAAACAAAGGAAGCGATTGCTGCCGAACTGAAACGCTCGTATGAAGTGGCTACTGCGGCCATCAAGAATACCCAGGACGCAGCGCTTGGCAACAAGGTTGTGTTCCCTTTTCCCGGGGAGTACACCAACATGACGGCCATCCTGATCATGCTGGGACATTCGAACGAACACCTGGGACAATTGATTGCCTATGCCCGAACGAATGGCATTAAGCCGCCTTGGAGCGAGTAATCCCATTGAACTGGCGTGGACAGAGAGCATCCCAATCCAAGGGTTCCTGTCCACGCTTCTCTATCTTCTCTATCTTCTCTATCTCCCCACCACCAACGTCTACCCAGGTGAACTAACGCTTCAGAAGTTTGTAGACGCTTGATTTCATTACACGCCGCATTCGCACCTCTGTTTTGCCGCGATCAGCCCCCTAGTTAGTGCATCACACCATCAACTTTTACGATGGCCAGGCCGTTTTTGAGTGAAAGAGTTTCTAAACAAAAACAACGATGAAGATAACCGTTTACCTGGCAGCTTCTGCCAATGGAAAGATCTCGAATCAGAGAAACGTGCCCGACTGGTTGTCACAAGAATACGGCCAGGGATTTATGAACATCAGCCAGCAAACGAAAGCGGTGATCATGGGAAAGACAACCTACAACATCCTCGCGCCCGATTATCTTCCGCTCAAAAATGAGGGAGCCCTGGTTGTGCTTACGCACGATACCTCGGCTCGGCCCGCACAGTCAAATGTAGTTTTCACAGACAAAACACCTCAGGCCATTGTTGCCCAGCTCGAAGGCCAGGGTTATTCAGAAGCTGTTATTATCGGCGGCACGGCCACCGTGAGCGGGTTCATGAACGCACGATTGGTGAATGAACTGATCCTGGTCGTGGAGCCAGTATTGTTTGGTGCAGGCCTGCCGTTGCTGAAAGATGTTGATCACGAAACCAAAATGTCATTGCTGGATGTGAAGAAACTGAACGATCACACCGTTCAATTGCATTACCGGCTGACAACCTAGACTTCGAAAGTCCTTGGTCACCAGCCGGCTTCCATGTGATTACGAGCTTGTCCCTACCAAATTTTTATCCGCTCGCTGTCGCTCTTGTAGTTCTTTTCTCCAGGCTGCACGTTGAAGGCCTTATAAAAGGGACCAAAATTCATCAGCGGTCCATTGACGCGCCACATGGCCGGTGAATGGGGGTTCGTATTGATATACGTGCGCAGAAATTCGTCCCGGGTTTTTACACGCCAGATGCGGGCAACGGATAAAAAGAAACGTTGATCCGGTGTGAACCCGTCAATTTTAGTAGTGTCCTGTCCCTGCTTGGTCAGCTTAAAGGCGTCGTAGGCGATGGCAACGCCGCCGTTGTCGGCCGTGTTTTCTCCCACCGTTAGTCCGCCTTTAACATGGACACTGTCCAGCACGGTAAAGGTGCTGTATAAGTCGATCACCTGTTGCGTCTTTGCCTTGAACTTTTCGTAGTCCGCCGGTGTCCACCAGTTTTTCACATTGCCATCCTTGTCAAATTGTGCGCCCTGGTCGTCAAAGGCGTGCGTCAGTTCATGGCCGATCACCATGCCGATGCCGCCGTAGTTGATGGCATCGTCGGCATACAAATCAAAATAAGGATATTGTAAGATCCCCGCCGGGAAAACAATCTCATTGAAGGAAGGATTGTAATAGGCCGTGACCGTGGGAGGTGTGGTTTCCCAGTCCTGTTTGTAAGGAGGTTTATTTAATTTTCCAATTTGATACTGATACTCATCCTGTCTCAGCGCCACTACATTTTCAAAATATTTGCTTCTGTCGATCTTGACTTTATACTCCCGCCATACATCGGGATAGCCGATCTTCTTGGTAATGGCATTTAGTTTTTCCTTCGCCTTTAGCTTGGTGCTGTCGCTCATCCAGTCCAGTTGATTGATCCTGTTTTCGAATGCCTTTGTCAGGTTGTTCACCAGCTCCAGTGCCCGCTTTTTCGCATCCTCGTTGAAATATTTTTTCACATACAATTGTGACAGCGCGAAACCCAACTGTCTGTCGACCGCGTCGGCGATGACTTGGGCGCGTGGCTTTTCGGTGGATTGTCCGGACAACGCTTTGTTATATTCAAAGGACGCCTTTTCAAAAGGTTTGCTCAATATGTCATCATACGACGTCATCGAACTTGCCTTTAAATAGATCTTCCAATGGTCGATCGGAACCGAGGTGAGCATGGCATTCAATTTTTCGAAATATGCGGGTTGCGCGATATCAACGGTGTCGGTATCCAGACCCAGGTTCTTGAGCAAATCAACCCACCCGATATTGGGCTGCTTCTTATTGATCCCTGTCACGGGGAGGTTATGATAATTGGCTTTTACATCCCTGCGTTCGATCCTTGTTTTGTGCGACGTGGCCAGTTGTTTTTCGATGTCATAAACGATGTCCGCATTCTTGGATGCCTCGCTGTCGCCGGTCAATTGAAACAAGGTGGCGATATATTTTTTATAGGCATCTTGAATGGCAAGCGATGATGAGTCGGTTTTGAAATAATAGTCCCGGTCCGGTAAGCCGATACCAGCCTGGCTGAAATGGGCAATGTTGATGCTGCTGTTTTCGTTGTCCGGTGAGATATCAAAGCTAATGATGGAGTAGTCGCCTACTTTCAGCTCGTCGGCTACAAAGTTCATCAGGGTCGATCGATCTTTGATAGCGTCTATTCGGGTCAGCATAGGTTTGATGGGTTCAAATCCACGCTGGTTAATGCCTACCGTGTCCATTCCGGAGGCATAGAAGTCTCCAACTTTCTGCTCAATGCTTCCCTCGGCACCGGTTGCTTTTGATGCCTCTTCTAAGATATTTTGGAGGAGAAGTTTTTGTGGGATGTTTAAGAAGCTATAAGAGCCAACGCCTACCTGGTCGGCGGCAATTTTCGCGGTATCATACCACGTTCCGTTGACGTAGCGGAAGAAGTTGTTGCCGGGTTTTGTGGATGCGTCTATTCCGGCGGCATCTACATATTTTTTTTGGGGAGCCTCTTGCTCTTTGCAAGAGACAATGGTAAGTGCTACTAGCGAGCAGTAAAGAATTCTTTTCATAGGTTATAAAATAGGTCTCAGGCGTAAGATAGGGAAATTTCAAACCTGCGCAAGGACATTACGTGGTCACCGGAAGCTTATCCTGGTTGAGCGGTTGAAGGGTAAACTCAGCCCCATTCCTATATCAAATGACAGGCCTAATCCCGCCCTTTTAATATGACTTTATCAAACGCTGAGCTGATATTAATATTTATTGAAGCCCAGTCAAGGATTGATATTTTTCGAGTTCCTCGTTTTTATTATATTTCGAAAATTCAACGATGTACCTATGCGCGCTATTTTCGCCTCCCTTCTTCTCCTTTTTGTTTCCATTCAATTATTAGCCCAAACCACGTCCTTTAAAGACAACCGCTGGTTTGACTACAAAAAGTATCCAAATTTTTATTCCAACCCCATTCGCGAACAAGCCGAAGTCATTGTTTCGGCAGATAGTTTGATCGTTCACCTCGGCAGTAAAGTCCTTCGCTACAAGGTGAAAGGCGTCACGGACATCAGTACGAAAACCAAGAGCTCCAGAGAATTCAAGGTCGACGAAAATGGCGCGGAAGCAACGGTGGCCATTAGCAGAACCCAGGAAGACTATTTCGGAAAGCGGCGGCAAATTGCGTGGATCCAGGGAAACGGATGGATTGTCATGGTGCCCCTCACCGCGATCACCCCGATCGGTTACTTGTTCCCGGGTGATGTAGCGATTGATATCGGGGCTGAACGCACCCGAATTGTCGGCTACTATGACTATGATCTCATGCGACGCGTGAACGCCGAAGAATACAAACGCTCTGGCGGCTCTTACAATCTTCTCATTTGGACCGACGATAAGTGCAGAAAGGATGTGCAAATTGAACTCCGTGCCGATGGCACAGGTACCTGGTGGTACGGCCAAACCGCAAAGAATTGTACAAATAAAGAGGAACAGGCTTTCAAATGGAAGCTGGAGCAAGTCGTCGATGAAGGCCGGAGAGCTATGATGCTAACGCTGACGGCCGATGTCGAGTCCAATCAATATGTCATCGACGAACTTACGGACAAGAAACTCACGTTGAGGGGTGAATTCAATATAAGTGATGAAAAGGATACGACAAGTGAGGGATATCTGTCTCTTTCCAGGAAGAAGAAATAGTATATAGAGAAATTCTATAATCTCGGGTCAATTTCCTCACTTTCCAAAGCCAGCACGCCGAATACACATTCATGTACTTTTCGTAATGGTTCTCTTCTTACAAACCTTTCTAATGATTCTACACCTAAAGCAAATTCCCTTAAGGCAAGGGACCTTTTACCAGAGAGTCCCCTGCTCTTGAACCGGATCATATTTTCAGAAGCCGAATACTCCGGTCCATAGATGATGCGAAGGTATTCTTTGCCCCTGCACTTGATGGCCGGTTGAACAAGCCCTTTCTTGCCGCTCGCAATAAAGTCATAGGGTTTTACCACCATACCCTCTCCTCCTTTTTCAGTCAGGTCAGTCCACCAGTTCACTACTTCATGAACGTCAGCTTCATTGTTAACGTCAATGATCTTATGCGGTGTCGCCAAAAGTAGTTGAGAATCCTGTTCGCAAATCAAGCCGATTTCGCGCATGTGCCAGGCATGGTCTTTATCAACATGTACGGCGCCCTCCGTCGCCAGCAGGTGAAATGGGGCCAGCTTGTAATCATCCACTCCATTTACCGGCCAGCAATAGTTTCTGTAGGCGTTCGTGTAGTCGGCAATCATCTCTTTTTTAGTCGAGTACTTTTGCAACAGTTCCGTAACACCTTCAACATTTCTATTCGCGGTCTGGTTTAAGACATCAGCAACGTTACATAACGCAGCAGAAGCAGCCGCGCCCACCGAAGCATATTGATCCTTCAACAGGGCCTGTGCTTTGGCAGACCAGGGCATCAATTCTGCATCCAAACAAACCCAATCGGTTTGGAATCTTTCCCAGACGTCTGCCTTTGTCAACGCTTTGTTGATCCGATCCATAAATTGAATCTCCAGTTCCGGGTCGGTAAAGAAATTTCTCCCCGTTCGGGTGTAGCAGACTCCGATACCTTCATGCTCAATCCCAAACCTGCTGCGAACCGATTCCGCATCCTTACAAATGACCAGGATCGCCCGTGAGCCCATGTGCTTTTCTTCGCACACGACCTTTTCTACCCCCTGGCTTTTGAAATACTTGAAGGCTTCCATCGGATGCTCGAGGTAACCGTCCAATTCACTTGTCTCGGAAGGCGACATGGTTGGAGGCAGGTAGATCAACCACTTTGGATTTAGCGCAAAGCGGCTCATCACTTCCAATGCTGCAATGGAGTTCTCCTCGCGCACGGTAACATTGTTTCTCAGCCGTGTACTGATGATCCGTTTGCCAGTGACATCGTCGATATCCAATACATCGTCGTGTTCGTGCTGCTGGTTGAGTGGTTCATTCGCTTTCCAGTTGAGCGGTCGGGCCGGCTCCATGTATACTTGTTTTGCATCAACAGAAACAAGTTCTTCTTCAGGATACCGTAAGGCTGTTAGCTTGCCACCGAATACGCAACCCGTGTCGATATCGATCGTTCGGTTCAACCACTGTGCTACCGGCACGGGTGTATGACCATAGACAACCATTGCCTTTCCCCTGTATTCTGATGCCCAATTGAAACGGACCGGCAACCCGAACTCATCGGTTTCGCCAGTCGTTTCACCAAACATGCAAAACGATCGCACGGCTCCGCTTCCCCTGCCGTGCATTTCTTCTTTCAAGCCCGCATGGGCAACAACCAGTCGGCCGCCATCAAATACGTAGTGGCTCACCAGTCCATAAAGAAAGTCTTTCACTTGATTCAAGAAGTGATCGCTTTCGCCTTTCAATTGCTCAACGGTTAAAGCGAGACCGTGTTTCAGCTGAACATCGTTCCCGTTCAGGTACCTCTGCAACTTCATGTCGTGGTTCCCGGGAACACAATAAGCGGCGCCGGAGTTTACCATACTCATCACGAGCTTGAGTACGGAGGGAGAATCAGGTCCCCTGTCAACCAGGTCACCCAGGAAAATGACCTTCCTGTCTTCTGGTGTCTCAACTTTGAAGCCAAAATTTCCCTGGCTTTCATCGGCAGGGTTTATCACATATCCAAGGTTGGTCAGAAGTTCTGTCAATTCCGTGAAGCAACCATGAATGTCACCAATAATATCAAAGGGCCCTTTGATGTCTTTCTTATCGTTATAGAGCTTATCTCGGTTTATGGTAGCGACCGCATCAATTTTTGCTACAGAATCAAGCACAAAGATGTGTCGAAAACCCTCACCCTTGAGTTTTTTGATGGATCGTCTGAGTTGAACGCGCTGTTGTCGCGTGACGTGGCTCCCGAAGTTTCTGTCAGGCCTGTTTTTATTTCGCTCATCGCATACTTTCTCCGGAACATCCAGGACTATAGCCACCGGGAGGCAGTGATAGTCCTTCGCCAATTGAACCAACGGCTTCCTTGCCTCGGCCTGAACGTTGGTTGCATCCACCACGGTGAGCAAACCGTTCTTGAGTCGTTTCGCAGCGATGTAGTGCAGTAGTTCGAAGGCGTCATCGGTGGCTTCTTGGTTATTTTCATCGTCCGACACGATGCCTCTGCATTTATCGGATGAAAGGATCTCCGTTTCCCGGAAATGCTTTTTAGCAAAAGAAGATTTGCCTGAACCGGAAATTCCAATCAGTACAACGAGAGAGAGTTCTGGTATTTTCAGTTCGGTATTAACCATTTGATGGTATTTTCAATCCCAATTTTTTCATTTCTAATAATGCTTCTGCATTGCCGATGACATCGTTAACCGGGTTGTGGTCGTGGTTGGTTTTTCTGTATTTTTTCTTCCACTCCTGATTTAGCCCGGTGTCCATTTTCATCCCGCAATACAGATCCCCAATTCGCCTTCCACTGAAGCCAAAGGGGTTCCCATTTCCGTAATAATGGAAATAATAGTTTATCCACTGCCAGTCATACGCCAGGTTGTCGGATATAAAAATGGGTCTTCCCTTTACATGTGTCTTCAGCCATTCTGCGAAACGATCCATCACTATTTTCGGATCATCAAAAGCTTCGTGCTCTGCTCTTGTAAAACCGCTTATCGCCAACGCCTCTGCTTCCCACTCCTGGGAGATGGGCTTCACTTTTCCATAAAATGTATTGGTCAATGACGGATCCAGGATGACCGCTCCAAAGCAAACCATTGAATATTTATTCGGAATAGGTCCGTCTGATTCAACATCTACTACTACGTAACTCATAAATTGTATTCTTTAAACTATTAATTGAAAAACTGCCATTTGAGAAGGGGCTCCAACTTTTTCGTCTTCTTCTCCGATTGGCTTGATCACTACCGTGTACCCATTCCTTTCCGCCACGCGATGAGCCCACGATTCAAACTCATTTCTCGTCCATTCAAAACGATGATCCGCGTGTCGCATTTGACCTGCGTCCAGGGTCTCAAAAAGAGCGTTGTACTCTCGGTTTGGTGTGGTGAGAACGACCATCTTGGGTTGCGCAAATTCAAAGACTACCCGTTCAAAGGCCGTCAATCGATTAGGATCGAGGTGTTCGATGACTTCCACGATGGCGGCAGCATCAACCCCCTGAAGTCTTTTGTCGCGATAGGTCAATGCCCCTTGTCTTAATTCAATTCTCTCCTTCTGCTTCGGGGCCATCTCCTGAATGCGGAGACGGTCATTGGCCTTTTCTAATTCCCGATAGGCAACATCGACACCCAGGATCTTTTGAAACTGTTTTTCTTTCAAAAGCATTCTCAAGAGCTTCCCCTCGCCGCATCCCAGGTCAACAACGGTCTTGGCGTCTGAACGGACAAGCTCTTCCAAAACAACCTTCAGTCGTTTATAATGCAGAGTTTCTTTGACTGTATCAATTTGTTCGTCGCCGGATTCGCTATGCTCACCCTGTTCATCGCCTTCCAGTAGCCTATTGAGGGCATTGCGCGTTAATCCACCGATACCTTTTAAATAGCGCGTTGTGATTTGCTCTTTTTCAGGATGATCTTTCAGCCAGCCCTTACCTTTTTCCAGGAGTTTTTCTACTTCATGCTGGCCCACCCAATAGTGCTTTTCATTGTCGAGTGCTGGGATCAGCACATATAAATGCGAAAGCAAATCCTTCAACTTGAAAGTTCCTGTGAGTTTGAGCGTAAAATATCTACTCATTCCCCATGTGGTGAATTTGTTATCCAACAAATGTCTTTCCAGATCTATGCGATAGCCCAGCGGTTCAAAAAGTCTTCTGATCAAAACCTCGCCCCCTTTGGGGGCCGGCAAAACAGAGATCTCTATTTCAAAAGGCATGACCTGATCAACCAGTTCCGGGCGCTTGTTGCAAGTTCCATTCATGGCGGTTGAAAATGCCTTCGATAATGCTACGCTCATAAAGGATGATGCCACGTAGGGCCTGTCATTCACATAGTGTCCCAACGAAAATGAGTCGTCTCCATTCCTGCCCGAATTTCTGACCAGACCGATGGGATCAATATCCAACAACAGGGCGACCGAGCATTTTGCCTCGCTGGCTTCCGGATAAAAAACATGTGCTTTGCCATTCGACAGTTCTATGGCTTGCAGCTTTTCCGGATGTTTGTGGAGCAAGTAGCTGAGGTCCGTAGCGGGATGGTGTGTCGTTGATATTTTTAAAAGCATGATTTAATTATTCTACTCCTGACGTTGTTCTCAAAAACCTTCACCGTTTCTTTTCATGTCCGTCAAAAGTGAGCATTAACTGCGCAGTCTTTTTGCGTAGTTTCGATTTTTTACGGAATATTCAAACACTATCCCAGTAAAAATGTCTTAACCATCTGATAGACAGGATGAACGATAGGTTGGAGAAATTAAACAACGATAGCCCTAAGTAATATCCCGCCCGGAACGCGTCTCCCTTCACGGCAGCGGCCAAGGCAAGCCGTCATATTGCTTTATCAATCCGAAACTCCTTCCCCGCAAAAGCCTTCCGGCTTGTCCAATCCATCGCCTCCCCTTTCCAAAACTCGTCGTCCGGCCCAAGCCCCAAGGGCAGAAACGCCACAGTGCACAAGTAAAGACTTCCCGTAGAAATATAAGTCTCTCCCACTCCGGGCTGATGTCCTGCGAAACCAATCGTCAGCCATCCCTGGTCATCAAAGGTCTGGGGAGCCAGCAAGGTTCGTTTGATCACCGCCGTTAAAGCACTCCGCACTTGTGCTGGTTTCAAGCTTTCCGGAAGCTGTTTTTGCAAGGCCATCTGGGCCAGCAGTTGGAAGGCGCCGCAGCGATAAGCGATGGATCTTCCCACCGGCGGAAAGGTTCCTTCTGGCGAGATCAATCGCTCCTGGATCTCCGCATAACGCTTGGACCGTTTTATAAACAACGCCGACAGGTCCGTCATCTTCCCCGTCGCTTCCACCACGGTCTTGGTAATGTCCAGCAACATCGGATGAATGACGTAGCTGTTGTAATAATCAAAATGCAAATCCGGGCCGTCGCCATATACACCATCGCCTTTGTACCACAGTTGGTGTTGCTCGACGCCGTACTCGATCTTACTCATTTCACACTCGCCCGAAAATTTAAGCAACGCAGCTTCCACGATGGCGGCAAATAATAACCAGTTGCTATTGAACGGTTTGATCACCCGGGTAGAGCGAAGGGCGGTGAAGACATGATCTCGTGTTGTCGCATCCAGGTTACCCCAAAGTGCTTTCGGCGCACGAAGCAAGCCATGCGCCAGGAAGGCCGCATCGACAAGCGGCTGCGCGCCCTCCGTAAAATTCATATAGTCTGCAGCGGTAGGCGTTACCGCATTTTTGATGGCAGCAATAGAAAGCGCAACATACTTCTTTCTCAATTCCACCTCGGCACCACTCCCCTCCGAAAGCTCCAACCAAGGCGCTATACCCGCGATCGTCCGCCCCAAAGCTTCAAGATAGGTCACTTTCTTTCGATCGGCCACAGCACTGGGTTGAGCTTCCACCGGCATACGAAGTTTCAACTGATTCTCGCTAACCGCAGTAAGAACCGGCGCAGCAACCCGCACCAACGTCTCCAACCAAAGCTCCCGATCATTTTTATTTTTTTCACCAGGTGCGATCCCCTTCAAGTCAGCAAATCCCGCACCCGTCAAAAATGAAACCTGCCTCAAAAAATTTCTCCTGATCATCGCATTCATAAATTAGTTAAACCCTGGCCAAGGATACCACAACCCTCAACCCTCCCAAAATAACTAATTTAACACAGCAAACACCCAAGCCCGCAAACAACAGACCGAAGAAAGCAAAAAATAGAAATGACTACAGGCCACTGAATACCGATTCCTAACTACTGGCTCCTGGCTCCTAATTTCCCAAAGCCACACAACTCCCAGCCTCGCAGTCCCACGATCAAAGCTCAACCCTTTAAAAATTCCACCACCACCGGAGCCAAAACTTTCGCCGCCACATTATGCGTCTGCCCCGCCAGCATTCGCCGCTGGGCATTCGGCATAGCCTTGGAAACAGCTTCCACAGCGACGCGAAGCAGTTCCGGGCTTTTCTCCCCACCACTCACCAGCGTCGGCGTTTGAATGGACGATAGAAGCTCCGCAGGAAAACCAAAGTCTCCCATCACGGCAGAGTCGTAAGGAAGCGAGGGCGCGATCGCTTTCATTTTTGACCACATGGGCAACAAACGCATCACGTAAAAAAAAATCGAGGGCATGCCGATGATACTGACCAGGTAATATTTCACGGCCTCGCCTCTTTGGTCCGACGCGATCAGTTTTGTGAGACGCGCGGTGTGATCGGCCGGTGGCTGATGCCCGGTTGTTCTATCCACCACAAAGGGTGGCTCATAGAGCACCAGCTTTTTTATGTTGAGACCGGCGGCAGCGGCACGAAGCGCGAGCACAGCCCCGGACGATATGCCCAGCACGAATGCCGATCCACCTGCGGCGTTGATCAGCGCTTCCAGGTCTTCGATCTCTCGCTGCACAGCATAGGGCGGCGTGTCACCGCTATCACCCCTGCCTCTTCGGTCGTAGGCGATCGCGGTGAAATGGGGTGCCAGCAGCGGGGCGAGTTTGGGCATGGGGCCGAAGGTCCGGCTGCAGAAGGCACCATCCACCAGGATGACGGGTGGTCCCGATCCGGTTTGATCATAGGCGATAGCGGTACCATCCTTTGAGATGACTTTTTTCATGGCGTGGTTTCTTTATACAAACCTACCTTACCGTCTTCGAATACGAGGGGTGCGAATGCGGCAATAAAAGGGGTTGATTGCGATCGCCGGTTTAGAAAAATCCCGTTCATCAAAAACCGGGAGGCCATGCGGGGTTAGTGCATAACTTTAGTATCATGAATTCGAAATACAGAACCTCCCTCTCCGTGGTCCTCCTCGGAATAATTTTCGTGGTGGCGGCATCGTGGTCACCGGTGACTCAAAGGACCACGCTACCGTCCAAGGCTTCTGCCAAAGCAAGTCAATACTTGTACGTCGCCGTCCCCGGCATCCGGGACTATCTCGAATATGGAGGACATGGCATTCTGGTCTATGACAAAGGCGATAACTACCGGCTCGTGAAACGCATTCCCACCGGTGGGCTCAAAGCAGATGGAACGCCCTCCAATGTCAAAGGTGTTGCCGTAAGTCTTGCGACCAACAGCATTTACATCACTACCCTCGAGGCCCTGCAACGCATTGACCTCGCCACGGAGAACGTGGTGTGGGAGAAAAAATATGAAGGCGGCTGCGATCGCCTTGCCATCTCCCCCGACGGAAAGATCATTTATCTCCCCACCCTGGAAAAGGAGCATTGGAATGTGGTGGATGCAGAAACGGGAGATGTGATCAAGCAGATCACAACAAACTCAGGCGCCCATAACACGCTGTATGGCCCCGACGGTACCAAGGTCTATCTGGCAGGTCTGCGCACACCGACACTCGGCGTAGCCGATACCCGCACGCACGCCATGATCAAGCAAGTGGGTCCCTTTGCCAATAGCGTCCGCCCGTTCACCATCAACGGTTCACAAACCCGCTGCTACGTCAACGTCAACGAATTGCTCGGCTTTGAGATCGGTGACATGACCACCGGAAGTAAACTTTATCACGTCGAGGTACAGGGTTTTCAAAAAGGTCCCGTAAAACGCCACGGCTGCCCCAGCCATGGTATCGGACTGACACCCGATGAAAAAGAAGTATGGCTCTGCGACGCCTTCAACCAGCGACTGCACATCTTCGATAATACCGTCATGCCGCCCAAACAGGTAGCCAGTCTCGAAGTGAGGGATCAGCCCGGCTGGATCACCTTCAGCCTGGACGGCAAACACGCCTACCCTTCCACCGGCGAGATCATCGACGTGAAGACGCGAAAGACGCTGACAACATTGAAAGATGAAAAAGGCAATCCCGTGATGAGTGAAAAGGTGGTGGAAATACACTTTGATGGCAAAAAAGCTGTAGAGACAGGCAATCAGTTTGGGGTCGGGAGAGTTCTAAGATAAATACCCGTCACGGTTTGGCTTTCATCAGCCCTTCCGTTGTCAACCACCTCCCAAACTGGTCAATCCATCCATAGGTCGTGTTGGCGGCATTGCCCACCCCGAACCCGTGACCACCTTTGCCAAAGAGGTGTATCTCGACCGGGCGCTTCGCGGCATACCATTTATTGTAAAGGCTTACGGCATGTGGGGCAAATCCAAAGTCATCATCTGTAGCACATACCAGGAATAACGGTGGCGCATCCGGCTGTAGCGGTGACTGTCGTGACTCGGCCATGTCGGCATAGACAGGAGCCACAAAATCAGGGCGATTGTCCGGAGTGTATTTAAAGGCCGTTGAAGCGGCTACCATCCCCCCTGCCGAAAATCCCATGATGCCGATGCGGTCGGAGGCCAGTTTGTATTCTGTGGCGTGTTTCCTCACATAGGCGATCGCTTCTCTTCCATCGGCGATGGCCAAGGGGATGATCGGCTCCGCCTCAGCATCCCACGCTTTGGGGTCCTCGGCCGCGAGCATGTCATCAAAGGGGTTGTCGCTAAAAATGTGAACGGTTCTGTACTTCAAAATAAAAACTGTGATCCCCATTTTCGTCAACGCCTTCGCTACGGTATGGCCTTCATGGTTGATGGCCAGAAAATGAAATCCCCCGCCGGGGCAAACGATCATTGACGTCCCATTGGCAACGGCCGGATCCGGCAAAAGAACCGTCAGCGTGGGATGGACTACATTGTAAACGGTCATCACCTTCAGGCTATTCTTGTCATTGATCCCTTCCTTCCAAGTCCAACTTTCAGAGCCCGGTGCCGACCCTTTGTATAGCTGGATTTCCTTTTGCTGGGCATTCGCCATTGCCGATAATAACATAAGGCAAAATATATATTTTTTCATTCGTTTGGTCTGTGAGTCAAATGTAAGGGCCGCGTTCTATAATCAAGCACGACGCACCGCAAACCTACATCTTTAAAGATTCTAACGCCGGGGCTGACTGCGTCAATCATCAGGCGGTTTACGACTTCCGACATCTCTTTGTGTTAACTTTGCTGCTTGCCCGCCGACTTGCCCGTCGTAGCTTTAGCGAAGGAGGGCCTTTAGCGTCTTTGCGGTTCAACATTTCTTTTTCGAAGTCACTCAAGGCCAAGCCTCATATCCCCTAACCGCACAACTTTGTCCTATACCGGACGATCGCTAACTTAAGTTGTCAAACATCAGGTCTCCCCTGCCTAAAAAATGGACCGGGCCTTTGGCAGGGTATTTGTTCAGCAAAAATAGAAATAATACCCTCCATAATGAAGCGACACTACCTGGGAGAGTTCGAAGAATTAGTTTTATTAGTGGTCGCCATGATCGACGGCGATGCCTATGGCTTCTCCGTAAACCAGGAAATCACCCACCAAACAAAGCGAACCGTGCGCCTCAATCAGGTCCACGCCTCCCTGCAGCGCCTGGAAGACAAAGGCATGGTCCGTTCAAAAATGAGCGAACCCACCCCGGAACGCGGCGGCCGTCGCCGACGGATCTTCACGATCACCGCATATGGTCGCCAAACGCTGCGAGAGATCAAATCCACCCGCAATCAGTTGTGGGAACTCATCCCGGGCAAAATTTAAAAACAACCCTGATCCATGAATACTAATAATTCCCCGAAACCGCATCCACCCCGTTGGGCTGAAAAATTTGTAAAATGGTACTGCGCCCCACATTTAGCCGACGAAATCCTGGGAGACATGCAGGAGGAGTTCGATCACAACGTCAAGTTTTTTGGAGAACGAAGGGCACGTCGCGAATATGTTCGGAATGTCATTGGATTTTTTAAGCCCTTTGCCATCAAGCGCAAAACGGAAACACAGGGATGGCCCACCGGGGGAAGTCAAATGCGAAGCCATTATTTCACGGTCGCCTTTCGCAACCTGTCCAGACAGAAGACATTTTCCATCATCAATATTGCCGGACTCAGCCTGGGTCTTGCGTGTTGCATGCTCATCGCTTTGTACACAAAGGATGAGACCAGCTATGACAAGTTCCACCAGCGGATCGACCAGATTTATCAACTCACCTGCACGCGAATCGAGAAAAATAAAAAAGATGAAAAATTCGCGAGCGCCGCAATGGTCCAGGGGCCTGCATTCAAACAGGAGATCTCCGAGATCGAAGATTTTGTCCGCGTGAAGCCAGCACAAGTAACCATCATGAACGGCACAGAAATTCTTACTGAAAACGTTCAGTGGGTGGATGAGAAATTCTTTACAATTTTTTCTTTCCGGCTTATATCGGGTAACCCGGAGAAAGTCCTCTCCGATATTCATTCCCTGGTGCTGACCGAAACCGCCGCATTAAAATATTTCGGAACAACCGACGCCATCGGGCAAAGGTTGTCGATACAAATCGATGGTCGTTTCGAGCCTTTCCAGGTTTCGGGAATATCCAAAGACCCACCGCAGAACTCCACCCTCAAGTTCACCATGCTGCTGCCCTTCAACTATCTCGCGGAGATCCATCCCGACAAGGGCTGGCATTGGGTTTCGTTCCCCACCTACTTTGTTCTCGGCCCGCAGGCTGACCCGGTTGCGGTCATCGCAAAAATGCGTGCTGTTTATCAGACCCAGGCAAAAATGGAGATCGATGAAATGAAACGCCAGGGGTATGACAACAAAACGCTCTGGGGACTTCAGCCTTTCGCACACATGCACCTCAACACCGAATACCAGGGAACGCCGGAGAGCAGCGATCCGATCTACAGTTATATTTTGTCGGGCATAGCCGTATTTATTTTACTGATCGCCTGTATCAATTTCATCAACCTGGCCATCGCCCAATCACTGCGGCGCAGTCGTGAGATTGGGATACGCAAAGTCATCGGTGGGCTTCGCGTTCAGTTGATCCGGCAATTTCTGAGCGAATCATTTGCGCTGTGCTTTATTGCTTTCGTTATTGCGCTCGCCATCGCGCTCCTGGTGTTGCCGGTTTTTAATGAATTGTCGAATAAACAATTAAGCCTGACCTATCTTTTGGATTTGAATCTTGTGACGGGCGGCATCGGGCTGTATGTTATTATCGGGTTGGCTACGGGGTTCTATCCTGCTTTGGTTTTATCCGGGTTCAATCCAGCAAAAGCATTGTACAACCGCGTGCAGTATTCCGGCAAAAACTACCTATCGAAGAGCCTGGTGGTGATCCAGTTTGCGCTGGCAACTTTTCTGATCATCGCCACCTTTTTCCTGTACGCGCAATTCGATTTCCTGACGCAGAAAGATCTGGGCTACAACGATAAGAATCTCGTTGAAGTAACGATCAACCGCGCCATCATGGACAAAGCCCTGACGCGCACGTTGAAGAATGAATTCTCACGCTTGCCCGGCGTGGAGTTGATTGCCCCCCGGAATGTCGGGCACTTTGGAGGGTTAACAAAAGCGAATGAAAATGAAATCACTGCCACATATACGCACGTGGATGAAGATTTTATTCCAACACTGCGTGTAGCGCTGGCAGAAGGACGCAATTTCTCAAAAGCATTTCCGGGCGACTCCATCTATTCTGTACTTGTCAATCAGACCTTTGTAAACGAAGCGGGCTGGACCAATGCTATCGGCAAAACTATCGACTACATGAGCCTTCCGGATTGGGGAGATAAGAAGATGACTGTTGTCGGTGTGGTAAAGGATTTTCACAGTGAATCGCTAAAAGAAAGGATCAAACCGGAGATTCTCACCTATGAACCCAAACTACCGCTGGGAAAGTTTCTCGTCCGTATAGCCCCGGATCACGTTCCCGAAACCCTCCATGCGATGGAAGGTCTGTTCCTAAAAATGTTTCCTCACGACGCCTTCCAATACGCATTCAAAGATGACTTGAACCGGAACTACTACCAGGCTGAAAACAAGTGGAAACAGATCATCACCATAGCCGCCTGCCTTGCCATTTTTATTTCCTGTATCGGATTGTTCGGACTCACAGCATTAAACACAGAAAGCCGAACAAAAGAAATCGGCATCCGGAAAGTGTTGGGCGCTTCCGTGACGCAGATCATTGGCACAATTTCCGGCGGCATCATCAAACTAGTGCTCATTGGCTTAGTTATCGCCACTCCCTTGGTCTGGTACGCTGTTGATAGCTGGCTCAGGAATTTTGCATACCGGGTAGAGCTAACCCCGGTGACTTTTCTTTCCGCGGGACTGTTTGTAACAGGAATCGCCCTTATCACGGTGAGCCTGCAGGCCATGAAAGCAGCGTTGGCAAACCCTACGAAATCACTAAAGAGCGAATAATCAGAAACAGACAAAATGGAAGGTGATGCTGCCAGGCGCTTTTCTGCCGCCGGCCCTGCTTAGTTCACACAGCGGATCTTTGCGGAAACCACCGTGTCATCGCTCCAGAAGTTCATGAGCGTTACCCCACAAATCTCAACGTAAGGCTTGCCGTCAAGATAGTTCAGGTATAATTCTCCTTGCACGCTATCCCCTGTGGCAAGGGACGATTCGTAGATGATGCAGGCTTCCCCAACCGCTATATACGGCCAAGTTCTGAGTCTGTAGACCTTGCTTACTTTGGGGAGTTTGTCGTAGAGCTGTATGTTGATGGTCTGGTTATTCTCCGCTAAAGTAATGGTGATCTCGAAGAAATCGGACTGTTCCGTAATGTAGTTCGCCTTTGTCAGTGCATAATCGACACCATTGATCGTGATATGGTTTTCTTTCAACTGGGCTTCACAAGGCACCACAAGCGGTGCAATGACCTCGCATTTGTCGCAAACGCCGCCACAGTCGACGCCCTCTTCATTTTGGTTCTTGATCCTGTCCATGCACGTGCCCACCACCAGGGGATTGTTCTGGTCCGTTTCATAACAGGAGCATAAAAGCTGTGCTGCACAAAAGAAATAAAGTATAAATCTTTTCATGGCGTTTTAAAAAGGTGTGTAGCCCAGGGCTACGTTGATGTTGAAGAGATAATGCAGGAACAGATTTTCGTGCACCTGGTAGCCGGCATATTCCTGCACGGTTTGTTCGTTGCCTGACTCGACAAACCAGTTCATCGGCACAGCACAGTATCCAAGTTCAACACCGGTTTTCAGGATCAGGCCCTTGGCCAGCATGGTCTGGCGCCCTCCGGAAAAGCTGATCACGGGATAGACAAAGTCGTTTTTAAATTGCTTCACCGTCGACTTCTTGGTGTCGTAGGTATTGGTTTGCGTGACGTAAAGCGATATGGTCCGATAATACCCGATCGGCGCGAGGGACGATGATCGTTTGAAGTCGTAGAATTTAAAATGGATGCCCGCGGTTTGTCCCCTCAACACGTCGTAGTCCTTGAACCTGGGGCCATCCTCGACCTTCTCATATTCCCGGTCGGTGCCGATCTGGATCCGTCCGTACGAAAAGCCCAGGCTAAAGTCGCGCCCGAGCAAATACTCGAGACTCACTTGTGGCCGGAAGTTGAAAGCAAAGCGACTCACTTTTTTCGCGCCGATATCCCAGATGGCGGCGTTGTTCGCGTTGGACACCAAAAACGCAGGCGTTGGATTAGCCTCTAAAAAAATGGTGAAGCGCCGGCCCATATACCCCGGCACCTGGGCCTTCGCCACGCCGAAAAACAATAGCAGCAACAAGGCTGTCGTACAACAATTTCTCATTTCTGTTTCTTAAGTTTCAATAACGTGTAATAGATATTCGATTGCAGCAATGCCTTGTTGTCGCGAAGGGCCATCGGTCGCATATCCAGCAATTCCATCTCTTGTGTGCGGACGTTGAATACGAGCGCAAAGTATAGGGTCTCTGATTTTGGCACAAAGACGTGGATGGCGGCAAACGGAGCAAACGAGGGCACCAAAACACCGGCAGCCACATAGAGTGCTTTCATATGATGGGTGCGCTGCACGGTGAGACCCCCCATCCACATAAAGTGTTCGGTTTTGTGCTTTTCCGTGAGCTGCAACATTTCGTTGTAGATCGGACTGACCGATCCATCCGAACGCATGCGTTCGTCGAGCCAATCGTTGAGAATGGTGTTGCTTTGCATTTGCGCTACCTGCCCCGAGGTCATGGTGTTCGGGTTAATGATGTCGGTGGCCAGGTCGAGCTTGCCGGCAGCTGCGTTGATCTTTTCGTTGATGTTCACCAGCACCTCTTCCGACTCCACGTGCCGCACCTTTTGCCGCTTGCGGGTGTCCACTTTTCTATAGATCGGGTTCACGACCACGATCTTCTGAACTTTCAATGGCGTTGCCCTGGCGCTCTTTTTCCTTCTCTTCTTTTTTATGACAGGTTCCTTTTCCGGCACGGAGTACTTGTCCAGCAGGTCGAAGAATTTGGTGGGCTCTTTGAAGTCCAGAAAGGCGTATTGCGTGTAAGGATATTTCAGATCCGCCGCGGATGCGGCCGTAGCCGTGCGCAGGAAATTTTTGGCGAGTCCATCGTTTTCCCTGCCAAAGGTTCGCATCAGATCTTTCAGCATCAACGATATCTCGACGTTGGCCGGAGCAGCTTCCTGGCACAAGTAGAGTTGACGCAGCGCCAGCACACTCAATTCGTAAGGCGATTGTTGTTTCAGGAAGGTTGCCACGCGCGAGGTTTCGCCTACCCACTCGGTGGTGTCCAGTTTTAACTTGTCGTCAAGGTGTTTCAGGGCCAAGCCGTAATAGGCTTTGGCTATCGTTTCTCTCAGATAGGAAGAGCGGGCGTTTTCATCTTGCAGGCTCATGGCAAGCGCCAGCGACTCGGCATAGCGGTGCTCCAAAAGAAACTGACGACACAGTTCGTAGCGGGCAATCTTGCGGGCCAGCTGAAATTTCGATTCCGAGACACGGTAGTCATCGCCGCCGCTGCTGTTCTTAAATTTCTTGCGCACAGCTTCGCGCCGTTTTTTTATGTTCGGGTGACTGCTCTCGCTATCGTCATAGTTCTCGTCGACGGCAATAGCTTTCACGTTGGCGAGCGTGACCGAATCGGGGAAGACATAACGTCCCGATTCGAAGCGTTCTTTCTGGAACTTGCCCCAGAACAACGGGAAGTCGGCCAGTTTCAGCACGTCGAAAACCCGGTCGATGGAATCTTTGATATAGTTGCTTTTCAGGTAGATGGAGCCACCGTCGAGGTCGGCTTCGGACTCGAGCTCTTTTGAATACGTGCTTTTGGCGAAACCTTTTTCACTGACCGAGAGCTTTCGATAGTCGCCGTGCCCCCGCTGGATCTCGAGTTTGGTCACATATGCATTGATGACGTGTTTCTTCTGATAGTGCACCACTTCGTGCGACAACACAAAGGCCAATTGCGCCTCATTCTCCAGCCGCGCCAGCAAGCCGAGGTTCACAAAGATCAACCCATTGTTGGTCGTGAACGCATTGACCGACGTGGATTTGACGGCGTACACGCGGATCTTCTTTTTTAGATCAGGATAAGGCTTCAGGATCTCTTGCAACACCTGGTCAAGGTAGAGCGACACCTCGTCGTTGAACAACACGCTGCCGCTGGCCAGGAAGTCGTCGATGCTGAACGTGCTCTCGAGCACGAACTTCTTCTTGATCTTTTTTTGACGCGCGTTCTTTCCGGTCACGGTAGTTACCTCCGTGGCCACTTTGTCGGCAGTGCGCTCTGTAAAATCTTTTGGAACGGGACCTTGGGGCATCAAGGTTTTGTAGGCATCAAAATCTTGTCCCAACACTGGAACACAACCGGCTGCCAACAGGACAGCCGCAAACACAAATCTCATACGGTACAGGTATAGCTAACAGCCGCAAAAGTGTTAAACATAACCGGGATCTCCTACGGATGTGTCAGTTACATGTAAGGTTATCGTTGCTTTTGCATCGCTGCGT